>NZ_JBEXCR010000084.1:0-32085 GCF_040605375.1 Nonomuraea sp. NPDC005650
GTCCCGGGCTTTCACTCCGGTCTCGCCTATATCCATCGCTCGCCTCCCGAACAGGGTACGGAGCGCTCTCACCTGCCCCTACCCGTGCTGGTCCGAGCATGGGCAGGCGTACCGCCGGAAGATGTAAAGAATCTCTCTAGGACGCCTCATGCGTTCACGTGCTCGATCCTCGCATCGGGCCCTGGGAACACCAGGGTGTCGTGTTCTGAGTCGAACCAGTGCACCATGTAGGGCGGCGAGCCGTCCGTGTGCTCCACCTCGGTGATGACGCCGATCCGGCGCGGATCACTCTCGTGACGGCCCTCGATGACCAGCTTGTCTCCGACGACAGCCTTCATCATGCACCTCCGTCGATCCTCTCCCCTCAAGGGACGCTCTTCCCACATTCGGCATGCCGACTCAGGACCCGAGCGTCGGCCGGCGGTCACACGTCAAGGGTGACCGTGCACATCCAGTGGTCCCCGCGCTGTTCGAAAGCCAGCCGGTGCAGGGTGACCGCCTTGGGGACGGCCCCGGTCTGCGACATCGTCTCGGCCCCCGCCGTCGCCAGCAGCAGCCCGTCCTCTTGCGGAGCGGCGCCGATGGGAACCTGGCCGGTGGTGTCCATCCGGTAGATCACCTCGTCCAGCGCGGCGACGAGCCGGTCTTCCGGGCGGCCCGGCGCGAGGCGCACGCGCTGCTCGGCGCACGCGACCCCGCCTGCCGTGTCCAGGAAGCTGTCGCTCATGGCGAGGACCGCCTCGGCGATGCACTCCATGACCGTCGGCGCCCAGGCCTGGATGCGGGTGTCGGCCGTGTGCGGCAGCCTACGATGCCCGCGGATCATCTCTCACCCCTTGACCACGCCCAGCGGCACCAGCCGCGCCACCTTGTGGCACAGTCCCGCGCGCTCGGCGGCGGTCACCACCTCGTCGACGTCCTTGTACGCGGCAGGGCTCTCCTCGGCCAGGCCGCGCCAGGTGGAGCCGCGTACGGCGATGCCGCGGGCCTCCAGCCGGTCACGCAGTTCGCGGCCGCCGATGGAGCGCGCCGCCCGGTGGCGGCTCTGAGTGCGGCCCGCGCCGTGGCAGGTGGAATGGAACGCCTGGCCGCCGGGGACGCCGACCAGCACGTACGACGCCGTGCCCATCGTCCCGGGAATCAGCACCGGCTGCCCGACGGCCGCCAGGTCGGCGGGCAGATCCGGATGGCCGGGCGGCAGGGCGAGGGTGGCGCCCTTGCGGTGCACGCACAGCAGCCTGCCGTCGTGCTTCTCGATCTTGGCGAGATTGTGCGAGACGTCGTACACCAACTCCAGCTCCGCACCCGTGACCTCGGCGAACGCGCGCCTCACCGCCTGGCCGAGCAGCTGGCGGTTGGCCCGGCCATAGTTGGCGGCGGCGGCCATCGCCCCCAGGTACGCCCGGCCCTCTGGGGAGCCGACCGGCGCGCAGGCGAGCTGCCGATCCGGAACCTCGATGCCATAGCGGGGCATGGCCGCCTCCATCGCGCGGACGTGATCGGTGCATATCTGGTGTCCGAGCCCGCGCGATCCGCAGTGGATCATCACGCACACCTGGCCGGCACGCAGCCCGAAGGCGGCCGCCGCCTTCTCGTCGTAGACCTGGTCGACCGCCTGAACTTCCAGGAAGTGGTTGCCCGAGCCCAGGCTGCCCACCTGGCCCTGGCCGCGTTCCATGGCCCGCGTGCTCACGTGAGAGGCGTCGGCGTCGCCGACCGCTCCGCGGTCCTCGCAGCGCTCCAGATCGCGGGCGACGCCGTGGCCCTGCTCGACGGCGTAGCGGGCGCCGCCGTACAGGATGTTCTCGAGCCGGGCACGGCCGGGCGAATGCCAGACCGCGTCCCTGCTCGGGCCCCGTGGGATCGTGACGTCGAGGAGATCCATCAGCCGGTCGCGGCGCAGCCCTCCACCGTCCACGTCCGCGGCCAGCAACCGCACCCCACAGGAGATGTCGAACCCGACCCCACCAGGCGAGACGACACCACCCGCCGCCACGTCGGTCGCCGCCACGCCGCCGATCGGGAAGCCGTACCCCCAGTGAAGATCGGGCATCCCGTACGAGGCGTCGACGATCCCCGGCAGGGCGGCCACGTTGATCACCTGCTGGAGGGCCTCGTCCTCAGGCAGCAGTGCGCGGGAGGCGAACACGATTCCGGGCACTCGCATGGCCCCGTGCCTGTCGATGCGGAATCGATGGGAGGTTTCCTCGACGAGCTCCATCCGGGCTCCTCATGAGGGTCTCAGGACACAAACCGGTCAGACCCGCGGAGCGAGCGACTCCCTCGCCCGCCTCGCGGGCAACCTCCATTGTCCCTCCCCGTGGGCTGATCCTCTCAGGGTCAAAAGACCCTTACCTCCGGCCCGTTCGGCCCGATCTGACCTGCGCCGACGCCGGGCGCCAGGCGCGCCGGCCAATCCGATGCTGCTGCTCGGCACCGAACCGCCGGCCCTGGACGACCTGCTGATCGTCAGCGCACTGTCGGTCCTCGGCTACGTCGCCGTCCGCCGCGGCCTGTCCCACCTCCGGAGGAAAGTTCCTGAAAGGGTGTGCGGGCCAGTTACCTCAGGCCGGGGCGGGGGAGCCCCGGACGTTTTGACTGATCATCGCCGACCGCCGTCTCTGCCCCGAACCACGACCAGCGGACATGGCGAATGATGCAGGAGCGCGTGACTCACCGATCCGAGGACCATTCCGGTGAGCGTTCCGTACCCGTGTGACCCGACCACGAGCAGGTCAGCTCCCATCGCCGCCTGACGCAGAACCTCGGCAGGATGCCCGTGCACGTTTTCCTCGATCATCTCGACGTCCGGGTAGCGTTCATGATGACCGGCGAGCGTCTCCTTGAGCCCGAGCAGTTCGTCCTGCTCGCTCTCATCGTCCGCGGGTTCGAAACCGCCCAGTCGCGGCCAGGCCCATGCGTGTACGGCACGCAACCGCGCCTTTCGCAGCTCCGCCTCGGCGAATGCGAAGGTCAGCACCGCATGGGGTCTGGGCGAGCCATCGACGCCCACCACGACCTCGCCGCGCGGGAGCGACGGCAAAGCGCGTACCACGACGACGTCACACGCGGCATGGCCGGCGACGCCGTAGGCCACCGAGCCGATCAGCATGCCACGTACGCCGCCAAGCCCATGACTGCCGATCACCAGGAGTTCGGCGTCCTGCGACACCTCTGTCAAGGCAGGGCGCGGATCCCCTGGCAGTACGAGGGTGTTCACCTCGGCCGTCGGCTGCTCGTGGACCGCCCGCGACCGGCCAGCAGCGAGTACGGTCTCGCAGCCCTCGCGCATCCACGCGGCCACCGCGGCAAGGCGACCGCCTGTGGTCTCGCAGATCCATCGGGGCATGGCGTGGGCCACGATGAGCGGCACGTCGCGCAGTGTGGCCTCTCTCGCCGCCCAGCTGACGGCCTCGAGGCTTGCCTGGGATCCATCGACCCCGACTATGATCATGGCGCACCTCCTGAGTTCGAGCAGTCATTGGCGATGATGCGTCTCTGTCCCTTTCAGTTTGGGAAGCGTCCCGGCCGCAGGGGTGAGGCAAAGGTCCTGACATCCGGCCCTTTGGTCCTTCTCAGGCTCCGGCACGGTGACCGTGAGCACGTGGCCTTCGGCCCTGGCCGGACTGACTTCCGACTCTGCAATCAGAAAGTGCGAGCGGGTCCGATAGGGGTGTGAGCGAGGGAGAACACACCATGATCATTGTGGGGGTGGACGGCTCAGCGACCTCGCGAGCCGCAGTGAAGTGGGCAGCCGGGGACGCCTTCCGGATGCGCCTGCCCCTCCGGATCGTGCATGCCGTGGACCCCTCCACATGCCAGATCGGCGAGCCCGACCTGGCCGACACATTGCGTCGTAGAGGGCAAGGGATCCTGCGCGAATCGGAAACCCTTGTCCAGCGGTGCTGCCCCGCGGTGGAGGTCACGACGCAGGAGGCTGAGGGCGCCGCCGCCGCGGCGTTGCGCGAACTGGCCGAGGACGCGATCGAGATCGTGGTCGGCAGGCGTGGGCTGGGCGGGTTCAACGGCCTGCTGCCCGGCTCGGTCAGCGTTGACCTGGCTGGTCGGGCCCGCTGCCCGGTGGTCGTGGTGAGCGACGAGCCGAGGCCGGTGTACGAGGAGATCGTTGTCGGGGTGAACAGCTCGCAGGTGTGCGAGCCTGCGCTGGCCTACGCCTTCGAACAGGCCAGACTGCGCGGTGCCAGGCTGAGGGCTGTGCATGCCTTCGCGCCGGAGGCCGCCTACGACACGGACGAGGCCCGCGCGGAGCAGCGTCAGGTCGTTCACGATCGGCTGGAAGCATTCCGCGAGGAGTATGTCGAGGTGACGGCCATTGAGGACGTTCGATCCGCGCAGCCCGTGGACGCACTGGCCGAGGCGTCCGAGCGGGCGGACCTACTGGTGGTGGGCTCGCACGGACTCGGCACCGGTGGATCGCGGCTGTTCAGTTCGGTCAGCCGCGGCGTCTTGTTCCACGCTCGCTGCTCGGTAGCGGCAGTCCACTCATGGCGACCACCGCCGAGCAGGCGATCGTGGAGTTCAGGTTGCGAGAGGCGCTCGCTCTCTCCGGCCCGCCTGTAGCCGGGCGGACTACGCGGCGGCAGGGATGATCTGGCCGTTCCCCACCACATGATCGGGTGAGCAGATCCGGGACTGGACACGGAGCGTCGGCGGGACGCGCCGCCCGCAGGCACCCGGCAGAGCCCGGGCCGGCACGGCGGCGCGTCCACGCGGTCAGGCGGGCGACAGGATCCCGGTGTGGAGCTCGCCCGTGCGCCCCTGGCCGGTGTCGTAGGTCCAGAAGGCGTGGACGGTGTGGGTGTTGAGATTCATGACATGGGTGATCGTCATGCCGGATCGCTCCACCCAGCCGAGGATGAAGCTGCCCGGCGCGACCTCTGCGGCATGCAACTCGACGGTCTCCTGCGCGCCCTTGGCCGGGCCCTCGATGGTTTCGTAGTGCAGGCCGGTGCCGTCGGCGGTGTAGGTGTTGCGGAAGACCACTCCGTTGTCGACGCGGAAGATGAAGGTCTGTCCGGCGTAACTGAGCGCGCTCATCGCCCCGCCCTATGGTCAGAACAGGCCGTTGCCGTGGGGGAGGCTGTCGGGGATCGGGGCGACGACGTCCCAGTGTTCGACGATCTTGCCGTCGGCGACGCGGAACAGGTCCCAGTAGGCGACCGGGACGCCGAACTCCCCCTCGGACTGCAGCAGGACGAGGTCGCCCTCGGCGATGACCTTGTGGATGGTCGTGTAGACGAGGTTCTTGCCCTGCTCGGCCCACTTCGACGCGGCGGCGCCGAACCCGTCCAGGCCGTCGCCGGCCTCGGGGTTGTGCTGGTGGTAGGTCTCGGTCGAGATGTAGTCGGCGAGAACCGAGTAGTCGGCGCCCTTCAGCACCTTCTCCGCGAACCCCGACACCAGGGCGCGATTGGCCTCGGTCCGGTCCAGGTCGGTCGGCTGGGCCGGGCCGTCGGTCTGGGTGCGGCCGCTGACCGTCGTCGTGACCAGCGGGGTGAGGGCGTCCCAGTGCTCGGCCAGTTCGCCGTTCTCGACCCGGAACAGGTCGAAGGCGACGAGCGGGGCGGGGCCGAAGCCGTGGTAGATGCCGTGCAGGGCGACCAGGTCGCCGTCGGCGATGACCCGGGCGTCCTCGTAACCGAAGCCGTCGCCGAGGGAGGCGACCAGGTCGCGCAGCGCCTCGCGGCCGTCGGCGGCCAGCGAGCTGTGCTGGCGGTAGCCGGGGCCGACCCACCGGTCGACGGCCGAGGGGTCCTTCTTCCCGAACAGCTCACCGGTGGCCTGCAGAACCGTGTCCTTGGCGTTCATCATCCATTCCCATCTGTCAGCCGACTCGGTCGGCCCCTGATTCCTTCGCTGCCGACGGAATGGTCTTTCTCGCCCATCGCTGTCCGCCTGCGATGATGAGAACAAAGGCCAGGCTGGTGAATAAGGGATATGTGATGGTCACTCGGCGACAAGTTGAGATCCCCGAGGTCGGCTACCGTCCAGCCGACGCACGCCCGGTGGGGATCGAGGTGGTGTCCCTGGCCGATATCGCCGGCCGGGTCCCCGCCCGGAGCCTGGCCTCGCCGCACCGGGCCGACTTCCACATCCTCATCCTGATCACTGCGGGCGAAGGGAGTCACGAGATCGACTTCGTCTCCCACCACTGCCACCCGAGCACTCTGCTGTGGATACGGCCGGGCCAGGCCCACCGCTTCCACCTGCCGGGCAGCATCGACGGCAAGGTGGTGCTGTTCACCGCCGATTTCCCGCCTGATCCCGGAGTCACGGGGCTCACCGGCAGGCTCGCCACCCCCCGATGGGACCTGGCCGAACCCGACCTCGCAGCCATCTCCACCACGATCGACCAGATCGCCACCGAGCGCGCCGCACCCGCCGACGCGATGCCCGTCGCCCTGCTCCGCCACCTGCTGGCCGTCCTGCTCCTGCGCATCGACAGGCTGCCCACCGGCGACGTCCACCGAGGGGGCACCGCCGTCACCGACCTCTTCGCCCGCTTCCAGGCCGAACTCGAACGTTCCTTCGCCAGCACCCGCTCCGCCGAGCACTACGCCGCGCGCCTCGGCTACACCGTCAAAACCCTCACCCGCAGCTGTGTCGCCGCCACCGGTCACCCCGCCAAACACCTCATCGACGCTCGCGTCATCCTGGAAGCCCAGCGACTCCTCGCCTACACCGACGCCCCCGTCGCCGACATCGGCCGCCGTCTCGGCTTCACCGACCCCGCCAACTTCGGAAAGTTCTTCAACCGCCACACCTCCACCACCCCCGGCGCCTTCCGGGACGTACAACGGCGGTAAGGGGGATGGGGATAACCGACCGCCGACAACGTCACCAAGGTGCTCCACGCGATCTGCCGCAGACGGCCGAGCACGGACGTGCCGCTCGACCGGGTCCTGTTCGAGGCGATCAGCAGGTGCGGTGCACGGACTGCCGAGGACTTCGACCTGCGTCCCAAGCTGTACACCCTGCTCGCCGAAGCCGGGCGCGATCAAGTAGGCGGTCCCGGGCCGAGGATTTCGCCGGGACGTCCGTTTCCCGCCGAATGTCGTAGGGATGATCAAGAATGGCGTGCCATGGGATGGATCAGGATCGCGACGGGCCACGAGCTCACCGTCGAGGGGACGCGGCGGCCGGTGCTCGCCTGCCGGACGGCCGCGGGCCACGTGCCGGCCAAGGTGCCCGCCAACGTCAGGAAGGATCCGGCCGCGGTACGGCTCACCGCCCTCTGCGACCGGCTCGGCGAGCACGCGCGGGCGGTGCGCGACCGGGTCGAGTCCTGGATGGTGCGGTCGCTGCCCGTCCCGGCCGCGGTGTTCGCGGCCGTGTGGGACGACCCGGTGTGGCGCGAGACGCTCACCGACCTGGTCATCGCCCCGATCGTCAATGGCGCGCCCGACCTCGGCCGCTGCGCGCTCCTGCGCGAGGGCGCGTGGACGGGCGCGGACGCCTTCGCGATCCCGCACCCGCTGCTGCTCGGCGACGAACTGCCCGTCTGGCGGGGACGGAACCTCCCGCAGGTTGTCGAGCAGGTACGCCGCGAGGTGTGGACGCGTCCCGCGAGCATGGACCGTACGTTCGGCGTGGTCGACACCTTCGGATACCTGGACGCCTGGTACGAGAGCGGCGGCGCGTTCGAGCGCCGCGTGCACGAGCTGGGCGGGCGCATCAAGGGGGACAGGGCGCGGTTCACCGTGCACGCGCCCGAGCCGCTCGGCGTCGAGATCGACCTGGACTGGAGCGGGCCGATGAGCCCGGCCTACCTGGCGTGGCTGAGCTTCGCCGCGGGCGGCCGGGAGATCGGCGACATCGCCTGGTCCGAGGGCGTCCGCATTCTCATGGCTCTGTACGCGGACCGCACCGTGGACGGGACGGAGCCGGTGGTGGAGGCGGCCGAGGCGTACTCCCACTACTGCGACGCCCATCAAGGCGAGCCCGGCACCGTGGTGCCCTCCGGCAGCACCGGCCCGACGCGCGACGTGCTGCTGCGCGCCGGGGCGGTCCTGCCCGGCACGCCCGGCGGCTCCGGCGAGGACACGTGCGTCGCCGTCCGCTACGAGCACTCCGTCCTGGACGAGCCGGTCGTCGAACTCGTCCGGCGCGCGGCCGTCGACGGCGACAAGGCCGAGAAGTCGCTGTACGACCTGGACCCGGTGGCGGAGACCGGCGTCGGCACCGTGCACGCGGGCCCGCTCGGCTTCCTCGCCTCCGCCCTGCACCGCTACCCGGCGCGCCGCGCCCGCATCCTGGCCGCGCACACCGACCTGCGGGCCGCCCACGACCTGGCCGCCCGCAAGCCCGGCCTCGCGCGCACGGCGCTCACCCGTACCGGCGAGGACCTGGAGACGCACGCGCCCGAGCTGCTGCCGCCGTTCTACGAGGAGTGCGCGCGGATCCTGGCCGCCGCGGGCAGCGCCCGCTTCGCCGCCGCCTTCTTCGACAAGGCCCGCGCCGCCGAGGACGCGCACGCGCTGCCGGTCGACGAGGCCGCGCTCGTCGCGGCGCACCTCGCCGCGGGACCGGACGCCGCCGGAACGGCCACGCTCAAAAAGCACGGCAAGCGGCTCGCCGCCCGCCATCCCGCCCCCGGCGCGTACCGCTGGCACCGCGGCCTGCTCACCGAGTGGTGCGAGGAAGTCCCGGACGGCGCGGACGGCGCGCTGGCCCTGGCCGACGGCTGGGCGGCGCTGGCGAAGGCCGCCGGGCACGCGCTCGGCGGGCCCGAGGACGAACGCGCCGTACGGGCCCTGCTGCAGAGCGGCTGCATGGACTCGGCACCGCAGGCCCTCTGGAAGTTCGTCCTTCCGTTGCTCGGCCCGATGGCACGGGCGGACGCGGGCATCGGCCGCGCGCTGCTCGGCATCCTGCCGCTGCCCGCCAAGGAGACCCCCAAGGCGAAGAGCGCGGCAGTGTCGCTCCTCCTCGGCAACCTCGCGGACGCGGGCCTGACCGCCCCGTTCACCACATCCCCCGGGCCGGCGGTGAAGGACTGGCTCGGCCGATTCCTGAAGCTGTACGCGGGGCTCGCACTCCCCGTCGCCGGTCTCGGCGACCTCCTGCACGACGCCGGTACGCGGCTGCGCGCGCAGGGCCTCACCTGCGACGACCACGAGGCGGTCCTGGGAGTGGACGAGGACGAGGTCAACCACTGGGAGGAGAGCGCCGCCGACCTCCCGCTCCTCGATCTCCTCCTGGACCGCGGCGTCCCGCTCGCGCGGCCCCGGCTGCTGCACACGTTCAAGCTGTACGACCGGCTCGCCTCCGGAGCGGGCACCGACCTGGCCGCCGTCGCCGCCGACCCCGACTGGGCTCCGCTGCTGCGCGACGCGATCGTGGGCAACGTGACCAACCAGCTCAACGTCACCGAGCCCGCCGTCCCGAAGCAGACCGACCCCGAGACCGTACGGGCCCTGACCGCGACACCGGGAACGGCGCGGATCGTCGCCGCCATCCTGGCCGAGCACGCCGAGCGGGTCACAGATCAAGGGCTTCCGGACGCGCACGCCGCCCTGTGCGACGCCGAACGGTTCACCATCGCCGGAGTCCCCGGCCCTCTCCTGGACAGCGTCCGGACGATCGCGACCGGGACGGACCCGGCCCGCGCCCTCGCCACCACGCTGAGCGGCGGCGTCCTCGACGAACTGGAGCTGCCCGCCTTCGTCCCCGGCCACGTCAACACCATCACCGACTACCTGGAAGAGAGCGGCACCGACCTGCTCCTGATCGAGTCCGGCCGGCTCTGGGAGCACCAGTTCCGCGCCTCCGTCGTCACACCGGGCGGAGCCGGCCCGTCCCACGGCTTCGGCACGTACGAGGACATCTCCAGCCGGTCCCACGAACGGACCGAAGCGCGCGACCTCTACAACCGCTGTCTGATCGCCGTGAACGGCCGGGTGACCGTACTGGACCACGGCGGCCCGCACTGCCCGCACGGCAGCGCGCACCCCGCCGCCCGCCGCGTCGTACCGGCCGACGGCGAACGGGTTGCCTTCCCCGGTGGCGCCGAGGCCACCGTGTGGCGCGGCCAGGGCCGGATCATCGAGCTGCGGGACCCGGCCGGGCGGACCATCGGCCGCTACGTCCGCGGCTGGGGCAGGGTGCCCGAGCACGACGGCGCCGAGAACATCAGCACGGTCGAGCACCACCGCTACGCATCCGGGACCCGCCTGGTCGCGCCGCCCGGCCGGTGGTCGGCGATGCGGCCGCGCGACCCCGGAGGATCCAGGGCGCTGCGCGCCGTCGACGAGAAGAAGGCGCAGGCCCTGATCGACGTCGCGGACGCCGCGCTCGCCGCCGACCTCATGCGGGTGCTGGACCCCGAGAGCGGGTACGCGGAGAAGGCCGCCGCCCGCGACGAGCTGGCGGGACGGCTCCGCCCGCTCCTGCCGGAGATCACCGACGAGTCGCTGTGGAAGGGCGTCACGTTCCTGGTATGGACGGCCGTCGAATGCCGCGAGCGCGCGTTCGCCCTGCTGGAACGCCTGGCGCTGACCCCGCCGCCGCACCTGCGCCCGGCGCCCGCCTCCGCGGCACCCGCCGTCCCGTCCGAGAAGTCCCCAGAGCCGGACGATCCGGGGCCTAAGTCCGCGTACGAGAGGATCGTCCACTTCACCCCTGCCGCCCTCGACGTGCCGTACGACAAGAAGATCGCGATCTTCGACGCCCCCGCCGTCAAGGGGATCGAGAACACGCTGGGCCGCCTCGGCGCCGCCGTCCTGGAGGCCGCGTGGGGCGACGGCGTCCGGCGCGCGCAACTTCTGGAACTGGCCGCCGTCCCCGAACTCCTCCGTACCGACGGCACCTGGCACGTCGCCCGGCTGCGCCCGGAGTACGACCTCGGGCAGATCCGCTCGGGCCGCGGCCCCATCATGGCCGCCGCCGTCGCCGACCACGAGCAGGTGGGGCACGGGTACGCGGTCACGGCGCTCCTTCACACCCCGGACGGCCCCGACCCGCTGCTGTTCACCCGCAACCGCGTCGTCGAGCTGCGGACCTGCCGGGGCTGGGGCGACCCGGGCCGGCTCCGGCGGGCGCTCGACCTGATCGTCGAGAACGGCCCGCCGCCCGTGGACCGGGAGGCGACCGTACGGGCGTTCGCCGAGGCCACCGGCCTGTCACCGGCCCAGTGCCTGATCCTGCTGTCCACCTCGGCCCGCACGCTCTCCTGGCCGGACGGCTGGGCGCGGGGCCGCGTCGCCGCCTTCCACAAGGGCGACGCCGCCCGCGCTCGCGAACTCGGCCTGACCGAGCTCGAACTGCGCGTCGCCGCGCTCTCCCTGGAGGCGCTCACCACCACCGACGAGGCCGTCGAAGTCGTCGAGCTGCTCATGCCCGACGACCCCGCCGACCTCTGGCGTACGGGCCCCGACCTGGACCGGGCGGTCGCGTACTGGACGGAACGCCACCCGAGGCTCACCCCGCTCACCACCGAGCAGTGGGTCACCCTCGCCTCCGGCGCCGAGGACGCCCTGGCGGCGCTGATCGCCCTGCTCGGCGAGCGTCCGTCCGTACCGCCGCTGGGTCACGTCGCCCGCGCTGCGAGGCTTCTGGCCGACCGCCTGCCCAAGGACTACCCCGCCCGTTCGAGCGCCGCCGCCCGCCTGCGTGACCTGCACGAACACGTCACCGGCCCGGACACGACCCTGCCCATCGCCACCGGGGTCACCTCGGTCACCGCCCTGGAACGAGCCGCCGGAGCGAGCGCGGCCCACCTCCCGGAGAGCCGGCTCGCCATCGGCGAAGCCCTCACCCTGGAGCCCGCCGGAGACGGCTACCGCGTCCACCTCCGCCCGTCCCGCTGGCCCGACCTGGACGCGCTGGCCCCGGCCCTGCGCCGCGGCGGCGCCACCGATGTCGCCCTGGTCATGGAGGACCTGCGCTTCCTCCGTTCGCCCGAGTCACTGGAGGCCGCGGCCCGGCTGGAGTGACGTTCCCGAAGGTGTGCTGGTGGCCGGCGATCCAGTGGTCTTATTACTGTCGGCAAATCCCCTCCGATCCCCGGGCTGAAAAGCAGTTGAGGCGACAGCCGGAGTGAACCATGATCCCACCATGCCGCACACGACGCCCTCCAGTTCCCGACCCGTCGCTCTCGTCACCGGTGCGGGCGGACGCACCGCCAACATCGGCGCCGCCGTGGCCCGAAGCCTCGCCGAGACCGGCTGGGACATCGCGTTCACGTACTGGCGCCCCTACGACGAGGAGAAGCCCTGGGAGCCCGAGCCCGATGCGCCCGCCTCGCTCGGTCACGACTTGGGTGGCCTGGGCGCCCGGCACACCGCTGTGGAAGCAGACCTCGCAGACCCGAGCACCCCAGCGGCCATCTTCGACTCCGTTGAGAGGGACCTCGGACCCGTCAGGGCTCTGGTGATGTGCCACTGCGAACAGCGCGACCTGAACCTCCTGACCACGACCGTGGACAGCTTCGACCGACACTTCGCCGTCAACGCCCGGGCCCCCTGGCTGCTCATCCGCGAGTTCGGGCGGCGCTTTCAAGGGACGACCAACGACGCCGACCCCGGGCGCATCATCGCCTTCACCAGCGACCACGTCGTCGGCAACCTCCCCTACGGCGCCAGCAAAGGCGCCCTGGACCGCATCACCCTCGCCGCCGCCCACGAGTTCGCCCATCTTGGCGTCCGCGCCAACATCATCAATCCCGGCCCCATCGACACCGGGTGGATGACGGACGAAATCCGTATTGCCGGGAGCAAGCAGACCCCCGCAGGGCGCCTCGCCGGCCCCGAGGAGCCGGCCAAGCTCGTCGCCTTCCTCTGCTCTCCGCAGGGCCAGTGGATCAACGGCCAACACCTCTTCAGCAACGGCGGCTTCCGCACCGCTCTCTGAAAGAGAGCCGGGGTGGTGAGTGAGGCTGCACATTCAACAACATGCTCTTGAGGTCGAGAGGCACCTTCTCAGTGACTCAGTCCCCGGGCGCTGTCGAAACTGATGCTCTGTGCCACCGAAGGTTGACGTTGCACCGTCGCGCACCGACCGGCGGCGCGAACACCAGCTTCCGGCGCCCCGCCCACCCGAGATCTCCGCACGGTTCCAGGGCTCGGCTGATGGCGAGGTCGTCCCCGAACCTGGCGAACCTACCATGATCTTCTGCATGGACGGGTTCGGGCCGCTCAGCCTGCAGGCCCGGCCCCGGCAGGCAGTGGACCGGGGTCGGCGGAAAGGGCAAGGATCCTGATCGTGAACCGCGGCCCAGGATGCCCGCCACCTACACCCGCACCCAGGGCGTATTGATATGTGGCGGTTGAGCTCTCTGACCGGCAAGCAAGTCGGGCGCCGGCGGTTCGAAGATGAGCTGACGAAGGCGGAGCGCGTGGAACGGGACCTCAGTTGGTGCGGGCGACGGGGGTGCACGGCTTCACGGGCGAGCCGGCCTTGGCCAGCCAGGAGCCGAGCCGCCAGAGCACTTGCGCGTTCTCGCCGTCGCTGAACTCCAGCACGAGTGTTTCGTGCGGCTTGATGTACTCCGGGAAGATCTGGAACGTCCCCGAGCTCGACCGGATGGCCTTGAACGAACGCGCCTTGCTCACCTGCTCACGCAACTCGTCCGGGCCGTCGACGGGCGGCCCGCCGTAAGTGTCGTCCGCGCCGACGAATCTGGGGACCGCGCATCGCGTACCCGGCGCCAGGAACGTCACGTCGGCCTTGACACCGGCCTTGCCCAGCTCGGCCTCCAGGCCCTCGGGATCGCGCAGTTCGTTGAGGGTCACCGTGAGCGTGCCGTCGGGGCCCTTGGACACCGCGTACGCGGAGGTTCCGGTGCCGACGATCAGGGGAGTGACGGCGGCGGCCGCCGCGATGCCCGCGGCGACCAGCAGCCGGGGCCGCGTGACGACGCGGCGCCGGGCGTGCATCCCGTCGAGTAGCCGCCGTCGAGCCCCGGCGAGATCCTCCGGGGTGGCCGGCGGGATGTTTTCCCACATGGACTTGAGTGCGTCCTCGGTCATTTTGCGTGTTCTCCTTGTTCCAGGGTCTGACGGATCTGGAGACGGGCCCGATTGAGCCGCGAGGCGACGGTGCCCAGGGGGATGGCGAGCGCGTCGGCGACCTCCCGGTAGCTCAGTTCGGCCCAGGCGATGAGCAGCAGCACATCGCGATCGGCCCGGGTGAGCTTCAGCAGTGCCCGCGCCAGCGGCCGGTTGACGGCCAGGGTGTTGATCTCGTTCTCGACCTGGCCACCCGGTATCTCCGCCGGGTGCACGCCGCTGCGGATGTAGGCGCGGTAGAGGTTCGTCTCGGCGCGCCGTCGCTTGCCGATCAGATTGGAGGCGATGCCGTACAGCCACGGGCGGGCGTCGGAGCGGCCCCCGTCGTAGTCGCTCCGACGCTGGAAGGCGGCCAGAAAGGTGTCGGCGACGACGTCCTCGGCCTCGCTGGGGCCCAGGCGCCTGGTCACGTAGCGGTGCAGCTGAGGCGCATGCCGGTCGAACAGAACGGCGAAGACCTCCGGCTCGTTCAGCGACCTCTCGATGAGGGCCGCGTCATCGAGCTCGACGACTTCGCAGGGGATTGTCATGCATGTCGGCCTTTCTCGGCGTATGCGGTTACCTGTACTTACCGCGCCAAGCCGAAATGCTTCATGGCCCGACCATCACGCCATGGGTGACACGCCCTACGGCCTACAAGGCGCACGAGAGGCTCGTGCTGCCGGTCCACCGCTGAATGGGGTGACGGGTCACAGGTCGTTGCCCGCGTAGGAGAGGTTGAAGCTCTTGTTGACAAGGGGGAAGTCCGGCACGATCGCCCCGCTGAGGGCGACGGGCAGCGCCGGCCAGTTGAAGAAGGACGGATCGACGATCTTCACGCGGGCCAGGGTGCCGTCGGCCGCCAACTGGACGCGATGCGTGATGGTCCCGCGCCAGCCCTCGACGATGCCGGTCCCGGACGAGCAGCCGCTCGACAACGGCCGGGGTGGCGTGCCGGGGGCCAGGTCGCCGACCAGGCGGGTGAGGAGTTCGACGGAGGTGGCGATCTCGTCGGCGCGGACGTTGAAGCGGGCCAGCACGTCCCCGCTGGTGCGCACGGCGATGGGGAAGGGGCCGAGGTCGGTGAAGGGGTGATCGCGGCGCGCGTCGACGGGCAGGCCGCTGGCCCGGGCGACGTACCCGAGCGTGCCCAGGTCGCGGGCGGCTTGTGCGGGCAGGACGGCGGTGCCGGTGAAGCGGTCGGCCACGACGGTGTGGCCGAGGGCGAGCTCGGTGATCTCGGCGACGTCGGCGGCGATGCCGGCCAGACGCGCGGGGTCGGGCAGGGCGCGCAGCGCGACCCCGCCGAGGGTGATGCCGCCGTGCATCAGCCGGTGCCCGGTGACCTCGTCGTTGATGCGCAGGAGCTGTTCGCGGATGCGTCCGGTCTGGGCGTGCAGGATGGCGTGGGCGACGTCGTTGCACAACGCGCCCAGATCGGTGACGTGGTTGTAGAGGCGCTCCAGTTCCAGGAGCACCGCTCGTCCGCGCTGCGCCTGCGCCGGTACGTCGGTGCCGGTGGCTTCTTCGATCGCCAGGCAATAGGCGAGGGCGTGGCCGACGCTGGTGTCGCCGCTGACGCGTTCGGCCAGCGGCAGCCCGTCGGCGGGGCTTCGGCCCTCGAGGAGCTTTTCGATGCCCTTGTGCACGAACCACAGCCGGGCCTTGAGCTTGAGGATCGTCTCGCCCACCACGGAGAAGCGGAAGTGGCCGGGCTCGATGAGCCCGGCGTGCACGGGGCCGACGGGGATCTCGTACACGCCGGGCCCCTCGACGGTGACGAAGGGGTACGGGCCTTCCGCATCGCCGAAGGACGGCGGCGGACCGGCGTCCGAGCGCATCGGATACCAGCCGCGTGGCCAGTGGTGGTGGCGCACCAGGCGCCGCGGCAGCGGGTGGTCGAGCGGGGTGATGCCGTACAGGTCGTGCATCTCGCGTTCGAAGCGGCCGCTGGGGAAGGACAGGGCGGCGATGCTGGGGACTGCCGGGTCGCCGGGCGGCAGGTGCAGGCGCAGTTCGGTACGCCGGTCGGGGTTCGGCGCGAGGAAAAGGTAGGCGATGCCGAAGCCGTGCGCCTCCTGCTGGGCCGACACCAGGGCGAGCCGGTGGTCCTGGGCGAGCAACGCCTCGGCGGCGCAGGCCAGCTCGCCGGGGCTGATGTCGACGATGGTGCGGTTCGTCATCGGGAGGCTCCGGCGATGGTGGCGGCGCCGTGGAGCAGCTCGCCCAGCGGGCTTGTGGTGATCCCCAGGAGCGCGCAGCCGAGCAGCGCCGCGATCACCGCCAGGGCGGTGGTCGCGGGCAGGGCAACGGACGGGGGAGTGGGCAGAGCGGCGGCCTGCGTGCCGAGCAGCATGCGCCGCCCGTGCCGGCCGATCGCGGCGACGATGACCAGCATGAGCAGCAGGGCCAGGACGATCGCCCAGCCGAGACCTGCGGCGAATCCGGCGCGGACGATGCCGAGTTCGCTGGCGAACAGGCTGAACGGCGGCATGCCCAGCAGCGCCAGCAGCCCCAGCGCGAAGGCACCGGCGAGCAGGGGCGAGCGCAGGAGGAGGCCACGCGCGGCGTCGATCCGGCTGCTGCCGAGGGCCTGGTGAAGGTGGCCGGCGGACAGGAACAGCGCCGACTTGCCGAGCCCGTGGCCCAGGATGTGCAACAAGACGGCGGCCAGGGCAAGTCTGGTGCCGATCGCGGCTCCCAGGGCGAGCAGTCCCATGTGCTCGATGCTGGAGTAGGCCAGCAGCCGCTTGTAGTCGCGCTGGGCGAGCAGCAGCGCGGCGGCCACGGCGAGCGAGGCCAGCGCGGCCGCCACCAGCAGCACCCGCATCGTGGTGTCGCCCAGCACGGCGTCGGTGATCACCTTGACGCGCAGGATCGCGTAGAAGGCCACCGACAGCAGCACCCCGGACATCAGCGCGGAGACCGGAGCGGGCGCCTGGCTGTGCGCGTCGGGCAGCCAGGCGTGCATCGGCGCGAGCCCCGCCTTGGTGCCGAACCCGAGCACGACCAGGACGGCGGCGATCCGCATGACGCCCGGATCGAGGTCGGCGGCCTGCCGCGCCAGAACGGCCCAGTCCAGTCCGAGCGCGGACTGCACGCCCGCGTAGTTGACCAGGACGACGCCCAGCAGGGCGAGCGCGATGCCGACCGAGCAGATCACCACGTATTTCCAGGCCGCTTCGGTGGCGTTCTTGGTGTTGCGGAACCCGACGAGGAAGGCGGTCAGGATCGTGGTGGCCTCGATCGCCACCCACATGACGCCGAGGTTGGCGGCCAGCACCGCCAGCGCCATCGCCGCCACGAAGGCCTGGGTGAGGACGCCGTAGCGGCGCAGCGCGCGTGGCCCGGTGTGCCCGGCGGCCACTTCCGCGGCCAGGTAGGCGGGGCTGGCCAGCATCGCCGCCAACGCCACGGCGCCGATCACGACCAGCATGAACGCACTGAGCGCATCCGCCCGCAGCAACCCCCACAGCGCGCCACCGGTCCCGGCCCCGGCCAGGGCGACCGCGCAGGCCAGCACTCCGGCGGCGGCCAGCGCGCCCAGGTACGCGGTCGCCCTGTTCCAGCCGAAGAGCGCATACAGGCAGCCCGCCAGCGCGGGCAGCAGCACAGGAAGGCTCACCATCAGTCGCGCAGCTCCCGCAACTCGTCCAGATCGGTCCCGCCGAAGGCCGCCCGCATCCGTATGGTCAGCACCTGCAGCACCAGTACGGCCAGCAGCACGTCCAGCGACACCCCGAGCTCGACCACGAGCGGGACCCCGCTGGTGGTGAGGAAGGCGGTGGCGGTGATGGCGTTGTCCATCAGCAGGAACCCCACCACCTGTGACAGCGCCCGGCGCCGGGTCACCAGCACGAAGAAGCCGACCAGCAGCACGGTCAGCGCGACCGGCACCGCCTGGGTGGCGGGGCTGGGCGCCAGCCGTATCAGCGGCTGGGCGACGGCGTAGGCCAGCATGGCCAGTACGGCCACCGTCAGCAGCGAGGTGGCCACGTTGACCAGTGGCTGGGTCTCGCGCGCCTCCCCGCTGGAAGCCAGCGCCCGGCGCATCAGGTACGGCAGCAGCCCCGCGCGCAGCGCGCCGACGCCGAGGCCGACCAGCACCAGCTCCAGCGAGCCCTGCTCGGAGCCGAGCACGACGACCATCGCCGCCAGGGCCAGTCCCTGCAGGGCGAACAGCCACACGATGGCGGCCAGGTCGCGCCGCCACAGCACCAGCACCCCGGCCAGCAGGAACGCCCCGCAGGCCAGGTTGAGAGCTTGCACGTACAAGGGCACCTCACGCCAGGAAGAAGGAGGCGGCGACCGCCAGCAGGGCCATCAGGAACGATCCGGCCAGCAGTTCGGGAATGCGGAAAAGCCGGAGCTTGGCCATGAACACCTCGCCCGCCGCGAGCAGCGCCCCCAGCACGGCGACCTTGACCACCAACGCGACCACGGCCACCAGCACGGCCACGATTCCGGCTCCCGCCGTGGCGATGCCCCACGGGGCGAACAGGCTGGCCAGCAGCCCGAGCAGGACCGACATCCGGGCCGCCGAGGCCCACTCGATGAGCGCCAGGTCCGGCCCGGCGTACTCCAGGATCATCGCCTCGTGGATCATGGTCAGCTCGAGATGGGTGGCGGGGTTGTCCACCGGGATGCGCCCGGTCTCGGCGATGGTGACGATCGCCAGCGCGGCCGCGGCGAGCAGGCTGACCGGCGAGACCACCGCGAGCGGCTGCTCGGTGGTGTAGCCGACGATCGCCCCCAGATCGGTGGATTGCGCCCGCACCGACAATGCGAACACCGACACCAGAATGGTCGGCTCGACCAGCGCCAGTACGGTCACCTCGCGGCTGGCGCCCATCCCGCCGAACGCCGTCCCGGTGTCCAGCCCGCCCAGCGCCAGCGCCACCGACCCCAGCGCGAGCAGCGCCACCACAGCGAACAGGTCCGAGACGCCCGCCATCGAGTCCGTGCTGACCAGCGGCACCGCGGCCGCCGCCACCAGCGCCGTGGCGGCGAGCACGAGCGGTGCCATCCGGAACACCCAGCCGGTGCCGTCCGGGGTGATCGGCTGTTTACGCATCAGTTTGCGCAGGTCCCGCCACGGCTGCAGCACACCGGCCCCGGCTCGGCCCTCCAGCCGGGCGCGCACCTGCCGCATCATCCCCACCAGGAGCGGCGCGCCGGCCACGACCAGGATCACCTGCACGATCGCGGTCATCGGATCACCGCCAGCACGATCAGCGCGCCCGTCAGCGCGTAGAAGCCGTAGGCCAGGTAGCGGTGCACGCTGCCGCCGGCCAGCCCGCGCGCCGACCGCCCGACCACCTTCAGCCCGGTCAGCACCGGCCCGTACAGGCGGTGTTCGATCCTGTCGGGGATGCGGGCCTGGAAACGCACCCGCTCCACCAGGTAGGCCGACTCCCTGACCGGCGTCACGTCCACATCGCTCTCGGGCGCCAGCACGTCGTCGAACACCCTTTGCAGCGGCTCGGCGAACGAGGTCGCCGTGTACTCCATCCGGGCCGACATCGGGCCCGCCCCGCAATCCCACAACCGCGCGGCCCGCCGTACCCGCCGCGTCGCCACCAGCCGGAGCACGGCCAGCAGCGCGGCGACAGCCAGCACCAGCGAGGCGGCGATCAGCAGCGGAGAGATCGCGCCGAGCACCCCGTTCAGCCGCAAGGTGACCTGCCCGGACACCGCGGGCACGCCCGGCAGGATCGCGCTCAGCCCGGGCAGCACCGCGGCGGGCGCGAGTGCCGACAGCGCGCAGCAGGCGGCCGCCACCGTCATCCCGGCCAGCATCGACGGCGGGCTCTCCGTCGCCGCCTCGGCTCCGCGGCCACGCGGCCGCGCCAGGAACCCCACGCCGAACGCTTTGACGAAGGTGGCCACCGCCAGCCCCGCCGACAGCGCGATCACCCCCACGGCCAGCGGCATCGTGACCGCGCCCGCCACCCCCGCCGTGGGCAGCGCGTGGACCAGGCTCTGCAGCAGCAGCCACTCGCTGACGAAACCGTTGCCGGGCGGCAGCGCCGAGGCGCACAGCGCGCCGATCGCGAACAGCACGGTCGTGTACGGCATGCGCCCGCGCAGCCCGCCGAGCGCGTCGAGATCCCGCGTGCCGGTGGCACGCAGCACCGAACCCGCCGACAGGAACAGCAGCGTCTTGAACCCGGCGTGGTTGACCACATGCAGCATGGCCGCCGTCAGCGCCAGCGCGGCCAGCGGCGAGCCCCGCCCGAAGAACCCGGCCGCGCCCACACCCACCAGGACCAGGCCCATGTTCTCGGTGGTGGAGTAGCCGAGCAGCCGCTTGAGATCCGTGCTGACCGCCGCCTGCAGGATGCCGAACAGCGCCGAGGCCGCTCCCACCCCGAGCACGAGCAGCCACCACCACTGCGGCCCGCCGCCCAGCAGGTCCAGGCCGACCCGGGCGATGCCGTACACGCCCAGGTTCACCATCGCCGCGCTCATCAGCGCTGAGACGTGGCTGGGCGCTTCCGGGTGCGCCCGGGGCAGCCACACGTGCAGCGGCACGATGCCCGCCTTGGAGGCGAACCCGGCCAGCGTCGCCACGAAGACGACGTTCCTGGCCGCGGGGGACAGCGTCGCGGCCCGCAACTCCTCGAACGCCTCACCGCCCGCGCCCGCCGCGAAGAACGCCAGCCCGGACAGGATCGCCACGAACCCCAGATGGGTCATCACCGCGTACCACAGCCCGGCCCTGGCGACCTCGGCACGATGCGCGTGCTCGGCCAGCACCAGCAGCAGCGAGGTCAGCGCCATCAACTCCCAGCCCAGCAGCAGCGTGCTCACGCTCGCCGCCGCGGGGACCAGCAGCATCGAGGCCACGAACAGCGGCAGCACACCCTGCGCCACCCGGCCGAGCTCGCGGGCGTAGCCGACCGCGTAGATCCCCGCGCACACCGCCACGCCGCCGGTCACCGCCACGAACACCCCGCCCAGGGGATCCAGCGACAACCGCACCCCCGCCAGCGGCAGCACCTGCGGCAGCCAGGCCGCCCAGCGGCCTCCGGCCAGCGTCGACGCCCCTGCGGCCACGCCCAGCGCGCCACCGCCCGCCGTGCCCCATCCGGCCACGACAGAGCGCAGCCGGGGCGGTACGACGAGCGCGCCCACGCCGGTCACCGCGCACACGGCCAGCGCCGCGACGAACAGAAAACCCGTCATCGGCCGGTCAACCCGCGCAACGCCTCGACGATCGCCTCCGGTCTGGGCGGGCAGCCCGGCACCTCGACATCCACCGGGACCACGTCCGCGACCGCGCCGGTCACCCCGTAGGCGCCCGCGAACACCCCGCAATCACGGGCGCAGTCACCCAGCGCGACCACCAGGCGCGGCTCGGGCACCGCCTCGTACGTGCGGCGCAGCGCCACCCGCATGTTGCGTGTCACCGGCCCGGTGACCACGAGCGCGTCGGCGTGCCGCGGGGAGGCCACCAGCCGCGCCCCATATCGTTCCGCGTCGTACACCGGGCCGAACGCTGAGGCGATCTCCACCTCGCAACCGTTGCACGAGCCCGCGTCCACGTGCCGGATCTGCACCGACCCGCCCAGCTCCGGGGCCTTGTTCCCCTTTTCTTCGCGCTCCGGGGCGGGCTCGGCCACCCGTCCCGTTTTCCTGATCTTCCGCCACAAACTCGCCATGACGACTCCCTGTCCGCTGCTCCGACGCCGGCCCTCCGACCGGGCTCACCCCGGTCGAGGGTGCGCGGCGCCGGCATCGCGCAGCTGGTCCAGGAGCTGGCTCCGTCCGGCGATCACGTCGGTGAGGATCCGCCGGACAGCCTCCAGCAGCCCGGCCACATCAGCGCTGCTCAGCGCGTAGACGACGGTGGCACCCTCGCGAGTCGCCGTGACGATCCCCGCCCTGCGGAGCACGGCCAGCTGCTGCGACAGGCTTGACGAGTCCACCTCGATCACGGCGAGCATGTCGCGCACGGACAGCGGCCCGTCCTGCAGCAGCTCCAGCACCTGGACGCGCAGGGGATGGCCGAGCGTGCGCAAGAAGTCGGCCTTGGCCTTACACAGCGGAACGGGCATCGCTCAATCGGCTTCCACGAACGTCGGCGCGCGGTGAGGGCCTGAGCGCGAGTTCGCCTGGCCGCCTGTCATCCGCGCGGACATGAGCGCCGCGCAGGTGCCGGCCCGAGCCTGTTCACGGTAGGCGCCGACGGAGTCCTTCACTGCTGTCGCCGTCTCCTTCAGTCGCCGCCGGTCTCGGTCTGCAGCAGCTCGCTCAGCAGCTCTCGCTGGCCCGAGAGTTTGGCGGTCAGCAGTTGGCGTGCCGCGCGCAGCAGCTCGGCCACGTCCCCGCCCGACAGGGCGTACATCACCGTCGAGCCCTCCCGGCGGGCGGTCACCAGCTCCGAACGACGCAGCACCGACAGATGCTGCGACAGCCCGGTCGGCTCCACCTCGATCGCGGCCAGCAGATCCCGCACCGGCATCGGCCCGTCCTGCAGCAGCTCCAGCACCCGGATCCGCACGGGATGGCCCAACAGCCGAAACAACTCCGCCTTCGCCTCGTACAGCGGCACCGACATCACGGTCGCACTCCCTGCTCCGGTTCACCCGGCTCGTCCTCGCCCGCGCCGCTGTCCAAGCCGGTCGAGGCATCGTGCGCCAGGTCGACCCCGTGAGCGCGGGCCACGCGCGACACATCCTCCCATTCCGCTTCGGCCACGATGGCCAGGTCTGGATCATGGTCTCGGTGGGCTGCCTGCAACGCCGCCCAGGCCAACCGCGCCCGCTCTCGGACCGCAGCAGCGAACGCCCCACTCAACCTGACCACCTTCCACACCGCCGTCGGCATACAACACCCATGCTCTACGTAATTGCGTATTTTCGCAACTCCTCTTTACGAGAGGTCCGTCACGCAGCGCCACCGCACGATCCGGGGTGGGACGCAAATGGTCGTGCGCCCTCGTTGTGTCGGTGCCTGCCGCTATGTTGCCGATCATGATGGATGACAGCGACGCCGTTCCCGTCGACACGATGGTCAACGGGGACCCCCTGCGGGTCCTCGGGCTGCTGGACCAAGCGGCGAGCACGAACGCGGCGATCTATCGGATGTCTCATCATCTGCACCGGGACATGAGCCCGGGGGAGCGGCGGCAGATCCTCGCGGTGGACGCGGCGCGATTCGGAGATCGGGCGTTGTCCGCCCGGATCGTCGCGACGCCCGTTCCGGACGAGCCGGACGCCGAGTGGACGGTGGAGTGGGCGACGGGAGCCCTGGCCGAGCCTCGGTTGCGCATGACGATCGACACCGGCCCGCACCCGGTGGCCGCGGTGGCCCCGGTCGTGATCGGTGGGCGGCCGCACGTCGTCAGCGGCGGCGACTGCGACGACGGCGACCGCGGAACGGCCCGGCTGTGGGACGCGGTCACCGGGCTCCCGATCGGCGAGCCGATGGAATGCGGCGACGACATATGGGTACGCGCCGTGACGACGCTGGAGATCGACGGCCGCCCGCACGCGATCACCGCCGGCACCGACGAGAACCTGCGGGTGTGGGACCTGACCACCTGTCGAGAGGTGGGCACGCACCAGGCCAGATTCAACTGGATCGACTCTCTGGCCGCCGTGACGGACGGCGGGCACGCGTACGTCGTCGCCAGCTACAGCGACGACGGCTCCACCGAGGGGCTGGTCCAGGGCTGGGATCTCACCACCGGCGCGGCGCTGTACTGCCCCGATGACGAGGGGCTCGCCGCGCTGGCCACCGTGATGATCGACGGCCGGGCGCACGCGGTCGCCGGCTTCCGGGACGGGAGCGTGTGGGTGTGGGACCTGGCCACCGGCGATCTGGCCCGTCCGAGCCCGAGCGGGCATGACGCGGCAGTGAACACGGTGACCACCGTCGTCATCGGTGAGCGCCCCCACGCCGTCACCACCGCCAGCGACGGAACGGTGTTCCTGTGGGATCTGACCAGCGGCGCTCGGGTCGGCGCGGCGCTGGTCAGCCGGCCCGAGCCGGTGAAGGACGTGGCCACCGTCGAGATCGACGGGCGGCCCTACGCCGTCGTCCTGGACCGCGACGGGATGCTCGCTGTCCTGGACTTCGGCACCCGCGACGAGATGATCCAGAAGCTGTCGGTCGGCAATGCCAATTGCGTGAGCGGCACCGTCATCGACGGCCGTCCGCACGCGATCACCGGGCATCCGGATGGAACCGTCCGGGTGTGGGAGCTGAGGCCGCTCCCGCCGGAGAGCCGCCCGGTGCCCGGCCACCGGAAGATGATCGATGAGATGGTGACGGCCGAACTCGACGGGCGCCCACACGTCGTCTCCAGTGACAGCGGCGGGGTCGTGCGAACCTGGGATCTGGCCACAGGCGCCCCGGGCATCGCCCTGGAGACCGGCTACCGATTCGGCGCCGAGGTCGCACACTCCACGATCAGCCTTGACGGCCGGGAGCACCTCATCGCCATCAGCGGCCACGGCGCCGAGGCGCGGGTGTGGGATCTGACCACCGGCCGGCCGATCGGCGAGCCGTTCACCGTCGGCAACGGGATCAGCGCGGTGGCCACGATGATGACCGACCGGCGGCCGCACGCCGTCTTCTGCACCGACGACGGGCTGCGCGTCTGGGACCTCACCGCCCTCAAGCCGGTCGGCGAGCCGATGGACGGCGACGAGTACTGGGACATCGCCGCCCCGGTCGAGATCAACGGGCGGCCGCACCTGGTCATCGCCGCGCTGGGCGGTTCGCTGTACCTGTGGGACCTCGTCACCGGCCGGCCGGTGGGAGAGCCGCTGACCGGCCACGACCAGTCCGTCTACGCCATCGCCACGACGGGGATCGACGGACGGCCGCACGCCGTCACCGCCAGCTCGGACGGGACCGTCCGGGTGTGGGACCTGACCGCCGGCACCCAGGTCGGCAAGCCCATCACCGCCCACGAGTGGGGCGCGAACGCCGTGGCCGTCGGCGACATCGGCGGCCGCCGACTCATCGTGACCGGGGGCGACGACCACACGGTCCGGCTCTGGGATTTTGTCACCAGGGAGCAGGTCGGCCGGGACCTGCACTTCACGTGGAAGGTCTTCGGCGTGGCCATCGCTTCGGACGAGCAGATCGTCGCCGGCTTCGGTCACGAAGTCGTCGCGCTGAGCACGACGACGGCGTTCGCTCCGTAGAGATCACCAGCCCGCCGAGCGGGATTACGGCCCATGCGAGGGAGCCCGTCAGCGCACTGACCCGGCCCAGCAGGCGCCGCAGCACCCGCTCGTAGGAGATCGCCCCAAGGACCGGGTTCAGGAACCCGTCCGCAAACCCGCCCACCGCGAACACCGCCGCCATCGTCCACGCCAGGATGAGGAACCGCGACGGCCCGGCGAGCAGGAACGCGCAGCCCTGGCCGAACCGCCGCCAGTACCCCTCCTACGCCTCCTGTGCCGACGCGCGCCGCCGTCAGCGCGGTGCATGCCGCAGCGGCGGGACGATTCAGCTCTACATCGCATAGACCGGCGCCAGGTCGACGAAGACGCGATAGTCCGAGATCAGCCCGTCGTCGCGGGTATGCCAGATCGACACGGCCACGACACTGACGTCCTTGCCGTCGAGCCGCCGGTATGTCACCTCGGTCTCGGCAATGGTGTCGGCGTCGACCTGCCAGGTTCTGACGAGCCTGTGCGCGAGGCCCGCGATGGTGGCGAAGAATATCCGCAGCCCCTCGGCGATGGCGTTGCGTCCCACCATGGGCTCGGCATTGCCGAACACCATCCGGGCATCCTCCGCCAGCAACTGCACGAACTTGCCGGGCTCGAACGAGTCGACCACCTGGAAAACGCGCCGTGCCTCATCGTCGGGCATGCCGATCTCTCCTCCCGTGGCGAGGGTCGCTGCTCGGGACGTTACGTGGCGACGGGCAAGATGCAACCCCTTCCGGACACCAACCGACCGGATCGAGAAGAGCCTGACCAGGAGATCCCTCTAGCCTGGGCCGAAGAATCGGCTCGACTCCGTCCGTCCAGCGGATCCTTCTGGTCGGCCGCGACGGGCTGTCAGCTGAGCTGCTCGGCCAGCGCGATGATGATCCCCTCGGGGCCGCGGACGTAGCAGAGCCGGTAGCTGTCCTCGTACTGGGCCAGCTCACCGACGAGTTCGGCGCCGTGAGTGCGCAGGCGGGCAACGACGTCCTCGATGTCGTCGACGGCGAACATGACGCGATGCATGCCCAGCGTGTTGTGCGGCGGGTTGTGCGGTCCGGCGTCGATCGCCGCGGGGGTGTGGTATTTCGCCAGTTCCAGTCGGCCGTGGCCGTCCGGGGTCCGCATCATCGCGATGTCGCAGCGGACGCCGTCGAGTCCGACGGTGCGGTCCGCCCAGGGGCCCTCGATCTGTGCTTTGCCCTCCAGTTCCATGCCGAGTTCTACGAAGAACGCAACGGCAGCCTCAAGGTCGTCGACGACAATGCCGACGTTGTCCATCCGCTGGAGCGTCATGGTGGTTCTCCTTTGTCGTACGGCCCGTTGTGGGCCACTGGTGTACCTGGGACGGAGCCATCGTCACGTTCTCGACACTGGAAGCGTGCTGAGTTTGGGCTCACCGCCATGGGGCGCCGCGTCCGATAACCCACACGCATGCGCGCAGGCCGTCGCCGGGTTCCGCCACGTCACGCGGATCCAAGACCCGGGCGGCACCTGTTACGCG
The DNA here is from genome assembly GCF_040605375.1 of Nonomuraea sp. NPDC005650. NCBI lineage: Bacteria > Bacillati > Actinomycetota > Actinomycetes > Streptosporangiales > Streptosporangiaceae > Nonomuraea > Nonomuraea sp. NPDC005650. The sequence goes on from NZ_JBEXCR010000084.1 coordinate 26,685, forward strand.
CCTACTCTGAATTCACCCGGCGTGGGGCCGTCAGCCGGGCTGGTCCGGCAGAGCGGCCGACCCCGATCCGACAGCCGCAGACCTGGGCTGAGACCGGCGGTGACGGCGAGCGACGCCGCGGCCATCATGGCCATCGCCACCCCCACGGGTACGTACTGCGCGATCAGGCCGGCCAGCGTGGCCCCGATCGCCTGCATCGCCTTCATGCCGCGCGGCCGGGGCCGGGTGACGCGGATGGTGTATGAGGTGGCCACTTTCCAGGCTTTGTGTGATCGGCTGCGGTGCAAGGAGATCTGGGTGGCCGGGGCCGGTCGCTGGCGCAACCCGGATGAGGATCTGCCGGCCGACTTCGAGGCCCGCCGCGCCGAGCACTACGCCGAGCTGCGCAAGCCGCGCGATCCCGAGTCGTTCTGCCAGGCGCTGCGCCAGGAGGTGAGCGACGCGCTGGCCGAGCTCGACCATGACCGCCCTGACCTTCTCGGGCTCCGGTAGGTTTCGCACTGCTGCGGTATGATTTGGACGGTTTGTTAGCTGGCAATCTGTCGACTCATCCGGGAGCCGAGGTGGCTCTGCCCGTTCATCCCGCCCGGTCAGGCGTCGACGATCAGCCGGCCGGTGGCGCTCTCTTACGCCTTCAGATCCTGGGCCCGTTGCGGGTGTGGCGCGATGGTGTCGAACTGGATGCGGGCCCCCGGCAACAGGCTTATCTGCTGGCCCTGCTTCTGGCCCGGGTGGGCACGCCGGTCAGCACGAGCGAGCTGATCGACCTGGTCTGGGACCACGAGGTCCCCAACAGCGCGCTCAACGTCATCCACAAATACGTCGGCGCATTGCGGCGACTGCTCGAACCCGCGATCCCCGCCCGTAAATCCGGCTCATACCTGCACCACCGCGGCGGCTCCTACCAGTTCACCGCCGCCCCCGGCACCCTGGACCTCCGCACCTTCCGGGAACTCGTCGAGACCGCCAAGGCGGCCCTGGCACGGCAACGCCTGGGAACGGCGCTCGATCGCTATGTCGAAGCGCTTGGCCTCTGGCGGGGCCGTGCGGGCGACGGGTTCACGCACCGATCGACCGCGCTGCCGACCTTCGCCGCCCTCGACGAGGAGTTTCACGCCGCGTGCACCGAAGCGGCCGAACTGGCGGTGTCGCTGGGCCGACCGGCGGGGGTGCTGCCGGCGTTGCAACTGGCCGCATCGATGGCGCCGTTCCACGAACCCGTACAGGCCGGCCTCATCTCCATCCTCGGGGCGGCGGGACGCCAGGCGGAGGCACTGTCGGTGTTCCGCGAGGTCCGCGCCCGCCTTGCCGACGAGCTCGGTATCGATCCTGGCCCGGAGCTGCAAGCCGCACACCTGCGAGTGCTGTCGCAGCCCTCGGCGTCGCCGCTCGTGGCGCGTACGGACGGTGGGGATGACGGCGCGTCGGCGCGAACGGCAGCCGGGCTGGTCGGCCGGGCCGAGGAACTCGCCCTACTGCGGCAATCCGTCGAGATGGCGTTCACCGGCCGCCCAGCGCTCCGTATCGTCGAAGGCGAGCCGGGCGTAGGCAAGACCCGCCTGGTACGAGAGATCGCCACCGAAGCGAGCCGGCGTGGCGCGCTGGTCGTCTGGGGTTCGTGCCTGGAAGGCGACGGAACACCGTCGATGTGGCCCTGGGAACAGACGCTCCGCCCGATTCTCGACAGCCTGCCCGCGCCGCTGCGGGAGAAGTGGCTCGCCAGTGAGCTCGGCAGTCTCCTGGAATCGCGAGACGACTACGCCGCCGCGCCGGCCATTCTCGACAGCGGTGCCCAGTTTCGCCTGTTCGAGCAGGTCGTCACCGCCGTTGGGCAGTCCTCGGCGCAACGGCCCACGCTGCTGATCGTCGATGACCTCCAATGGGCCGACGCCGCCTCGCTCCAGCTGTTCGGCCACCTGACGGCCCGGCTACCCGCCGGCACGGTGATCATCGGTGCGCTACGCGATCGCGCACCCACACCCGGCTCTGATCTGTCGCGGGTCCTGGCCGCGGCCAGCCGGCTGCCCGGCCACCGCAGGATCCGGCTCGGCCCGCTCGGCTTGACCGACGTGACCGAGCTCATCCGCCGCGAGACCGGCCACGATCCCGGTCCCGAAGTCGCCCGCGGCATCCATGCCCGCACCGCTGGCAATCCGTTCTTCGTCCAGGAGCTGTCCCGGCTGCTCAGCGACGGCGGCTCGCTCGGCGACGGCGGCGCGTCAGTACGGGCCGGGGTGCCGGCCACCGTGCGAGACGTCGTCCGCGATCGGATGTCCGGTCTCGACGACAGCGCTCACGGCCTGCTGCGCATCGCCGCGGTCATCGGCCGCGACGTGGACCTCGACCTGCTCGCCCGCGCGATCGGCGTCGATGTCGCGGACTGCCTCGAACGCCTCGAACCGCTGCAAGCACTGGGTCTCCTGGAGACCAAGCCGGAAGACCCGTTCTCGTGGCGCTTCGCGCACGACCTGGTCCGCGAGTCGGTCACCGAGACCATTGCGCGGCGGCAGGCCGTCCAGCTGCATCTGCGCGTCGCCGACGCCCTCGAACACATCCATGCGGACGACGAGTCCGTCGCCGAACGCCTCGCCTACCACCTGCGGGGCGCCGGCCCCTTGGCCGACCCGGTTCGCACCGCGGAGGCACTGGCGCGCGCCGGTCGCCGCGCGGCGACCAAGCTCGCGTTCGCGGCCGCCTATCGGAACCTGGAATCGGCCGTCCAGATCGCCCGGACGGCAGGGCTGCTGGAGCTGGAACTGTGCGTCCTGTCGCTGCTCAACCTCCTCGCCGTCGAGCCCCCGGGAATGGGCGGCTCGACGTTCGATCTGCTGGAACGGGGCGCATATCTTGCCCGCAGACTCGGCCGCGAGACGGCCGAGGCCGAGTTTCTCTTCGTCCGGATGACCGGGGCCTACATCTCCACCGAGAAAGACCGTGGGGTGTGGGCTCGCCGGCTGCATGAGCAAGGCCAGGCGTCCGCGGACCCGATCATCCAGGCGTACGGCCGGCAGGCCTGGGGCCTGTACCAATGGGACATCGGCGACATCGGCGCGGCGTATCAGTGTTTCAGCTGGGTAGGTCGTACCACTGCGGACGGCATTGCCTCGCTGCTCGCGAACTCGGCCGACCCGCACCCGGGGCCGGCTCAGGAAAGCATGTACCACCTTGCCGGCCGGGTCGGGGGCGTCCCGGTTCGACGCCGCGACGACCTCGGACGTTGGCGGATCCAGGATGAGTGGGTCGGTTATCTGGCCGTGATCACCACGCTGCATGGCGATGTCGAGACGGGGCGGTCCCTGCTCGGCACGGTGTACCAGGCCGAGGGAGACCCCTTTGAGCTGTCGGGCTGGACCCGCTACCAAACCATGGCCGCCACGATGGCCGGTGACACGACCTGGACGATGCACGCGACCGAGCGGTGGGTCGCGGCCAGCGCCGACCGTCCCGGCGTCGCGCAGGAAGCCTACATATGGCTGGACTGGTACTGGGCCCGTGCCCTCACCGGCGACGACCCGGCCGGCACCGCGACCAAGGCCGAACATCTCCTGGCCGCGACCCTGCTCGACCCGCCGAGATGGGGCCTCGCCTACTGGTACGGACTGATCGCCGAGATGTGGCTGGCAGCCGAGATGCCCGACAAGGCCGCGACCGCCCTCGACCGGGCCGACCAGGCCGTCAAGGCCCACGGCCAACGCTATGCCGAAGGACTTCTCCTGTTGCTGCGCGCCCGCCTGCTGCACGCCCGCGGCGAACCCGTCGACGTCGTGCGAGCCGCCGCCGACGAAGCCCGCGCCCGATCCGGCGAACGCGGGGCCCACCTCTTCGCCCGCCGCGCCGAGAGGTTCCTGGCCGATCTCGACCAGAATCCGGCAGGATGCTGATCGCGATGCGGCGAGATGGGGTCCGGCTCGGCCGGGGCTCGGCTATTGGTGAAGGAACTGCTGGGTGAGTTCGTGGTGGCCGATGACTCGCACGCCGGTCGTGTCCAGTCGGAAGTTGACCTGCCAGATCTCGACTCCCTGACGCAGGGCCTCGGCGACCTGGGCTTTGACCCAGTTGTGCCTGCTGCTCTCGACGACCTGGAAGCCGGGATTGTCGTAGAGGAAGCAGACCAGCATGATCGCGCGCTGGTGTGCGGCGAGGCTGCGGCCCAGCTCGCCGAGGTGCCGGACCATGCGGTCGGTCGCGTCGAGTGGGGCGCGCGGCCGGGTCCGGACGTGATCGCCGAGGGTCACCTGGAGGTTGTCCAGCGGGGTCTTGACCTCGATGTAGGTGTCGTCGTTGACGAGGAAGTCCAGCCGCGACCGTCCCAGGACCTGTTCGCGGCGGACGGTGTCGGCGGTGACGATGCCGGGCAGGAGCCGGCTGATCAGCGCCTGTTCGACGTAGCGGTTGGCCGCGTTCTGATTGATCCCGATCCACGCGGGTTCGGGGTTCTCCGGGGTGTCGACGGAGACGGCTTCGACCGTGTAGGGCGTCTTGCGGGAGCTACTGCGGCTGCGGGACAGCAGGCAGGGCAGGCCGTCCAGGACGAGATCGCCGATCCGGCCGGTGGTCGGGCAGTGGCAACCGACGACTTCCCCGCCGGCCTCGACCTCGATGATGAACCGGTTGGGCCGCCGGACGATGATCGCCGGTGTCAGCGGTTCAGGGAAGTAGATCTTCCCGTCCCGTACGTGCAGGGTGCGGTCCGTCATGGTGTCTCACCTCCCCGATGCGGCGGCGGTGGACCCAAGGCCCGGTCGAAACAGCCCACATGGCTGCCCGAAGCCTCGCCCTGCGTGCCAGCAGGGACTCCGATCGAGCCGGCGATAGCGGTCACCGCCCCTGTCACTGGTCTGCGCCCATGAGGATGATCCCCTTGCCGCCGATCTTGCGGCCTTTCTCCAGGTCGGTGATCAGATCGACGGCGGATTCGAGGGGGACCGTCTCGCCGATCAGCGTGCCCAGGCTCCCGTCGACGGCCGCGCGGGCGACCTCGGCGAGGATCTGCGTGGTCGGGGAGCAGTTGAAGATCTTGTGGCGCCGGTTGAACGCCGCATGCAGGAACTTGGCCGGTGTGGCGTTGATGTCGAGGAAGACGCCGGTGGTGTTCAGCATGCGCATCGCGGTCTTGACCGGCAGGGCGCCGGAGGTGTCGAACACGACATCGAAAACACCCCGCACCTCGGACAGATCCGAGGTGGCGTAGTCGTAGATCGTGGACACCCCGAGCTCGCGGGCCCGGGATGCCGAGGCCTCGCTGCAACTGCCGGCGATTTCGGCGCCGAGCATGCGGGCGACCTGGACGACGGCCTCCCCGACGCGGGAGTGTAAGAACAACGGTGTAACTCCTGATCATGGAGGAACGCCTGATGAGTACTGTGATCCAGGCATCGACGGAGATCGACCTGGAGGATGC
>NZ_JBEXCR010000085.1:0-31956 GCF_040605375.1 Nonomuraea sp. NPDC005650
GACCTTCCTCGCCCACCAAACCCCCGCCGAACACCAGCTGGGGTTCGCTGCCGCCTGCCCAGCTGAGGCGGGATTTACGGGTCAGATTTCTTAGGAGGGCAGGGGTGGGCGGCTCGCAATACCTCAAGAAGGAACGGGCTTCGCCCGTACGTCTAACCCCCGGCCGAACCTCACCGTCGCCCATCCCGCCAGGGTTATCAAGCGAACTAACTGGTCAGCCGCTTGAAGGGTTGTAAGGCACGTAAGACAAGTAGGCTGGCCGCGCTGCTACGCCTGACCCCGGGACCAGATCCAATCTGGGAGCTCAAGTCGAGGGTATCGCCGTCTGCGGGAGCATTCAGCAGCGCAGGCGGGCGATGTAGCCGGGGCCTGTCGGGTCACGCTCCAGGGCCTCCAGGGTCCACGCTGACTCGGCGACGGCGGCGGCGAGTTCGTCCGGTGTCGCGAGCCAGTAGTCGAACCACGGTGTCGTTGTCGCGCCGTCTCGCACCCGGATACGCAGCTGTCCGCGAGCCCGCCCGCGGCAGAGGTTCCAGGCCTGGTAGTCGGCATGGGCGGCGCCGCCGTCGCCGGGGTCCATGCCCGAGCCGATCAGCTGTGCGCCGGGGCGGGCCACCGCGGCAAGTGCCGCCAGGACTTCGGGCGCCTGCGCCGGGCCGCCCAGCAGGCCAAGGTTGTTGCCGAACAGGGCGATCGTGTCGAACTCTCCGAGCCCCTCGGGCAGGGACGGCACCGAGCCGATGACCGCCTCGACCCCCCGCTCGCGCGAGACGCGCACCGCTTCGGGAGACGACTCCAACCCCACCACCTCACGGCCGAGAGCCAACCATGGAACGGCGTGCCGCCCGCCACCGCACCCCACGTCCAGGATCCGGCCGGCAGCCTGCTCCCAGCCCCAGCGCTCCAGGGCCGACCAATGCTCCGGCTCGGCGAAGTACCGCGACGCGTCGTTGGCAGTGATCAGGCCGTCGTCGCGCTCGATCACCTCCACCGCCGACCACGGCGCGGCGCCGGCGTCCCAGCAGCGGGCCAGGATACGGCCGAAGGCGTCGTCGATGCGGGGTTGCCGCGGGTACGGGTTCGAAGCCGGGTCTGTGTCCATGGGCGCAAGGGTGTCACCCGACCGCGGGGGCGCACATGTGAATAACCAGCGGGCACTTGCGCCGCTTGGCGTGACTTTTGGACACGTACGACCGGGCCTTGAGCGAGATGCATGAGAGGGGATCTCCGCAGGTGACCAACGTGCCTGGCCACCCCGGATAACTTGTCAGGCATGTTCTTTCGGAGCCCACTTGCCTCACATGCCTGACGCCTTCGCGGCACCCCAGATAGCCGACGCGGACGTCCTCATCTCAACCTGCTGTCGCGGAGGTCACAACCGCTTGGTGACGCCCAGCGCTTGATAGAAGGCGTGGGCAGGCCTTTACTGTTGGGCTCACAGCCGTTGTCGCGGCAAAGGCCGTGTCTGGTGTCCCGCTTCTTGATCCGTGAACGCACATCACATCACCGGCCTGCACGGCGACGTTGTGTCAGTCGATGAGTTCGACAGCCGACGTGAACAATTTGACGGTCTGTAGCGTCACAACTACGTTGGGATATCGCCGTGGTATCCCGAGGTGGGGGACGCGCATGGGCGGCAGCTGGCAACAGAAGCAACACGAGGATTTCCTCGACCGGTGGGAACGAGACGATCAGCTTCGGCGACACCGCAGGCGAAACCCGAATTCGGCTCCGAGCTCGGAAGGACTCCTGATGGTGCTGGGGCTGGTCGGCGGGGCCTTGCTCGTGGCTGCGCTCCTCGGATATCCCCCGTCCGAGGTATGGCACTGGGTACGCACCACAGCTGAGCGACTCATCAACACGTGGCTGAACGGTTAACCCAGGTCAACCCGCGTGACGCAAGGATTTGCCCTGCGGTCGGGGTCAACGCGTAAAGCCCCTGCGGTTGCGGAGGGCCTTACATCGTGGACGCGAGCGCTGCCCCCTCGGCTGAGCCGACTGCGTGGGCGGCTCAGCCGGCCCACACGATCGAGAAGACGTGCACGATCGCCGAGTCGTCATCGATCGCGTAGGAGACGAGCCCTGCCGCGCCGTACACCTGCTCGCGGTACCTGACGTCGTCGGGGTCGGGGACACCGTGGTGGTGGGGGTCGGCGCCGATGATGAGCAACTCGTCGACGAGCGCCTGCCAGGCTTGGGCCGGCAGGCCGGGAAGCTGCGCGCCGGCTGCCGCGTGGGAGTTGACCGCGTACTTCACCCGTGGCCGCCGCGCTCGGCGACCAGGTCGGCCCGGCCGGGAACCACGAGCTCAGCCGCCGTGGTGTTCTCACCACGGCGGGCGTCCGCGCGGGCCTGCTGGTAGCCAGGCGCCGAGTAGGCCGGCGATCGCAGCTGCCGGGTGCTCAAGGTGTCGGCGAGTTGCTGCCAACGCCACGTCTCATGCGGGGGGCGTCGCGGAGCTCGGCCGAGGTGCCGGTCGGTCTGGGACAACGGAACAAGGGGTTCCATCCTGCCGACCTGGCCGCAGTGCTCAGTAGACGACGATCTTCCCGGTGTTCTGCGGGAAGATCGCGTCGTTGTGGAAGTACTCGCCCGGCGTGTCGAACATGTGGGTGAACGACTGGCCGGGCATCAGCACGCCGCTGTCCGTCTACAGAGTGCCGCCGACCATGAGGGCCAGGTCGATGAGGCGGTTGGAGTAGCCCCACTCGTTGTCGTACCAGCCGACGACCTTGACCTGCGAGCCGAGCACCCGGGTGAGCTGGGCGTCGAAGATGCAGGAGGCGGGATCGGTGACGATGTCGGTGCTGACGATGGGTGCCTCGGTGTAGGACAGCAGACCCTTGTACGGACCCGCTGCGGCCTCGGCGTACGCCTCCTTGACCTCCTGCACGGTGGTCGGGCGGCGGGTGGTGACGGTCAGGTCGGTTACCGAGCCGGTCGGGACGGGCACCCGCAGGGCGAAGGCGTCGAGCCGGCCCTGGAACTCGGGCAGAACCAGGCCGATGGCCTTGGCGGCGCCGCTGGAGGTGGGGACGATGTTGAGCGCCGCGGCGCGGGCGCGGCGCAGGTCCTCGTGCGGCGCGTCCTGGAGGTTCTGGTCCTGGGTGTAGGCGTGAACGGTGGTCATCATGCCGGAGTCGATGCCGACCGCGTCGTGCAGCACCTTCGCCAGCACTCCGAGGCAGTTGGTGGTGCACGAGGCGTTGGAGATGACCGTGTGGCGTTCCGGGTCGTAGGCGTTGTCGTTCACGCCGAGCACGATCGTGACGTCCTCGCCACTGGCCGGGGCGGCGATGATGACCTTCTTCGCGCCGCCGTCCACGTGCGCGCGCGCCTTGGCGGCGCTGGTGAAAATGCCTGTGGACTCGATGACCACGTCCACGCCCAGATCCCCCCACGGCAGGTCGGCCGGGTCACGCTCGGCCAGCACCTTGACCGTGGTGTCCCCGGCACGGATCGCGCCGGGCTCGGCGACGATCTCGCCGGGGAAACGACCCAGGATCGAGTCGTAAGCCAGCAGGTGGGCCATGGTCGCCACGTCGCCGAGATCGTTGACCGCGACGATCTCCAGATCGGCGCCCCGGGCCGCCGCCGCGCGGAAGACGTTGCGGCCGATCCGCCCGAAGCCATTGATACCAACACGAACAGTCATATGCGCCGCTCCCCGTACTGGAGAAGCTGTCGTTCACGACACTGTCGGTGCTGGACACCCTCGCCTTCAGCAGCAGCCCGATGCGGCTGACCGACCTGACCAGGACGGAGCAGGTCAGCCAGCCCGCCACCACTCAGCTGGTCACCCGGCTGGAGCGCGACGGGCTGGTGGAGCGCCGCCCCGACCCGAGCGACGGACGCGCCGTCCTCGTCCACATCACCGAGGCCGGCCGCCGGATCGGCCGCTCCCGCCACGACGACCGGACACGCCGTCTGGCCTCGCTGATCGCCCGGCTGACCGCCGAGCAGCGACGGGTGATCGCCCACGCGCTGCCCGCCCTCACCGGGCTCGCGGAGCTCGGGCACGCCCAACGGCCCGGCTGAGTCCTCCAGAAGGCGCTCGGCCGGCGGGCTCCACTCGCGCAGCGGCGGCTCGCCGGGGGTGCAGGTGAGCACGTGGAGGCTGACGTGGTCCGCGCCGGCGTCGCGTACCCGCCCGATGTCGTCGGGGCCGCCGGTGGCCACGAGGGCCGCGACCAACCGGTCGTCAAGGGCCTCGGCGTTGGCGAATCCCAGGTCGCGCAGCAGCGTGAGCCGGTTGGGCAGGGTGGCGCCCCAACGTGCGCCTGCTGATTCCCGTGCCCGGCTCGTTCGTCGAGGCGATGAGCAACTACGAGACGCTCGTTCCTTCCCTGGACTCCGATCGCGTCGAAGACCTCGTCCGGCGGCAGGCGTCGTGGGACGAGGTGATCGAGCAGGCCCGCGAGAACGCCCCGCACGGCTTCGTGATCTTCTGGCGCTTCGAGGTCACGTCACTCATGAGCCTGGCAGGCGACGAGTGGCCGTGCGTCCTGTACCTCATGGGCAACCACACGGTCGCGCAGCGAATGTTCCACCACGACCCCGCGGTCATGCTGAGCGCCCCGCTCCGCACGGTGCTCTGCGCCGGCGCGTCCGGTGTCGTGACATTGGAGGTCGACCAGCCCAGCAGCCGCTTCGGCAGTTACGGCAACCCCGAGATCGCCGCCGTGGGACGCGAACTCGACGGCATGCTGGCCGACCTGCTGGATGCGCTCGGCGCCCCAGTGCCGAGTGAACTTCGGGCTCAACGCTGACGAAGCCGGGCGAGAGCCGGCCCCTGGAACGACCGAGTCGTTGGCGAAGCTGATGTTCTTGTCCCCGATCTCCAAGGACGACCCTGAAGCACTGACCGTGTCCCCGGCGAGTTCCTCGTAAGGCGCGGCCTGTCGGTAAGGATGGCCCCACCGGCCGTCATCTGAGATGACGCCCAGGTCAGGTCCGGTGCGGGCGTTGAGGATGACCGCGGCCTCCTTCACGTGTGTGCCGCGACTCCCGACGTCAAGGAGGCGGCATGGTGATCGAGGAACAGCCGGGCGAAAGCAGGGTGGCGGCTTATCAGCATCGCCCTGGTATGTCTCACCACGGCTGGAGTGCTCTGGGTCGGGCAACGTCATCTGTGGTTGTCCGCGGTCCTGTGTTCCTCATCCACCTTCCTCTCATCACCAAACGGCGAGCGGGTCCGGGCCAGGACTTCGGGGTCGGATGATCAGTCAACGCGACGGAAGGCCGCGCGATAGTCCCTCGGGCGTCGTCCGGTGTGCTTGGCGAAGAGGGCAGCGAACGTGCTGGGGTCCCTGTACCCGACCGCGGCGGAGATGCCGGCGACGGTTCGGTTCGTGGTCTCAAGGAGGTGGCGGGCGCGACGGACACGCGACGACTGCAGGTACTCCAGCGGGCTCTGGCCGGTCTCCTCCGCGAAGCGCCGCAGCAGCGTCCGAGTGCTGACCTTGAACGTGTCCGACAACGCGGCAAGGTCGTATCGCGCGGCAAGGTTCTGGTCGAGCCGTCGCATGACCTTGTGGGAGAACTCGTTTCCGGGCTGCGGAAGAAGCCGCGCGTCGACGTATGGAATCTGGGACGATCGCGCATCGTCGATGAGCGCCACCCGAGCGGTTGTCCGTGCCACGCCGGCACCGCTGTGTTGGCGGATCAGATCCAGCGCGAAGTCGTACATGGCGCTGAAGGCCGCCGTCGTCGTCACCCCCGTGTCGGTGACGACCAGACGTTCGGGTCGGACGTCAGCGTCCGGACAGCGTCGAGCCAGTTCGTCCGCGAGGAGCCAGGCTGTCGTAGCCTGGCGTCGGTTGAGGAGTCCAGCCTCGGCGAGCAGGAACGCACCGACGCAGATCGAGACGACGGCAGTGCCCGCTGCCGCGTGTGAGCGGATCGCCGCAATTTCAGGGGCGAGTGGTGCGAGCTCGGCGTCCACGTCCAGGCCCGGCAGGAGCTCGAACCCTGGCACGACAAGGACATCTACCTCGCGCAGCGGAGTGACGTCCAATGCCGCACCACCCGATGCGGCGACTCTGCGTCGGGGCGAAACGATCGACACCTCGTATCCGGAGCCGTCCGATCCGGCAATGTGCGTGGCCATCGTCAGGAGATCGGGTACGCCGAACACTTCGGACGCGAAGCAGCCTGGATAGGCCAGGACACCAACCCGCAGCGCGCTCACGCTCGCCTCCTCACCACCAGCCAGTGGCGAGATTACCCCCATCCATGGCGATCTGGCCTCTCACCTTGTGCAGGTGCATCGGTCCACGCTGTCACTATGAGCGCTGCCAGCGGACGACTTGACGACATGATCATGGACTTCTCCCGCCGACTCGTGGACGTGGAGGGGGTGGTCAAGACTGTGTACACCTCGGGTTCCGGGCCGGCCGTGGTGTTGATGCCGGAGATGCCCGGCATCAGTCCTGACGTCCTTCGACTGGCGCGGTGGCTGCGGGATGCGGGCTTCACCGTCTATGTCCCCTCGCTCTTCGGGATCGACGGCGCCTATCCCACGGTCGAGGGTGGTACGGAGGTCGTCCGCCGCGCGTGTGTCAGTGCCGAGTTCCGTGCGTTCGCCGGGGGTGGGACCAGCCCCGTCACGGCATGGCTACGTGGGCTCGCGCGCCAAGCCCATGCCGAATGCGGCGGTCCGGGAGTCGGCACGATCGGACTGTGCTTCACCGGCAACTTCGCTCTCACCATGGCGCTTGAGCCGGCTGTCATCGCGCCGGTGGTCAACCACCCGTCGCTGCCGCTGGACGACCCTGCCGGACTCGAGATCAGCGACGAGGACGCGCACGGGGTCCGAGACCGCATCGCGCGCGACGGGCTGAAGGTTCTCGCCTACCGCTTCGACGACGACCGCTGGTGCACCGGCCAGCGTTTCGCCGCCTACGAGGCACTCCTTGGCGACGCCTTCGACGGTCGTGTTCTTTCGGGCAGTTCCGCGAACACCAGCCCGCCACCGTTCTTCGCCGACGTGGTCGGGACCCCCCACAGCGTTGTCACCGCCCACCTCGTTGATGAGGAAGGGCATCCCACGCTGAAGGCCAGGGACGAGATCGTCGCTTTCCTGACCGACCGCTTGAGGCCGTTCGGACATTCCGAGACGGTCTCCGGGATGCCAAGGTGATCGCTCACTGCTTGAGTGAGGCCCGGGCATATGCGCGGAGCCTGTGCGCTCTTGGGCGTGACCAGGTCGCCGCGCCGCCACATCCTCCGCACGGCCGTGTTGCGGTTGGGAGCGGGACACAGCCAGGCGTCCTTCAGGAGGTGCAGGGCTCGGACGGCGTGATGCGGGAAACGATCATTGCCTTTGCGGCAAGCGATCTTCCGAACCTCTCTTCCGGCTCAGGCCGTGGTCGGGGGCCGCGGCCTCACGAGCCCGGTCGCGTAGGCGATGACGACCAGTTGGGTGCGGTCCCTGGCCCGCAGTTTGGTCATTGCGCGCTGGACGTGCGTGCGGACCGTCAGCGGGCTGACGACGAGCTCGTCTGCGATCTCGGCGTTCGACTTGCCTTCCGCGGCCAGGATCATGATCTGACGCTCACGCGCGGTCAGGACGGCAAGCCGCTCGATCGGTTCCGCCGGGGCTTCCGGTTTCGCGGCCGTGAGGAACTGGGTGATCAGCGACCGCGTCGCCGTAGGAGACAGGAGCGCGTCGCCGGCCGCCACCGTGCGAATGCCGTCAAGCAGGGCGTCCGCCGAGACATCCTTGCCGAGGAATCCGCTCGCGCCGGCGCGCACGGCTTGGGCGACGTATTCGTCGGTCTCGAAGGTCGTGAGGATGAGTACGCGCGTCGCAGAAAGGCGCGCGTCGCTGCAGATCGCGGTGGTTGCGGCGAGCCCGTTCGTCCCTGGCATGCGGATGTCCATCAGGACGACCGTCGGCTGGTGGGACCGGCTGAGCGCGATTGCCTCCTCGCCGTCGGCGGCTTCGCCGACCACCGCCATGTCGGGCGTGGCCTCGATGAGCATGCGGAACGTTGTGCGCAGGAGCGCCTGATCGTCGGCGAGAAGCACCCGGATGGTCACGATCGGATCCTCGGGGTCAGGGCCGGATCGGCAGTTCGGTGCGGACGGTGAACCCGCCCTCGGGGCGCGGCCCGGCGTGCAGCCGTCCGCCGGCGGACTCGGCACGCTCGCGCATGCCGAGGATACCGAAGCCCGGGTTCCGGCTCGCCGGAGCGGGGGACGGCAGCCCCGTGTCGTTCTCGACGGTGACGGTCAGTCGGTCGCGTCCGTAGGTCAGCCGCACAGCCGCGGTCCTCGTGGTGGCGTGCTTGACGACGTTGGTGAGCGCTTCCTGCACGATGCGGTATGCCGTCAGGTCCACGTCCGGCGGAAGCTCCCGCCGCTCGCCGTCGGTGACGACCTCGACATCGAGTCCGGCAGAGGCGAACGCGTCAGTAAGCTCGGGGAGCTGCCCGAGGCCGGGGGCCGGTTCCAGCGGGGAGGTGTGGTCGTCCAGGTGGCGCAGGAGCCCGACTGCGGCCTTGAGCTCGCGCAACGCGGCGGAGGTCGTCACGGTCAACTCCGCCAGGATCGGCTCGACCTGATCCGACCGATTCCTGGAGAGGTAGGCGGCGGTGCCGGCCTGGGCGTTGGCGAGCGCGAGATGATGTGCGACGACATCGTGGAGTTCGCGGGCGATGCGCACGCGCTCCTCGGCGACACGGTGGCGGGCCTCTTCCTCACGGTTCTTCTCGGCCTGCTCGGCGCGAGCCGTCACGGCGGCGACGTAGTCCTGCCGGAGCCGGTTGAATCCGGCCAGCACAATCGGGAGCAGAAGGAAGAGGATCGGGTTGAGGACGGCGAGGAACCACGGGTACACGCCTTGGCCGCCGAGCACCTCCGACACCAGGACCAACACTGTCGTTGCGAGGTAGAACCTCCAGGCGGTCCGCTGCGGGACCCGCACGGCCAACTCGTACAGCGCGATCATCGCCGGGGTCAGCAGCAATGGGGTGATCAGGTAGCCGAAACCGCCGGCGACCGCGGCGCACAGCGCGGTGACCACCACGACCGTGCGCGGGAAGCTGCGCCGCCACAGCAGGGCCAGAAGGCCGACCACAGCCGGGGGGATCGCGGACTCCCACGTTAGATTGTCGCTAGTGGAGAGGCCGGCGTTGAGCACCGCGGGACCGGACACCGCCAGGAGCAGCACCACGGTCAGCGCCACGTCGACCACGCGCGGATGATCCTTGCCGAAGTGGCGCCAGCTGGAGGTCATCACGCGCTCCAGCCGAGGTCCCCAATCCATGATCGCTGCTCCCCGCACCGGAACGATCGCCAGACCGGCTGCTCAGGCGTCCGACGGCCCGGCACCCACCGGGTCACACACCGCCCCGGACGACGCCGGCCGGACCGCCGGCGTCTGCGTAGTGTATCGGCGGCGCAGCGCCGCGCCTTCGAGATCGACGTGGGGCAGCAACCGATCCAGCCACCGGGGAAGCGACCACGCACGTTCGCCGAGCAGCGCGAGCAGCGCGGGCACCAGCGCCATCCGCACAACGAACGCGTCGAACAGTACGGCGGCGGCGAGGCTGAAGCCGATCATCTTGATCATGGCGAGGTCGGCGCCCACGAAGCCGGAGAAAACAGCGATCATGATGAGTGCGGCGGCCACCACGACCCGGGCACTGCGCCGGAAGCCGGTGACCACCGACTGCCCGGCGGGCTCCCCGTTGACGTACGCCTCTCGCATGCGGGAGACGAGGAAGACCTCGTAGTCCATGGCGAGCCCGAAGATCATGCCCACCAGCACGATCGGCATCAGGCTGATGATCGGCCCGGTCTGCTGCAGGCCGACCAGGTTGGCGGCCCAGCCCCACTGGAACACCGCGACGACCGCGCCGAGGGCGGCGAGCACGGACAGCAGGAAGCCGAAGAGGGCCTTGAGCGGCACGATGAGCGACCGGAAGATCATCAGCAGGAGCAGGAAGGCGAGGCTGAGCACGACCGCGAGATATCGCACCAGTCCGCCGGGTACCTTCGAAGCGACGTCGATGTTGACCGCTGTCAGGCCACTGACCAGGAAGCTCGCGCCCGTGCCCGCTTCGGTGGAGGTCCGCTCGCCACGGATGCGGTGGACGAGGTCCTCCGTCGCTTCACTGGTCGGTGCGGTGGCCGGGGTCGCGGTGAAGAGCGCCGTGTCGCCCGCCGGGTTGAACCGGGGTGGCGAGACCGCGGCCACGCCCGGCGTGCGCCTGATGGCCGCGGCGATGTACTCGACCGCGCCCTGCCGGTCACCGGCGCCATGCGCGTCGACCACGATGGACAGCGGGCCGTTGACGCCTGGGCCGAAGGCGCGGGCGAGCGCGTCGTAAGCTCGCCGCTCGGTGGTCGCGGTGGACTTGGCTTCGTCGCCGGGCGTGCCGAGCTGCAGCTGCGTCACCGGCAGGGCGAGGACGGCCAGGAGGGTGATCGAGCCCGCCAGCACGAGGGCCGGGCGGCGCAGGACGAACGACGCCCACCGCGTGCCGGCGTTGTCCGCGGTGCCCTCGGGCTGCGTGGTCGAGCTGCCCTTGCGAGCCCGGCGGGCCAGCACGACGTTGGGCCAGAAGCCGAGCAGGGCGGGCACCAGGGTGAGGGCGATGAGGACCGCGACGGCGATGGCCACGGCGGCGGTCAGGCCCATCTTGGCCGCCGCCGGGATGCCGATCAGCGCGAGCCCGGTCAGCGCGATGATCACGGTGAGCCCGGCGAAGACGACGGCCGACCCGGCGGTGCCGACGGCGAGGCCGGCCGCCTCGTGCGCTGGACGGCCCCCTTCCCTTTCCTCGCGGTAGCGCGAGACCACGAGCAAGGCGTAGTCGATGCCGACTGCGAGGCCCAGCATGGAGGCCAGGGTGCTGCTCGTCGCGGAAAGCCCCAGTGCCGCGCCGGTGGCGAAGATCGCGAGCGTACTGATGCCGACGCCGAGGACGGCGGTCAGCAGCGTCAGCCCCGCGGCCACCAGGGAGCCGAAGGTGACCAGCAGCACCACTCCCGCCACCGCCAGACCCACCAGCTCGCTCACGCCGCCGATCGACGGCTTCTCCGCCAGCACCGGCCCGCCGACCTCGATCGTCAGCCCGGATGCGCGGGCGGCGTCGACGGCGGAGCGCAGCTGGCTCTTGGTGGCGTCGTCGAGGTCGTCCGGCTTCACCTTGTACGCGACAGTGACGAAGGCGGTGGACTGGTCGGGACTCACCGTGTGCGCCTTGAACGGGCTCACCGCGGCGGCTACTTGCGGTCCGCGCGAGACTCGGCCGACGAGCGCCTCGATGGCTGCGCGGTTTCCCGGGTCGGTGACCTGCCGCCCGGCGGAGGCGACGAACACGACGCGGGCGCTTGCCTTGTCGATGCTGCCGGCTTGGCCCGGGAACCGTTGCTGCACCAGGTCCAGCGCCGCCTGCGATTCGATGCCGGGCATGGACCCGTTCTCTGGGGGCAGCGCCGGCGCAGTGCTCGAGGCGAAGCCGATGGCGCCGAGCAAAATCAGCCACAGTAGGAGCACGAGCCGGCGACGGCGGAAGGCCAGCCGGCCCAGCCGGTAGAGGTAGGTAGCCAAAGGACGGCCTCCTGATCGGGAATGGGAACCTCGTTAGGTTTGCGTGTGCAGGTCCGTCCCGTCGTCGTGCGGTTGCTGGCACCCGCGTACTGAAATCGCAGTACCTCGTAGAGGAAGAGCCAACAGGCGTCGGGGATCAAGGGTCGCGCCGCTGCATCTGACCGAGGGCGAGCGGGCTGAGCTTGAGCGGTGGGTACGGCGGCGCAAGGGCGCCCAGGACATGGCGTTACGGGCCCGGCTGATCCTGGCGTGTGATGCGATCGGCGGGGACGGTTTGCCCGTATCCACCAAGGTGGTCGCCGAGGAGATCGGGGTATCGCGCGAGACCGTCTCGAAGTGGCGTCGGCGCTTCCTGGCTGACCGGCTGATGGGTCTGGCCGACGAGCCGCGTCCGGGCCGGCCGCGGACGGTGAGTGATGAGCAGGTGGCGGAGTTGGTCGCGCGCACCCTGGAGACCAAGCCCGCCAACGCCACGCACTGGTCGACACGATCCATGCGCCGAGCTGACGACCAAGCAGTTACGACGCGGCGTCCACAAGACAGTGCAGGCGCACGCGGGGGCGATGCGTCACGAGTCCGGCACGGGTACCCCTGCCCTCATTCGGGCTGGGCGGTTTCCCGCCACACATCCCAGGCCCGATTGATTTGTGAGCGAATCGAATTGGTTGCGGCGATACCTTCCTGCACGGTCAGGTAACGAGGCGTGCCAAGAGCCAAAGCCTGCGCTTGAAGGCGAGCATTGACCTCGGTGTAGACGGCGCGGTACACCGCTTCGGGCAGCGAAGCACCCACTGCTACCGAGCCGTGACCGCGCATGAGTGCGACGGTCCCCTCCCCCAGCGTCTCCGCCAATGCGACTCCCAGTGACGGCGAGGTGATCAGGAGGTCGGAACCGTCGCCGGCGTAGTCGCTGATCTCGAAGACAGGGACCGGGTGCTCGGCGAGGAAACCGGCCACATGCATCACCGGACGCAGCGGCACCGCCACCACACCGAACGGCACCACCGACGGCGAGTGGCTGTGTACCACGGCCATCACGTCCGGGCGGCGGCGATAAATCTCGGCGTGGATGAAGCGCTCGAGGTACGGCCGGTGGCTACCGGGTGCCTCACCCTCCAGGTCGTGAACCATCAGATCCGCGGCCGTCACCGAAGCAGGGGCCAGGCTGCGCGACAGCAAGAACGCGGCGGAACCGGCCGCGGTCCTGGCACTGACGTGCCCGTAGGCATCCAGCACCCCCTGCGCGACAAGGATGCGGTTGGCCGCGACCAGCTGGCCGCGAAGCGTCAATTCGGTGCCGTCGACGCGAAGCAATGGGCTCACGCTGCACCTCCAATTCGTTCAGCTCATTCAGTCGAGGCAACCGATCACGGCGGCCGGCGCGAAGGGCCCGAGCAGACCCACCGGCGACGCCGCGGCCACGGTGGCACCCGCGATGCCGGCGCCGGCGACAGTCCCGGCCGTCACCCTGATGGCCGCACCGGCACTGATGGTGCTGGTCATGCGGGCCCACGTGGCCTGCTCCCGGTCGTAGGGCGTCTTCCACGGAGCGGTGTTCTGATACGGCTGGTAGAGCGCGTGGGCGAGGTCGAACAACGGTGGCGTGACCGTCCGTGCCCGGTGCGGCGGCGAACCTGCTCGCGCCGCGATGCGGTCAGGGGTGGGGTTCTGCGGTTGTGGGCCGTCGGTCCTCGTGCTGCGGGTCGGTCGGGGCGTTCGCGGTGAGTGCGGTGTCGACGCCGAGGGTGCCGAGTAGTGTTGCGCTGCCGGGTGATCCGAGTGGCTCGTCGCGGCCCGGGAGCGGTTCGGTGAAGAATCGCGCGTTGTCCTCGGCCCATTCCGGGGCGTCGGCCGGCGGCCCCCAGGTAATGGCCTCGACCGGGCATACGGGTAGGCAGTTGCCGCATTCGATGCATTCGTCGGGGTGGATGTAGCGTCTGCGTGCCCCTTCGTAGATGCAGTCGACGGGGCAGACATCGACGCACGAGCCGTCGAGTTCGTCGACGCACTGGGCGCCAATCACGTAGGCCATGAGAGTGAGCGTCCTAACGTGGTTCGGGAATGGTGGCCGTGGCCATGAGGTCGGTGGAGTGACCGGGGAAGACCGGTTCGCCGGGTCGTAGTTCGGCGGCGAGGTTGTTGACGGCGGTCGCGGCCTCGCCGAATCCGACGGCCATGATCCGGACCTTTCCCCGGTGCGCGGTCACGTCGCCGATGGCGAACACGCCGGGCAGGGTGGTGGCCATGCGCTCGTCGACGACGATCTGCCGCCCCGACAGCTCGAATCCCCACGTCGCCAGGGGCCCGAGAGTGGCAGTGTGGCCGAGCGCGGCGATCAGCGCGCCGGCCGGGAAGCGGCGCTCGGTGCCGTTCCGGTGTCGGACGGCGACCGCTTCGAGATGGTTCTCGCCGTGGGTTGCGATCACCTCGCTGTCGAGAAGGATCCGGGCGCGTGATTGCCGCAGCCGGCTGACCGAGCGGGGGTGCGCGCGCAGGATTCGGCGGCGGTGCACCACGGTCAGCGAGCGCGCGACGGGCTCGACCATGAGTGACCAGTCGACGGCGCTGTCGCCGCCGCCGACGATCACCACGTCGCGGTCGCGATAGGCGGCCAGATCGCCCAGGCTGTAGGTGAAGCCGCAGCCAAGGTGCGGTTCGGCCGCGTCGAGCCGGCGAGGCTGAAAACTTCCGATACCGGCCGCGATCACCACGCCGTCGATGCACATACGCCGGCCCTGGTCAGTGGTCACGGTGAACCGGCGTCCGGGCCCGGGCGGGTTGCGCAGCAGCGCCATCGCCTGCTCCCCCAGCACCCAGGCCGGGCTGGCCACTTCGGCCTGCACGGTCAGCGCCCTGGTCAGCTCGGCTCCCGTGACCGCAGGCAGCCCGGCGACGTCGTAGATCGGCTTCTGCGGATACAAGGCCATCAATTGGCCGCCGGGTTCGGGCAGAGAATCCAGCAGCACCACCGAGAGTTCGCGCAGACCCGCGTAGTAGGCGGCGTACAGGCCGCTTGGGCCCGCGCCGACGATCAGGACGTCGGCATCGAGATCGCCGAGCCGGTCGGTGGCGGTCACGACGCCGACCCGATGGTGTCTGCGAGCAGCGACATCGTCATCTGCCACGCCTTCGCGGCGGCATCGGCGCGGTACAGCGTGGGCCGCGCGTCACAGTGAAAGGCGTGCCCCGCACCGGGAAAGACCTCCAGACGCAGGTCCACGCCGGCGCTGTCAGCGGCGGCGCGTATCTGGTCCCGATGCGCGGCCGGGATGGTGGGGTCCTGGTCACCGACGATCATCAGCACAGCTCCGGTGATGTTCGCGAGGCGGTCCAACACCGCGTGGGGACCGGCCACCACGCCGGGCCCGTAGAACGCCACGGTCGCGCCGAGCTCCGGTGTGCTGGTCGCGGCGGTGACGGCCGCGCGGCCACCGAAGCAGAACCCGATACTCGCGCAGCGCTGCGGCGGAATGTGCTCATGCTCGTCGAGATGGTCCAGCACCGCGTGAATGTCGGTGGTGATCTCCTCCGGCGAGAGGGCGTCGATCAATGCCATGGCAGTGTCTCGATCGGTGTAATCCACCGCTCCCCCACCGGTGCGGTGGAACAACTCCGGCGCCAGGGCGAGATAGCCCTCGGCGGCCACCCGGTGGGTGACGTCGCGAATGTGATCGTTGACCCCGAACGCCTCCTGCAGGACCATCACAGCGGCGCGCGGGGTGATCGGATCGGCTGGTCGCACACGGTAGACACGCATCAGACCGTCCCGGGTGGACAGTTCGAGCCAGTCGGCTTTCACAGGTTTCCCTTCAACACGCACGGGTCAGCACAAGCCCGTCGCCGAACGCGGCGTAGGCGGCCGCCGCCGCGGGGTGCAACGGGATCGGCGTGGTCGCGATCGCGGTCGGATCGAGCGGGTAGGTCACCGGGCTGCGATCGGACGGTAGATGGCGATACTGCGATTCCAGCGCCTCGCGCGTGGCCACAAGACACCACGCGATCATGAACGCGATGTCGTCGGGCAGGTCGGCGCGGCACACGAGCAGGAAGTCGGAATACTCCGGCGTGGTGAGATCGTGCTCCAGGCCCGGTAGGTAGCCGCTCGGCACAACAGCAGTGGGCCAGCACCACTGCGCGAACGCCTCGACCACCGCGGGGTCGGCGTCGAGATAGACGACGTCCTTGTGCTCGGCGACCCGCTGCCAGGACGGCGTCATGATCGCCTCCTGGATCAGGACATTTGCCCGCCCGTCACGGAATGCGTCGATCGCGGGGAACGGGCGCTCGGCGTAGATCACCGCTGCCGCGGCGCCGAGCCGGTCAGGCGTGACACGGACCGCGGTCAGCAGCCGGTGTGCGGCCGCCCCGATCAGGTTGACACCGTCATCAGGGCTGGTCGCGATCCGCAGCGATGGCAGCATGGCGGCCAGGTCACTCATCGTGGACGCACCCAGAGCCTTGTCCACACAGGCGACCAGCCGGTCACGCTGGGGCACGGCGCCCAGGGCACGCAACTGGTCGGCGCCGCGCACGGCGAGCGGACCGACCCCGGCGGCGATCCCCGCGGCCGCTGCGGCCGGTGTCAGGAGCGCGGCATCGGCGTCCTGCGCGAGCACGTTGTGCACGGCATCGGCGCCGCCGCGCCCCGACCAGATGCCGAACCGGGATCCCGGGGCGGAGCGGTCCCCGATCTCCTGGCACAGCCATCCGCACACGCGGTGCAGGTTCGCCTGCCCCCAATCCCCCTGGAATATCACCGAGATTTCCCGGTCGATGAAGGGCTCGGCCGGCTCTTTCCGGTCGGGTGGGCGCGTTTTCACAACGCCCCGCCGGCGATTGCGGCCACCTGCTCGGCGTCCAGCGTGTGATCGATTTCGTGGATTTTCTCGAACGGGAAGCCGATCCGCTCGAATTCCTGTTCCACCGCGTCCCGGTTCTCGGCCTCGTACACGGTGGCGATGAACCCGGAGCCGAAATTGACATAGAGGTTCCGGAACGTGGCGTGCACGCCCTGGGCGACCTCAGGAGCGTATCCGGCAACCTCTTCGGACGAGAGTCCCGGTGCCTGATGGAGGGTGAGAAAGATGGCCATGGTCTGAGCTTTCTTCGTCGAGTGTGATCGGGGCGGGACGATTCAGGCCGTTGCCGGCTCGTCGCGCAACTGCTTCGCGATCTCCGGCCACCCGGAAAAGGGGGTCATGTCGATGCGCGGATACGTGGTGCCGCAACCGGCGCAGCTCCGCAACGCCTCATTCGCGTTGAACTCGGCGCAGGCGTCGTAATACCCTTGCTGGGCGACCGTTTCGGCGGTGTCCCAGTCGACGCGATGCAACTCCCGGTCACAGCCCGTGCAGTACCACGCGACGGCCTCCAGGTCGGGCCTCCGCGCCTTGTAACGCAGCTGCACGCTTTCCTCGCGGGGCACGATTCGGTGCGGTGTTCCCGCCGGAATGTAGACGTGATCGCCGATTTCCGTCGAGAACCGGTTCACCGAAGAATCCTTGAGATGGACCACCGCGGTGCCCGACATTTGAACCAGCACCGTGTCCTTGCTGCAGATCAGCCAGAACGGCTGCATCACCGTGTTGCGCGACAGATGCGCCTGCGGGTCCACATCGGCCGGCAGTATCGGCATCTCCGCGTAGTCGCCGAGCTCCTGCGCCGCCTTGAGCGCGTGCAACATCCGGCGCCTTTTCATGCCCCCACCACCTCGATGACCGCGCTCAAAGCGGCCCTGGCCCGATTGGCGGTGACGGTCTGCTGCACGTACCGCCGCCAACCCCACGTCGTGACCGGGAACTCGTCGTTGACGTGACCGCATTTGCCGCAGGTCCGGACGGACTCCTGGCTGAATCGCGCAGCCGCCTCCACGGCCCCACCGGTGGTGTTGAAGACCGGGTACTCGTCGTTGTCGGGATCACCGCCCCACGAGCCGGGCTCGTAGCCCTGGACGCCTTTGGCTGTCGCGTTGTACTCGAAACGCAGCAGCTGGTCGTGGCACTTCTCGCAGCGGAAGATGATCGCTTCGTGCTGTGGCTGGTCGTCGGACTGCCGCTGGGTGATCGTCATCATTCCGAACGCCTCGGGGTCGCGCGGATCGCGCAGGAACGAGTTCACCCCGTGCAACCTCTGGGTGGCGAAGATCTGCCCGGTTTGCAGCAACGCGCCGTTGGCGCCGAACACCACGGCGACTTCCTCGACGGAATTCCAATGGAAAAACTGGCCGAATTCACCTTTGTCCGGGCCACCGGTGAAGACCGCGCCGCAGGGCACCATGGCGCCGGCGTCATGGTAGGGAAACAGGGGTTGCAACTGCGTCGCCGCGCCCGTCATCCGCTCATAGACGTTGATCTTGAGCGGTTCCCGACGGCCATCGGGTGGGGGGATGCGCCGAACCGCGCCGGTCAGAGCGGATTGTGAGCTGTGGCTGGTGTGAGCAGTGGGCATCATCGTCTCCTCGGATTGCTGACGCGTCCGATCTGGAAGGCCTCGACTGACGTCAGTATTGTCAGCTAGCTCACATATCGTCAAGTAGCTGTCGTGTGTACAAGTACCTGACGAATATGTGAGGATGGGCCTGTGACCGATGAGAAACTGACCCGTGCGGGAACCGCGGCCACCCAGGTCATACTGGCCACGTTCCGCGCCAACGGTGCGTTCCAAGCGGTCGGCGACGAGCTCACCAGCGATCTGCCGCTGACAACCGCCCAATGGCAGGTGATGGGCCCTATCGTCGCCGGAGGGCGGCCGCTGACCGTCGCGCAGATCGCCCGCCGGATGGGGCTGACACGCCAGAGCGTGCACGCCCTGGTCCGGCGGCTCGTCGATCAAGGCCTGGTGGAGTTCGCGCCGAACGCCGATCACCGCCGATCACCGCTCGTCCAGCTCACCGACGCCGGGTCGGCCGCTTATTCGATTCTGGACCGCAGACAGGTGGAGTGGGCGAACCGGCTGGGAGCGCGCATCCCGGAATCAGATCTTGAGACGGCCGAGCGCGTTCTGATCACGCTGTGTCAACAGCTCGAACGACCGGAGCAGGACATACCCGAGCGTGCCTCGAAGGCGCCGGGTTCGGTGGCCTGACCGGGGTTGAGCGGGTGAGTCGATCGCCGCTCACCCCGGCTCATCCCCGGGTCGAGTGGGCGCCGGTCATCAGCGCCGCGAGGTCATCGGGTTCCAGGAACGACGGCGGCGGAGGCGGGCCCCAGGCGTACAGGCTGTGCAGACCGTGCAGCACCTCCGGGCTCCACAGCTCGTCTTCTGGGCAGGTGTCCATGTCGGAGTAGTACTCGCAGAAGTTGCCCGCGGGGTCTTTGAGGTACCAGAAGAAATTGGCACCGGCAAAGTGGCGGCCCAGGCCCCAGATGTGGCGCTCGGGGTGGCCTTCGAGCATGTCGACCGCGCCCCGGCCGATTTCGTCGATGTCGTCGACCTCCCAGCTGGAGTGATGCATGAAATTGACCGGGGCGGCCATCAGCAGGACATTGTGGTGTTCGACCGAACACCGCAGAAACGCCGCCTTGGCGCCCATATAGTCACTGACCTTAAATCCGAGGCCGTCGACGAAGAACCGCATCGACGTCGACAAATCGGTGGTGCCGATGACACAGTGGCCGAGTTTGCGTGGCCGCACCCGGCCGGTACGCGCGAGGACCTGCGCCCTGCCCCGCCGGTCGATACGCCCGGGACCGTTGTAAGGCGTCGGCACTGCCGGTGGTTCCACCACCACCCGCGGCCGGACCAGGACCCGCACCACCGTTCCGGTGACCGGTTCCACGGCCCGCACGGACTCGCGCTCGCGCTGAACCCCGATGCCGAGGGCGGTGAGTTTGCTTGCGGCGGAGCCGATGTCGTCGACGTCGTCGGCGGCGATCGATACTTCGACCAGGCGCCGCCGCGGGGCGTGGACGATTTCGAGCTGTTCGCCGCCGTTGGCGGTGGCGAACCGTCCGTCACCGAGATGCTCGAGACCGAATTCAGCGTAGTAGCCGATGGATTCGGCCCGGTTCGGCACACCGACGGTGATCTTGCCCAGTCCGTGCAGAGCCATGGTTTTCGCCCTTACCTCTCGCCGATGAACTTCTGGTGCAGCACGCCGATGCCCTCGATCCAGCTGCTCAAGGTTTCCCCCGGCCGCAGAAACCGCTGGGGCTCTCGGCCGATGCCGACTCCCGGCGGGGTTCCGGTGAACACCACGTCACCTGGATAAAGCGTCACTGTCTGCGACAAGCCCGAAAGCAACTGCGGCACCGAGAAGATGAGGTCGCGGGTCCGCCCCTTCTGCATGTCCTCACCGTCGATCGAGCAGCCCAGCTCCAGGTCGTCGGGATTCGCGAACTCGTCCGGAGTGACCAGCCAGGGCCCCTGTGGAGCAAAGCCCGGCAACGACTTGCCGAGGCCGAATTGCGGCGCCGGACCGCGCAGCTGCGCGACGCGCTCGGAGATGTCCTGGCCGACAGTCAGGCCCGCCACGGCATCCCATACTTCGCCGGGCTCGCCCCGGTGTAGTTTCCGCCCGATGATCACGACGAGTTCGACCTCCCAGTCGACCTTGCCGTCCGCGGGCAATACGACCGTCGTGTGCGGTCCGCTGAAACTGCAGACGTATTTGGTGAACACCGGCGGAAAGTGCTCCGGAGCGTCGAATCCGGATTCGGCCGCGTGCGCACGGTAGTTCAGGCCGACGGCGAATACTTGACGCGGTGCCGGCGACGGAGCGCCCAACAGTGCTCGATCCAGGTGACAAACATGGGTTCGCAAGGTATCCGTGGTGAGCGTGGCCGCCCACTCGGTGAACTCGCCCCACTCGGCGTAGAGCTGGGCAGGGTCGGGGCCGAAGCGCCCACCCGAGATGGCCGTGACCGGCACGGCTTGCTCTGCGCCGTCGTCACCGACGACGAGCACTGCGCGACCGTCCAGATTTGCAACCCGCATTATTCCCTTTTCCCGTGATAGCTGATCGAGTCGGAGCTCAGGCGACACCGGTGGCCGGTACGGCCACAGAATCAAGACGCAGGACGGCTGCGTATCCGGCTACGAGTTCGTGGCCGTCCTCGATGTGCGGCGCAGCGCCGTAGATGTAGTGGTCGGGCCGAATCAGCACCGCGGCAACGGCATTGGCATCGAACCAGCGTGCCCAGGCGCCGGTGGCGTCGCGTAGATCCGGATCGCCGTCGGCGGCAATGGATTTCGCGGTTCCGTCAACCGTCGCGAGGGACTGCCACAGCGAAGGATTCAGCAGTTGGCCGGCCGGTCGGCCGGCATGCAGCAGCAGTACAGCGCCGCTGCCCGTCGCGGTGTCGAGCAGTTGCGGCGAGTGGCCGACCTCGACGGCGAACTGCGGGGCGAGAGTTCCGCCCAGGGCGCATCCGGCCGCCACGACCCCGTTCCCGAGAACGGGGCGAGCCCGCACCGGTAGCACCTTCGCCGGGTCGGCATCGTCGGCGATCATGCGCGCGTCACGCTGTGCCGCCTGCCGCGGGTCGAGCACGCAGATCACCTTGCCCAGCTCGACCGACATCGTGATCGCATGCTGCAGGTGCAGGCTCCGCTCGCTGGTGTAGGTATCGAGCAGCCTGGGCTCGGAGACGCCCCGCAGCACACGATCCAGCTTCCAGCTCAGATTCGCGGCGTCCCGCAGCCCCGAGCACATTCCCTGTCCGGCGAAGGGCGGCATCTGGTGGGCGGCGTCCCCCGCGATGGCAAGTCGTCCGATGTTCCACGTGTCGGCCCAGCGAGCCGCGAAGGTGTAGATGGCGTGCCGTTCCAGGTGCGTGTTGTCCGGGGTTCTTCCCCACGCCGCCAGCAGCTTCCACGCCGTCTCGCTCGTGGCCAGTCCTGCGGCGTCTTCACCTGGCAGGCGCATGAACTCCCAGCGCCGCCGGCCCGGGCCGCCGGACACGATCGTGGTCGGACGGACCGGATCACACAGCTGCCAGTTCATCGGCGACCACGCCACGTCGTCGGTCGGGATGGTGTCCACGATCAGCCAGTCGAAGAAGAATCCCTGGTCCTGCATCTCGACGGGCATCCGACTGCGCACGAAACTGTTGGCGCCGTCGCATCCGATCACATAGCGGGCGGTGAAGCTCCGGGTGGCCCGGGTCGGGGCCAGGATCTGGCCTGGTTTCCCGACGCGGGTGTCACCGGCGCGGACCACGACCCGGTCCTCGTGTTCCTCGATATCGACGACGTCCACGCCGCGCACCAACCTCACGTTCGGCATGGAGTCGAGGGCGCGGGCGAGCAGTTGCTCCAGCTGTGGCTGGGAAAAGAAGTTCGCGGTGGGCCAGCCGTTCGGACCCGTTCCGGACCAGTCGATTCGCAGCAGTGCCTCGCCTGCGGCGTTGCGCCACTCGTAGAAGTCCGGTACGGGTTCGGTGATCGCTGTGACCTCCCGGGCGAGCTCCATGGACTGGAACACCCGGCCGATCTCGTCGTCGAAGTGCACCGCGCGGGGTAGCGGATACGGTTCGGGCCAGCGTTCGACCACGACTACGTCGTGCCCCCGCTGCCCGAGCATGCGCGCGGTCGCCAAGCCGACCGGGCCGGCACCGACAATCACTACCTCGTGTTGTGAGTTCTGCATGGGATCCTCGCTGCCGCAGATACCCGAGGGCAACAATTCAGCCGTCGATCCGCCACTGTCCCTGCGGCGGTCGACCGCACCCTCGAACTGCAACCACAATCGCAACCGACTGACGATTCGTCAACCAATTGACAACATCGATGGCCCCGACTTAACGTCCTGGAAACCGCACCCGACGCAGCTGCCCCATCGCCGCCGCCTCGGACAGGGATCTATGAAGGTCAAGAGCTAGGAGCTGTCCATGACTGAGATCCGGACAGGGACCTCGATCGTGACGCTGGTCAACATCTTCGCGACGACGCCCGAGAATTTCGACGAGTTCCTGAGGGTCGCGAGCGCGCAAACCCCGAAGGTCGTCCAGCGGCCCGGCTGCATCAGCGCCAACATCCATGTCAGCCGGGACAAGTTGCGCGTTGTCAACTACGCCCAATGGGAGAGCGAGGAAGCCTTCATGGCGATGCTCGCCGATCCCGAGCTGATGGAAGGGCGCGCGGCGATGGAGGCGATCGCCAAACCGGATGTGCACCTCTACGACGTCAGCGCCATCTACGAGGGCCCCGCGGCCCGCAACGGGGGTGCCGCATGAGCGCGAACGCCGAGGCCGAGCAGATCGTCGCGACGCTGCTCACCACCCCACCGCAGGATCCGTACCCGCTCTACGCCCGGCTGCGGGAGATCGCTCCCGTCCACCGCGCGTCGGTGGCTCCCTTCTGGACGCTGTGCCGCTACGAGGACATCCAAAAGCTGGTCAAGGAGCGGCGCTTCGTCCGCGACGTCGACGACACCCGCCGGCGCAGCGGGCAGGCGACGGACCTTGAACGCCCGTTCACACGCAGCCAGCAGCACTGGTTCGTGTTCACCAACCCGCCCCAATACCAGCCCAAACGAGCGCTCTACAACACCGCGTTCAACCGCACGTTCGTCGAGAGCCTGCGGCCTCTCATGACGAAATTCGTCGATGAGCTGCTCGACGACGCCCAGGACCGGGGCGAGCTGGAGGCGATCAACGACCTCGCCTTCGAGCTGACCGTCCGCGTGATCTGCCACGTGCTCGGCGTACCACGCGAAAACGCCGATCTGCTCATCGACTGGGCCGAGATGATCGAAGGCGCCTTCGAACCACTCGCCACCGAATCGTTCAAGGCCGAAGCCGACCGGCGAACGGTCAGGGTCGAGGCGTTCCTCACCGAACTGGTCGAGAACGAGCGACGCAACCCGGGCGACAACCTGCTCGGCCGCTTGATCACCGCCGACGAAGACGGCCTGATCTCGCAGGAGGAGCTGATCGCCAACGTGCCGTTGGTGTTCTCCGCAGGTCTGGATACCACGACCCACTTCATCGGCAACGCGCTGCACTCGTTCATGCGTAACCGCGACCAGTGGCAGCTTTTCGTCACCGACCCCGAGGCACTCGCCACCAACGCCGTCGAAGAGCTGATCCGCTACGACTCCTCCGTGCAGTCCAGCCCGCCACTGCGACTGGCTTCGGAGGATATCGAGATCGGAGGGGTCACGATCGCCAAGGGTGACGGGGTCATACCGTTCTTCGGCGCGGCCCACCGTGACCCCGATCGCTACGACAACCCCGACACACTCGACATCACCCGCAAGGACATCAACGCCCTCGCCTTCGGCGGCGGCATCCACATCTGCCTGGGCCAGCACCTCGCCCGCGTCGAGTCACAGGTCGCGCTCGTCCAGATCGCCAAACGCTTCCCCAACCTCCAGCTCACCGGCCCGGACCCCACTTGGAGACTCCACGGCGCCAACAACCGCACCCTCGACGCGCTGCACCTCGAGCTGCAACCCTAGCCCAGGCCCACGATAGGACCTTGACCTCCCGGCGGCTTCCCTCACTGATCAAGCCAACCAGCGCGGCATCCCGGCACCGCCGTTACCCCATCCCGAGGCTGGTGCCCGATGCCGGGGACCCGGGTTCGAACACGCGACGCCACGTGGCAGAGCTCCGCAGCGGAAACGATCGAAGCCCCCGATCGGCGGACCCCACCATGTGGGCAGACGTCGCACACGCGAACCCGGGTCCCGCTTCCCGATGAAGTCGTATCCGCCGGAGTTCAGTCGCGTTGTACCTGTCCGATCCGGGACGGACGCACTCCACCCTCGGCTACCTCGGCCCGATCGACTACGAGCAGCAGACATTCCGGGGCGAGCCCCGCGACCGGTATCGACATCCGCTGTCGCGACCAGCACGCCGGGCCGAAGCGCGAGTTCGTCGTCGGCTCCAACGTCAGGCTTGCCGGATTATCGACCGTACGTTGCCTGGTGAGGCGTCAGGTGTTGGCCGGCGGCCCACGGATGCGAGGCGGTGAGGACGAGTGTCGCGGTGAGGCCGGCGACGGCGAGAGCCAGCAGCAGGATTACGACTCGGGCGGTACGCCCAGGTAGGGGTGTTGTTTCGCGGCCGATGCCGGCGATGCGGAGTGCGGGCAGAATTCGGCCGAGCGTGTGGAGCCCGGTCGTTATGACCCAGGCAGCGGTGGCGATCTTGTGGAATGTCAGCAGGCTCATGGCGTACGGGCCTGCGGCGACGAGGGCGAGTCCGGTGCCGAGCAACGCCAGGGTGGACACGACGACCAAGGGGCCGAGGACGCGCAGGGGCGCCGGTGGCGGGCCGGCCTGCCGGTAGGCGGGTCGATGGGTGTAGTAGCGCAGGACACGCCAGCCGGTGGTCACGGTCTTGAGGAGTGCCGGTGGCACCAGCAGCGTTCCGATCGCAATGTGCCAGCTGACGAAGCCGTCGAGATCGAGCAGGGTGCCGATCTCGGCGAGAAACAACACCAGCAGCACCAGCCCGGTCCATGCGGTCAGGCGGGCGTTGCCGGCCGGGCCGCCGGTGCGCGGTGCGACCGGGTCGACCCGGTGGCGGCGCCCGGTCGCCTCGGCCAGGGTCTGGCCCGCCCATTGTCGCCACCGTGCCCGCGGCGCGGCGTCCGGCGTCCCGTCGTCACCGCCGTTCGTCATGGCGGAGGGGCCGGCAGTGCGCGGGGGAGGCTCGGCCGCGGTCACCCCTGCCTCACCCACTCGAAGACTGTGGCCTCCGAACGTGCACCGGCGAGCGTGCGGGACCGGTTGGGTTCGCCGAGTTCGCCCAGCAGCTGCTCGGTGAGATCGGCCAGCGTCGCCAAGCTCGCCGGGGTGAACCAATCGGGTCGGGTCGCGAACAGCAGATCTTCGCTGGCCGTGTTGCCGCCGGCGCCGGGCGCGAACGGGCAGCCACCCAGGCCGCCGAGCGTGCCGTCGATCACGCTCGCCCCCGCGGCGAGGGCGGCGAGCGAGTTCGCCACCCCCATTCCCCAGGTGTCGTGACCGTGAAAGACGATGCGGCGCCGCGCAGACGCGTCGCGCACCGCCGCGACGAGCGCGCTCACCTGCGCGGGATGCGCCTGTCCGAGGGTGTCGGCGAGCACGATGTCCGCCGCGCCCCGCGCACGCGGATCGTTCGCGATCCCCAGCACCCGCCGCGGATCCACCTCACCCTCGAACGGGCAGGTGAATGCGGTGGCCAGGCACAGCTGAATCGAGCCGCCGGCGTCGCGGGCCAGGCGGACGGCCGCCGGCATGGCCGACAGGCTGTCCTCGGTACTGCGACCGATATTGGCCTGGTTGTGCGAGTCCGAGACCGACAAGCAGTACTGGAAGTTGCGTACGCCGGCGGCTGCCGCCTTCTCCACGTGCCGCGGTGTGGCCACCCAGAGCCAACACCGTTCGAGCTCCGCGGGTGTCAGTGCGGCGACCAGCTCCATCGTGCCGGCCATCGGCGGGACCAGGTCAGGTCGGGCCATCGAACCGATCTCCAGCGCCGGGACCCCCAATTGCAGGAGGGTGCGGGCGATTTCGAGCTTGCGTTCGGTGGGCAGCACCTTGCCGGTCAGCTGCAGACCGTCGCGCAGGGTGACATCGCGCAGGATCATCGCCGAGCCGTCGTGCGCCGGCGGGCCGGATTGGCGGGAAGTGTTCATTTCTCGCTCCGGGATCATGTGGCGCAACGTCTTGTCGAAGCCCGATTGCGCGGCGGTCATGATTGGTTCTCGCGGAGATAGCGTCGCCGGATCTCGTCGGTATGCGCTCCCAGATCCGGTCCGATCGAGTCGATCGGCAGTGATCGGCCGCCGAGGACCGGCACGATGCCGGGGAACCCCACCGATGTCGGTGCTCCGTCACCGGTGTCGACGTCGAACGACTGAATCATGTTGCGGTGCAGGTATTGCTCGTCTTCCACGATGTCGGCCGCGGTATAGATCGGGCCGCACGGTACGCCGGCCTCGCCGAGGATCTCGAGGACCTCATCACGCGGCCGCCTGGCGGTCCATGCGCCTATCGCGTCGTCGAGCTCTTCGCGCCGGGCCCAGCGACCATCGTTGGTAGCCAATTCGGGATCGGCAGCCAGATCCGGACGGTCGATGACGGTCATGTATCGCTGGAAGATGGCGTCGGAATTGCCGGCGATGACCACCGATTTGGCGTCCGCGCACAGGTAGGCGTTGGATGGCGCGATGCCCTCCATGCGTCCACCGGTGCGGTGTCGTCGGACTCCGTAGGCCAGGTAGTCGGGAACCAGCGACTCCATCATCGAGTAGATCGATTCGTTCAGTGCGACATCGATGACCCGATCTTGCAGTGGAATCGACGTGCCGGGGTGTCGTTGCCGATCAAGGAGCGCCATCACCGCGCCGAACGCGCCGTAGAGCCCAGCGATCGAGTCACCGATCGACACCCCCACTCGCACCGGCGGCCGGTCCTGCTCACCGACGAGTTCGCGAAGTCCGCCGTATGCCTCGGCGACGGCGGCGAATCCGGGATGGGTGGCCATCGGCCCGGTCTGACCGAACGCTGAAATACGCACGAAGATCAGCGCCGGATTTGCAGCGTTGAGCGCGTCGACGCCGATGCCCCACTTCTCCAGGGTGCCGGGCCGGAAGTTTTCCAGCACGATGTCGCACTGTGTGGCCAACGTGCGGACATCGCGCTGCCCGGCCTCGGTCCTCAGGTCGACGACGATGGACTTCTTGTTGCGGTTGATGGTGCGGAACAGCATCGAGGTAGTGCCGGCGTAGAGCCGCCACCGCCGCAATTCGTCGCCGCTGCCGGGGCGTTCGACTTTGATGACCTCGGCACCGAAGTCGGCCAGCATGCGTCCGGTGGTGGGTGCGGCGATGTAATTGCCGAGTTCCAGCACGCGCACACCCTCAAGGGGAAATCTCGTCATCGACGCCCGGTCTCAGGAGGGATCCGCGTCGGCGGCCGGTCGGCATCATCCGAGGCCGGTTGAGTCGTACCGGTCGGGGGCGCAGCGCATTCCGCGCGCGACCAGGGGGTTATCCGGGCGGGAGGCTGTGGGCCGTGGCCGGCCCCGCGGGTGGGGCACGCGATCGCCGCGTCCGCGCTGACGGACACACTCAGCGTGCCGACACCGTCGATGTCGACGCTGACGCGGTCCCCGTCGGCGAGTGGCCCGACACCGGCGGGGGTGCCGGTGCTGATCACGTCGCCGGGAAGCAAGGTCATCACCGAGGAGGCGTAGCTGATGAGGCGGGGCACATCCCAGATCAGGTCCGCGATCGCGGCGTCCTGGCGCACCGTGAAGTTGACGGTGGTCCGCAGCCGCAGCGATGTCGGGTCGCCGACCTCGTCGGGGGTGACCAGTTGCGGCCCGATGGGGGTGAAGGTGTCGAAGGACTTGCGCGTGGAACGGTCTTCACCCCCGCGCATCGTGATGTCGAGCAGGCACGTATACCCCGCCACCACCTCGACCGCGTCGTTCACCGAGATGTTGCGCGCACGCCGTGCGATCACGACGGCCAGTTCGCCTTCCTGGTCGAACCGGCGATCGGTGTAGGGCAACCGGATCGAACCCTGGTGCCCGAGCACCGAGGTCGGCGCTTTCAGAAACACGCCCAGGCCCTCGATCTGATGTTCGGCCCGCATTTCGGCCTGGTGGTCTCGGTAGTTGACGGGCGCTGCGATGATCTTCGATGGGTCGGGCACGACAGGGGCGATGGCCACGCTGTCCAGCGGTATCCGGGGCAGCCGTTCCAGGTCTCTGGCTTCGAACCTCGGCACGCCGCCGGTGGCGTGCAGGAGCCATCTCATCGGGCTGAAGCCCACCTCCGGCCAGCCGCGTCCGATCAGCGGGCGCAGGTCGACGAGCTCCCCCGGCGCGACCAAAGCTGCGACCGAATCGCCGTGCTTTTCGTCAGCGACGCTGAGCAGAATCATCGGGATGCCTCGACCTGGTCGCGGCGAAACAGCGCCAGCGCTTCCAGTACCGGAGCGTCGCTGGTCACGAAGACGTCGAGCTGCGTGTCGGCGCTCAAGTGCCACGGCACCCAGGAGGGGACGACGAAGATGTCTCCCGCCGTCAGGTCGAAGCTGTGCTCGGCCAGCTGCGCTCGCCCGCTGCCGTTGAGGACGGTGAACACTTGCGATCCGGTCTGCCGCTGGGTGCAGCCGGTCGCACCGGCGCGCATCCGTGTCATTTCACAGCGCAAGGTCGGCATGACGTCACGGGCACGGGTCGGGTCCCGAAATCTCACGGTGCCCTCGTCGGCCGACGTCGCCTCCAACAGCGCGTCCAGGGCAGCGTCGGTGTCGGTCCATCGGTACACCGTCAGGGGCGAGGACGGGCCGTCGAACGCCGGCGTCTGGTTCCCGACCGGCACCAAGCCCGCGCTCTGCCCGTAGAGCATCTCCGACGCCGAGCGCGGTGGACACCGCTGCTCGGGGTTGCCGGGGCGCTGTTCGAAAAACAGTGCCTCGAGACCGATCACCAGCGGCAAGTCCAGCACATCGAGCCAGACCATCGGCTCGTCGCCCGGATTGTGATGCTCGTGCACGGTCCATCCCGGCGTGAGCACCAGGTCGCCGGGCGTCATCGGAATGGAGTCGCCGTCGACCACGGTGTAGGCGCCACGGCCGCCGAGAATGAACCGCAGGGCCGCTGCGGTGTGGCGGTGGGGCGGCGCCAGCTCACCGGGCATGAGGAATTGCACCCCGGCCCACAACGACGGCGCGATGAAGGGCGCACCGCCCAGACCGGGGTTGGCCAACCCGATGACCCTGCGGTCGCCTCCCCGTTCAATCGGGACGAGGTTCCCGGCGCGGCCGGCCAGCTCGTGGAGGTCGGCGGCCCGCCATCGATGCGGGACAGCGGCGGCCTTGGGTTCGGAGGTGAACATTTCGCCCAGCTCCCACAGCGGCTGCAGATCCTTGGCTGCCAGGTCGCCGTAGTAGCTGTCGAGCTCGGGGTCCGGGGAGGTGTAACGCTTCGTCGTCATGCTGTCGGTCGCTCCGATCATGAGTTGCTGGACGCTAGCCGAGATGGGCGGTGAGACGCTCCCAGTTGCCGTGTGCGATGGCTTCACGCTCGGCCGCGGTGAGGGCCGCGTCGTCGAGGAAGTCGTGGGCGTTGCCGGCATCGATGAAGGGGTAGTCGGTGGCGTAGAGGATGCGGTCGATGCCGACCACCTCCTTGGTCCAGTGCAGGTAGCGTTCGCTGAGGATCCCGCTGCCGGTGTAGGAGACGTTGCGCGCGAAGTAGTCGCCGATCGGCCGCTGCAGGGACAGTCCGGTCCAGGGCTGGGTCTGGGTGATCCGGTCGAGGTAGAACAGCACGACCTCACCCCAGTGCCCGGTGATGATCTGCAGGGTCGGGAACCGGTCGAAAGTCCCCGCCAGCACCAGCCGCAGCAGCTGCAGTCCGGTCTCGTAGTGCCATCCGACCATGGGACCTGCGAAGACTTTGTCGGCGACGGTCCCCAAATGCGAATAGTAGGCGTCACGGACAGGAGTGTCGGGGAACTGGGGGTGCAGGTAGATCGGGCAGCGTAGTTCCGCGGCCGCCTCCCAGATCGGTGTCAGGCCAGGATGGTCGAGGTTCCTCAACCCGGTCCGGCCATGGATCATGGCGCCCTTGAGACCGAGGCCGGTGACCGCCCGCCGCAGTTCCTCAGCGGCCGCACGGGGGTCCGGGGTGGGCAGTGTCGCGAATCCCTCGAAGCGGCGGGGGTGGGCGCGGACGGCTGCGGCGATAGCGTCGTTGGCCTCGCGCGCGAGCGGGACCGCCATTGCCGCGCCGAGGCTC
Source organism: Nonomuraea sp. NPDC005650 (assembly GCF_040605375.1). NCBI lineage: Bacteria > Bacillati > Actinomycetota > Actinomycetes > Streptosporangiales > Streptosporangiaceae > Nonomuraea > Nonomuraea sp. NPDC005650. The sequence continues at coordinate 30,253 of NZ_JBEXCR010000085.1, forward strand.
TGAACCCCGGGCGGCGTCACCGACAGCACCTGAACGTCGATGCCCTGGTCGTCCATGTCCGCCAGCCGGGCCTCACCCAGGTCGAAAAGCCGGTCGATGACGTCCGGGCGGCCCGTGGCGGCCCCGTACAACTGCCAGGTCTCCGGCACCGTCCGCCACGCCTCGAAGATCCCCGCCGTGACCAGGTGCTCTTCGAGAGCGATGATCTTTAGCATGGGCGCTGTCTCCTTCCTTATCCACCCAGGCCAGCTGGGCGGTCGGGCCTGGCCGGGCCCGGTGTCGGCCGTCGGGTGCCGTGCGGCAATCGCCCCGCGGAGGTCACCGGCTGACGGTGGCCTTGATGCTGGTGGAGGCAGACAGGACTGCCTCCCTCGGATGCCGGTAGGGCACAGGGTGTGCGGTCACCGCGGGGCCCGCCGGGCGACCGCCCTCGCCGGAACCGCGTGTTGCGCACGATCTCATCGCCACGGTGTTCGTCGCCGCGACCAGCTCGAACACCTCCCACCCCCATCGGGTACGGGGCCTGCCCTGGTCGTCTGTGCTGCGTGAGCGCTGACACTCGGCGTCACGCGGGTACTCCCGCCTTCAGGATTCACCGGCTCCGCCAGGCGCACGCGGCGATGGCGGGTGGGCCGAGCAGGGTGCAAAAGCCCGACCGCCGGCCCGACCGCCGGCCTTCAGCGACCGTGGCGAACTTCGATCGTGACCGATGTGATAGCTCGTGGATGCTCATCGCGTCACCGATGACGGTCACCGGGCTCGGAGCCCACGCCTGCATCGCCGCAATCGTGCCGATCCGCAGCGGAACCGTTCGCTCCCGCCAGTCATGCTCGACGATCCGCGGCAACGCCGGATGCCACTCGGTAACCAGCTCCCGGGCGCGGCGCCACGTCTGCTCCGGCGAGCCGGTCGGCCCGAGCCACTCCTGCGTCGCGGGGGTTGCCCACATCACGTAGTCCACGGCGCGATTGCGCAGGTCCGGCAGCAACCGGTCACGCGCCGCGGTCGGTCGCCGACCGAACCGCAGCACACCCAGCACCATCATCGTGTCGCGGGCACACCCGCACGTGGCGTCGTCGCCGGTCAACTCGGGCAGTCCGGTACCGGCCGCCGCCCGCACCGGTGTCGCGCCCATCAGCGTGCGCTGACCGGTGTCGGCCACCTGCACCTGCGGCAGCAACTTCCGACGCACCATCGAACCGATCCCATCCGCACCGACCAGCACGTCCGCGGTGTCGGTGCGGTCGTCGGCGAACCGCATCCACACCGTGCCGTCGGCTTGCTGTCCGAACCGAGCGAACTCCGCCCCGAACCGCACCACGCCCTCGAGACCGCCGTACACCACGACATCGATCCCCGCCCGGCGCAGCCCCTGTGCCAGGGTCAATCCCCCCATCCGCGCGCCCGTTACGACTACACGCATCCTCCAAGCCTTTCTTCACCGGCCGATGAACTACGGTAGCACGATAGTTCACCGAATGGTGGAGAAAGGGTGCTGCGCTCCGAGCATCAGCGATTTCGAAGGTTGGGCGTTGTCAGCAGCGACGCCGATGGGCAATCAGCAGGTCACCCTGGTGCTCGTTCCCGAGAGCGGCGCGGTCACCGGCATGTGTAAACCGGCATGGAACGCTCTTGTCGCTACCACAGCGGTTCGCCGAGCTCAGTAAGGGGCGTCATCATGGCATTCAGCCTCGGCATGGTCGG
>NZ_JBEXCR010000086.1:0-9756 GCF_040605375.1 Nonomuraea sp. NPDC005650
CGGCGTTTCGATCACCGAGGCTGCCCGCACGCTCAAGATCGGTCGCTCCACCGCGTACGAGGCGCTGGCTCGACGCTGAACAGCGGCTACGCCGCTCCGCGGCCCGTTTCTGCCGTATTCCGGTGGCACCCGTACATCACCGGGATCACCGACGCCGAACGCGAGAAGATGCGCGCCGAGCGGCTGGCCCGCGGCGAGCCCTACGACTCCGACCTCTGGGATGACGACGCCGAGCCGGACGCCGAGCCGGACCTGGTCGACGCCGCCCGCGACCAGGACCCGGACGTCACGCTCGCGGCAGACCCGGCCGCTGGCCTCAATAGCCATTCGGCCGTGGATCGAAGCGGGCCCTGATGTTCAGCCGAGCCCGAGGTGCCTGGCCAGGACGGCTACCTGGCCGGCGAACCGGTCGAGGAATTCGGACGAGCGTGGGTCGACGCCGCAGGTTCCCTCAATGATGTGCGGCAGCGTGGTGGGCGCCATGGTCATCGCCATCAGCATGACGACCAGGCAGGCCGGATCGAGATCGGCGGGCAGCTTGCCGGCCTCTTGCAGCTTCCGCAGCTCGTCGATGGTTTCGGCGAACATGCCGGTCGACGGGTGCGCGTCGGATCCGGTGTATTCGAGCCCGTTCCAGGCCAGCAGGCGGACCCCGTCCGGGTTGCGCAATGCCTCCAGCGCATAGCGACGCAGTTGCTCCGGCAACGGCGTGCCCGCGGGTGCCAGCTTGCCCTGTCGTTGCTGCCACTGCCGCGAAATGGCTTGGTACAGGCCCTCTTTACCGTCGAAGTAGTACGAGATCAGCTGCACGTTCACCCCGGCGCGGGCAGCGATCGCACTGATCCGGGCGCCCGCGTAACCGTGCGCGCCGAACTCGACCATCGCGGCGTCCAGGATCAGCGCGCGGGTGCGTTCGGGATCGCGCTGCCGCTCCTGCGGCTTGGGGGACCTTCGGGGTTTCGACGCGGACATGCACGCGATCATACCTCCGCCTGGCACTATCATGCGCCTATCTGAATGAATCAAATGAACGTTTGACAGCGCCGCTTCCCGGGCGCACCATTGGGGGCATCGCAGTGAACAAGGAGAGTGAAATGCCGGAGAACACAAGGATTCTCGTCGCCGGTGGCGGTGTCGGCGGCCTGGCACTCGCGCAGGCGCTGCACCACGCCGAGCTCGATGTCGTCGTCTACGAGCAGGACCCGACACCCCGTACCCGCAACCAGGGCTACCGGATCCACATCGACCCGACCGGCAACGGGGCACTGGCCGACTGCGTCCCGCCGGACGTCCTGGCGGTGCTGCGCCGCACCAGCGGCCGCAACGGCGATCTGGTGACGACCTTCACCACGGGGCTACGGCAGGTGTTCACGCAGCACTTCCCCGACATTCCCGCCGACCAGCTCACCGCCGTCGACCGCAACACCTTCCGCCAGGGCCTGCTCACCGGCCTCGAGGACGTCGTCCGGTTCGGGCACACGGTGTCCGGCTATCAGGTGACCGACTCGGGACGGGTGCGGGTCGAGTTCGCCGAAGGCGGCAGCGACGAGGGGAATCTGCTGGTCGGCGCGGACGGCGTCGGGTCGGCCATTCGGCGCCGGTTGCTCCCCGAAGCGGTGCTGCACGACTTCGGTCTGCGGTGTCTGTACGGCCGGATGCCCCTCACCGGGTCGTTGTCTCCCGAGGAGTTCGAGCGTGGTCTGTGCTGGGTTTCGGGCGGCAGCACATGCGGCGCCGGGTTTGGTACCGTCCGGTTCCGCACCCCCATGGACGGGACGCAGGACTATCTGATGGTCACCCTCGTCGCGACCCCGGATCATCTCGGCGTCACGGACGAGAGGCTGTTCCGCATGTCGTCGGAAGAACTGTGGAAACTCTCGACGGACACCGTCGCCGACTGGCATCCGGCTATTCGCGAAATCTACGCCCGCGCCGACACCGAATCGTTTTTCCCGATCACGTTCCGGATCAGCGAACGGATACCGGCATGGGTGCCGGGCCCGATCACTCTGCTCGGCGACGCGGTCCACACCATGCCGCCCACTGCGGGTGCCGGAGCGAACACCGCGCTGGCCGACGCCGCCACGCTGGCGGATGAAATCCTTTCCGCCGTACGAGGCGGGAAATCTTTGGTCGAAGCGGTTGCGGCTTACCAGGCAATCATGCTGCCGCGTGGTTTCGCGGCCATCGACGACTCGCGGCGCCTGGCAGCCCAGATGTTCGCGGCGACCTGATCAGCCGCTTGTCAGCCCGGCCTGCGCGGACAGCACGGCGAGCAGGAACCCGCAGACTGAGAACGCGCTGTGCAGCCGATCGAGGCCGGGGCGCGAGACCTGCCCTTTGAAGACGCCCGCAGCTGTTCAAATCGCCGCCCGGATCGGGCGGCCCCGGCCCTGGAAGACCAGATGTCCGCTCATCGGCCCTCGGCCACGTCCTGGGCGGCATCGTCCGAGCGGTCGTCGATGGCGTGGAGGTGCTCGTCCCACCAGGCGGTGATCAACTGCGACAAGGCCGCGACCGCCCGGTCCCGACGCCACGGCGTCAGAGGCAGCACCACCGGAGGCAGGATCACCAGTTCAGGCGCAGGCCAAGGCCGCACCCTCCCTGTGGTTGAACTAATGTTCCGTAAGGGGATCCCCCACCGGAACACCCGCCAGCCGAGACAGCGCCCCAGGTCGAGGTGTTCCGTATAGGTGTTCCGCGAACTGTTCCGGCGAAGGCCCCCTATCCGGAACACTCGGAGCCGTGAACGGAACCCGCGTCGGCTACGCCCGCTGCTCCACCGACGAACAAGACGTCATCATCCAGGGGTGCCGGTAAGAAACGTGTCATGAGCCCCAAACGGGGTTGATCTTGTTGTGACTTGCCTGGTCAATGCTGGGCGGTCATGAAACACCCCCCAATGCACATCGACGAACTGGTCGAGCACTGGACGATCCTGGACGAAGAGCGCGATCTCATCGCCGGGAAGCGTGACGCCACACGACTCGGCTTCGCGATCTTGCTGAAGTTCTACACGCAGTACGGTCGGTTCCCCCGCGGTCGCTCGGAGCTGCCGGACGACGTGGTCGAGCACGTGGCCAAGCAGGTCCAGGTTCCTGCCTCGGAGCTCGGCTTCTATGAGTGGTCCGGCTCCACGATCGAGTACCACCGCAGTCAGATCCGCACGCACCTGGGCTTTCGCACCTGCACGACCGCGGACGCTACGAAGTGGCCTGTCGTTAAGGAAGCTGTCACCAAGTACGCCGAGCGGAGTTGACCCAGGTAGCAGGGCAATCGCGCGCCGTGAAATAGCTCTTCAGGCAGTCGTCCCAAGGGGATCAGCCAGTAACGGCCCACCTGCTGCCACTCGCCAGGCCTACCGGCCCCGCCGCTGACCCGCTGGCCCCCGCCGGCTACGCCAACGGGCGGCGGGGCCCGGGGACGGGTCAGCGCATGCTTTCATCCATCAGTTGCTCGAGATGATCCGGATCGGCGTCGGTGAGATTGAGGAGCATCGAGTACAGCTCGGTCATGGGCGAGGGGACATCGCGGATTTTCGAGGTCGGCTCGTCGTCGTCCGAGTCGTTGAGCCACAGGTCCGCCCAGTAACTGCTGGTGTTCTCATCCCAGCCCCACACGCTGCGATTCTCCCAGCCCTCCAGCAGGAACTTGTACCTCGGACCTCTCAAAGTCGTCTCCCCTCGCCTGTCACGCTTTCGCCATGGTCATGGTTGTGCGGTTGGTTCCACCGGACCTGGAAAACTTTCCCAAGATCCCGCTTTACTACTCCTGTTCCGATCATGGCCGGTCGGCTCGCCAACGGGGGACTTGCGCAGTGTGCACATGCACGCCGTTCGCGCGCTCCAGATAACGCGCGTAGACAGGCGGTCGTGCACATCGTGCACGCGCACAACCTTCCCCGTCCTGTCCCACTGGCCCCCGCTCGACGGAAAGCCCAGCGACCCCGGCTGAAGATGATCGTCGGCCGGTGACGCCGCGGGGCGTGCATGTTCCTCGCCAACGGCACCTGGGCGTCGATGCGTCAGGGAAACCGAACGGTCACCACGCCGGTAGAGAGTCGGCCCCACAAAGATCACTACATTAAGTAGTTGATGATTCGCTCTTTGTAGTTATCTGCGAGAGGACCGGCATGCCCCACCCCCCACGGCGCCACAACCTGATCAGCACCACCCTCACCGGCGCAACCCTCCTGGCCAGCGTGACCCTGATGGCCGCGATCCCCGATCCCGCGGCCGCGGTCACGCGCCCTGCCCAGCACACGTTCCAGGCCGCGGCGCAGCGTGCGGAGGGGCCGCTGCTGGCCGACGCGGTCGCCATGTTGCCGGTGGCCGGCGAGCGGCGCGAGGGCTACCAGCGCACATCGTTCAGGCACTGGGTCGACGCCGACCGCGACGGCTGCAACACCCGCGCCGAGGTCCTCCTCGACGAAGCCGCCACCCCGCCCCAAGTCGGGGCCGGCTGCCGGTTGTCGGGCGGGCAGTGGTACTCGTATTACGACGATCAGTACGTCGATGGCCCGGCCGGACTCGATGTAGATCATCTCGTGCCGCTGGCAGAGGCGTGGGATTCGGGCGCCTACGACTGGACCGCTGGCCAGCGTCAGGACTACGCCAACGACCTGCGTGAACCCTGGCATCTCGTTGCGGTCACCGCTCGTAGTAACAGGTCGAAGGCGGACCAGGACGTGGCCACCTGGCAGCCGCCGTACGAGCCCGCGCGCTGCCGATATGCCGCCGAGTGGACCGCGATCAAGATCCGCTGGCAGCTGTCCATCGACCCCGCCGAGCAGCAGGCCCTGACCGACCTCGCCGACGCCTGCCCCACCCAGCGCCTGCCCGCCACCGGCGAGCAGCGCTGATCGTGACCGCCCGCCTGCTGGCGACCCGGTCGACGTCGCCAGCGTCGTTGGTGTCGTTGTCGGTGTTGTCGTTGGTGTCGCGAAGGGAGTCGTAGCGATGAGGGGGATGCCGCCGATCGAGTCGGGATGGGGATGGCGGGTGTGGCGGAGCCGGGTGTGGCTGGTCATCATGGTCATGCAGATCGCGCTGAGTGCGGTCCTGCTGGTGGCATTCTCGTTCACGCAACTGCTGGCGTGGGCCCGGTCCCCCGCAGGGCTCAACCATGAGCTCTGGGCGTTGATGATCGTGTTCTGGCTGGGCATCACCCCCCCAATGCTGGCCTTTCAGGCCGGACGCTCCTGGTGGCATGGCCATCACGCCCGGTCGGCGATCATCACCGCATGGGCGGTGATGGCTCTTGGCGTGGTCGCGGCGTGGAAGGCCGGCGTCTCCTGGAGAGAGATCGTTTACAGGCCCGTGCTGCTGGCCGCCATGTTCTGGCTCCTGCGAGCACGTCTGGAGAGGCTCGGATACGTGGACATGTGGGCGGGGCGCCGGACCGGCACCGGCTCGCGCCGCCGCGCTCGCGACACCCTGCCAGACCGCGCGCCTGGCGGCTGAGGTCACTACTCGCGGGCCGTTCCGGCTGGCAAGGGCCGCACCCCGTGCCGTTGAGCTTGCCTTCGCGACAACGCTGGGCGGGTGGACCCGGGTCGCCGCGTTCGGTCACGTGCGTGGCCCTTGCTCCCCAGTGCCGTCGGCCGTCGGCACCAGGCCTGGCTGGAGGCCGACGCCTCCCGCAACGAAGACAACGTCGCCCGCAAGGCCGAAGTGGTCGCACTCGCCCGCCAGCTCGCAGCGTTCAGCGTGCCTGCAGCGCGGCGAGGATGGCCTGTTCCACGTTGTGGTGCACGGTCAGGACGCGTCTGGCTCCGGTGTCGTTCAGCAGCCGGGCGGGGGCCTGCTGGAGGCAGGATAGGTGCAGGTCGCCGCCGTGTCGGCGCAGCAGGGCCCGGATATTGAGCAGCACGCGCAGGCCGGACCGGCCCAGACGTGGCACCTCGCTCAGGTCGAGCACCACGTGATCGCCCGGTTGCCGGCGCGCCCGGCCGAGGAAGGCGTCCAGCTGGTCGTCCAGTTGGTCGGCGTTGGCGGCGTCCAGGTCTCCGGCGATGGAGATCACGCTCACGCCGGGCACGTGCTGGCAGGCGAATGTCAGCGGGATCATCACGGCTCCCCGGCAGCGGGTGGACCTTCTGGCGGGGCGGGAGCAGGTGGGAGCGGCCATGAGGGTCAGTCCTGCGCACGGGTCAGGTATCTCGTGATGGCCAAGGCGAGGCTGACGAAGCCGGCGAAGCCTGCCGCTCCGGCCAGCACGGCCAGCGGCGTGGGGGTGCCGCCCAGCCAGGCCAGCGCGCCGCCGGCGAAAGCGATGACGAGACCGGCGGTGACGATCACGGCCACCCAGAGTCCCCGGTTGTTGTTCATGGTGTTCCTCACGTCGTTGTGAAGGGTCAAGGGTCATGTGGCGTACGGGCCATGGCCCGCGTCCGGCACGCCGCCTGGCGGCGTGAGCGCGGAATCAGGTCGAGGGCAAAGACGTGTACGCCCCTTCTTGTTTACGGGGCTAAAAGACCTGATGTTTACGGTCAGGCTGGTCCGGTGCCGAGGCGGTTCTTTTCCATGCCGTTGCGGGACTTCGCGGGACGAATGGCGTTCGGATAGCTGGGGGCGTGAATCGTTCCGCGGGTGTCCCAGGGTGTTCCGCGGGACGTTCCGGGACAGGTCTGAGCTGCCAAAATAAGGAGATTTGTCGGTCTTTCGCCGTACCGCATCGTCCCGGCTTCACCCACGCGTGGTGTGTGCGCCCCGAAGTGTCGCCCGGGTGCGGGACAATCTTCTTCACCTTTACCGAGCACGTTGATTGGCGGTGGCCGGCACGATGACTGGCCGTGCGGTCGGCGCTCCCTGGGAGCGGTTTTATAGCGAAATGCGGCGATTGCGCACAAAAGCGGGAACCATCTCCTACAGGCGCATTGTCAAACACGAAAGGAACAAACTGGGCCTGGGCCTGAGCAAGACCACGGTCGCGGCGGTCTTCACCGGCTCGGACCGCAAAAAAGGCCCGAACTGGGCGAACGCCGCGTGCGTCTTCGAGATCTTGCGGGAGGAACTGGCCAAGACCGGTGTCGACCCGGACGCGCATCTGGGCACGATGGATCAGCTGTACCAGCTGTTCCTGGAGGTCACCGAGTTGAACGTCGCGGAGTTGGACGTCACCGGGAGCGCGTCGGCGGGGCCGCCCGCCGCTCAGCCGACCGCGGATGCCCCGCCTGCGTCGGCTGGCCCTTCGCCCGCATCGCCGGGGCAGGAGGCCGACGGGCCCGAGGCGGCCACCGTCGTGCCGTTCCCGCGCGTGACCGCCTCTCCCGCGATCCCGCCTGCGGTCGTCCCAGCCGCGGAGCCTGCGCACGCAACGTCGCGGCCGGCCACTGAGGAGCCGGTCATGGGGGAGTCGGCCACTGAGGAGCCGGCCGTAGAGGAGTTGGCCATGGAGGAGCGGGCTACAACGATGCCACCAGGGCAGCTGTCACCGGGGCTGCCGGTCCCGGGCCCGGGCCTGCCGCAGGAGGACGTGGTCTCGCCGTTGCCGGTTGCGCAACCGGTGGAACGAGAGGCCGCGATGGCGTTGCTGGTCGCCCGGCCCCCCGGGCAGTTGACGACGGACCGGCTGGGCCAGTGGTTCGGCCCGCGTGGACTGGAACTCGAGGCCAAAGCCGAAGACCGGCACCCCATGGCCCTGTTCGAGCTGGGTGTTCTGCTGATCAACCGCGACGCGCTGCTGGAAGGACTGCTGTTCTTGGAACAGGCCGCCAGGTTGGACGGCGAGTTGAGGCTGGAGCTTCCCACACCGCACCGGGGCGATCGCTTGTGCGGGTCCATCGTCGCGGACATCTGCCGCCGCGTGGCCAGCGACTACGAAGCGGCGGGATACCAGCTCCGGCAGAGATTGTGGGTGGACTACAGCGTCAAGATCGATGCCCAGGTTCCGCTCGCGTTGCTGACCGACGCCCGCGGCCGCCACGCCCGCCAAGGCTACCGCCTGAGCTTCCTCAGCGACCTCGAGGTACAACGCATCAAGAAGGCCTACTGGCGCTCCCGCGCGGTCGATCACTCCCTGGTCGGGCCCGGCGGGCCGACCGGGCCGGCGCCGCATCATCGAGGCCAGCAGGGACGGCCGTCGTTCGAGAACACGCGATGGTCTCCGTTCGAGCAGGTGTGGCGGGCAGTCGAAGGGGAGGACTATCCGCCGTTGGACTTCTACCGCTGATCTGGTCACTCGCCTCGCTCGGCGCAAAGCCCTGCGGCACCAGGTGTGCATTGTGTACACCTATGGCCTATGGCGCACATCGGCAATGACCCGGCCGGCCCGGACGCGGCCGCACCCGAGGCGGCCGGACAGCCGCCGGTGGAACGGGACCTGGGCATCCGCGAGGCGCGCGGGCAACTCGGCGAGCTCGCCGACCGCGCCCGCTACCTCGATGAGATCACCTACCTGACCAAACACCGCACCCGCATCGCCGCGGTGGTGCCCGCCGAGGCCGCCCGTACGCGCGGCCAACTGCAGGGCACCGTCGAACAGTCGGCCGCCGAGGCTGAACAGACCCGGCGCGCCTACGAACGGCTGCACCGGGCGGCCGATGCCGTGCTGGACGCCGACGAAGTGCTGTGGGTGCGCGCCTTCCTGCGGCTGTGGGACCTGCTGCAGAAGATGGACGGCACCTTCGAGGCCGCGTTCGAGGCCGCCCTGGCCGCCGAACGCGACCGCCCCGACCCCGCTGATGGCCAGGACGACGATGAGGAGGGGTGGGCGAGCGACGACGCCGCCTACTACGGCGACCCCTACCTGGGCGAGCTGCGCCGGCTGCGCCAAGACGAGCGGGACCGCGTCGACTTCGCCCGGCAGATCGACTACGAGGTGGAACAACGCGTCCGCGACGACGAGCGCTACCCGGGCCGCGGCGAGGTACTGGACTGGCACGCCTGGGCCTCGCGGATCGAGGGACTCGCCCATAAGATCGCCGCCGCCCGCGCCGCCGCTGACCGGCCCCAGGTGTTCGGGTCGCGCAGCCGCCTGCGCGACGCCCTGGCCGAGGCCTGCGCCATGCTCGACGATCTGGAGGTCACCGCCCCCGCCGAACCGCCCGCCGACGTCACCGACTATCTGGCCCGCGAGATCTGGACCGACGCCGCCAAGGTGCCGGCCGGGCCGCTGATCGTCACCATCGCCGCCTTCGTCAAAGGCTCGCACCTGCCGGCCGAGGCGGTGCGATCGGCTCTCGGTGAGCTGCGCAAGGCGGGCAGGATCTCCTGCTACCGCTACTTCCGCGGCCAGCAGACCGAGATCGACCCCACCCGGCTGATCCCAGAGGCCCAGTTCCACCTGGTCCTGCACGGCCAGATCGACGGGCTGGACCTCAGCCACATCCGACCGGCCATCATCGTCGACCTGTAGGAGAACCCGCGCGATGCCCCGGCACCGGCTCCCGGGGCGCGGGCACGTAGGGAAGGCTTCCCCCGAGCCGAGGTCCCCGAGGGGAAGCACTGACGACCTGCGCGCCAAGTAGGGATCAGCCACGTGGGCAGGGCGGGCGACAGGGTGGCGCGGTTCGGCGGCTCGCGCCCCTGAGCGCGTCACTGACGAGTAGGACGGGCAGCACGTCCCACTCCCCTACTCGCAGGTAACGGAACAGTGCGCGGATTCTGCTGGCCTTACTCGTCGGGACTTGCCTCTGCCGTCCAGCGGGCGAGGCTGCGTCGGGTGGTCAGGGTGTCGGGGTGGTCGGGGCCCTGGACGCGTTCGCGGATGGGGAGCAGGGCGGCGTACTGGTCGCGGGCGGCGGCCGCATCCCCT
>NZ_JBEXCR010000086.1:9854-31289 GCF_040605375.1 Nonomuraea sp. NPDC005650
CCGGGTGGTCAGGGTGTCGGGGTGGTCGGGGCCCTGGACGCGTTCGCGGATGGGGAGCAGGGCGGCGTACTGGTCGCGGGCGGCGGCCGCATCCCCTGCCTTCCCCGTCCAGTAGGCGAGGTTGTGCCGGGTGGTCAGGGTGTCGGGGTGGTCGGGGCCCTGGACGCGTTCTTCGATGGGGAGCAGGGCGGCGTACTGGTCGCGGGCGGCGGCCGCATCCCCCGCCTTCCCCGTGAAGCGGGTGAGGTTGCTCCGGGCGGTCAAGGTCGCTGGGTGGTCGGCACCCTCGACAGCGATCGCGCCATCGCCGCTCATCTCCGGTGCCTGAACGTCGCCGCCGATGGCGGGCGGCCTTGGCGTCCCCAGGCGGACGGTCAGCTCATCACGCTCGCGCCGCAATGCAGCCAGGCGGGAACGCAGCCGCTTGATCTGCTTGTACAGGTATTCATGCCCTGGCCGATGTTCCGCCGCGAGCTCCCACAGCCGCACCGTCTTGTCGGCGCTGGCGGTGGCGAGCAGGTGGTCGTTGGGGTGGAAGGCGATCGCGTTGATGGTGTCGGTGTGTCCGGTGAGGGGTTCGCCGAGCTGCTGGCCGGTGGCTGGGTTCCACAGTCGCACCGTCTTATAGCCAGCGGTGGCAAGCAAGTGGCCGTCGGGGTGGAAGGCGATCGCGTTGATGAGGCCGGTGTGTCCGGTGAGGGGTTCGCCGAGCTGCTGGCCGGTGGCCGGGTCCCACAGTCGCACCATCGCGTCGGCGCTGGCGGTGGCGAGCAGGTGGCCGTTGGGGTGGAAGGCGATCGCGTTGATGGTGTCGGTGTGTCCGGTGAGGGGTTCGCCGAGCTGCTGGCCGGTGGCCAGGTTCCACAGTCGCACCGTCTTATAGCCAGCGGTGGCGAGCAGGCGGCCGTCGGGGTGGAAGAAGATTGCGTTGACGGTGTCGGTGTGTCCGGTGAGGGAGTCGCCGAGCTGCTGGCCGGTGGCCAGGTTCCACAGTCGCACCGTCTTATAGCCAGCGGTAGCGAGCAGATGGCCGTCGGGGTGGAAGGCGATCGCGCGGACGATGCGTGTGTGTCCGGTGAGAGGTTCGCCGAGCTGCTGGCCGGTGGCCGGGTCCCACAGTCGCGCCATCGCGTCGGCGCTGGCGGTGGCGAGCAGGTGGCCGTCGGGGTGGAAGGCGATCGCAAGGACGGCGTCGGTGTGTTCGGTGAAGAGCTCGCCGATGAGCTGCCCATGGCTTGTGCCGATACTGCCGTCGGCCCGCAGACCGGAGGGAGATGGCTCTTCATCCTGGCCAGGAGAGGCTCCAGCCGGGGTGGCTGTGCGGGCGGCCAGCCACAGTTGGTGGAAAGTCTCCCGGTCGGCTTTAAGGGCTTCCACCACGAGCTCAAGCTGCCCCCAGCGGGGCAACTTGACGCACCGCAGCACCGCTCCAGCGGTCGTGTGACTCAGTGCTTTGCCAAGGCGGCGTTCGATCTCGCGCAGGCTCGGCTCCCCGTCGTGCAGATATGCCCCGCGCAGCCGCTCACGCAGCACCACCAGGGCTGCGGAGCCGTCGGGTTCCGGCGAAGGGGTAGCAGGCCGGCTGGCAGAGGAACTCATGATGGGCACGAGCATCTCAGAGTGGAAGAAAACGTAAAGCCCTTATTGCGCAACCGGTCCGTGCCTGCTGTGAAGTGTCAACTCCTGTCAGCAACTGCAGCGAGACGGAGCGATTCGCGCCAGCGCGGAAGCTCTCGGCCGAGATCGTAAACGTCCCTTCCTGGCCTCTCATCCTGGAAACCACGCCCCCGGTGCCCACGGAGGCCGCGCCACAAAGGCGCTCCTGCGCCGCTCCTTTCACTGACAACGGCGCAGGAGCGCCCGCGGGCGCTCCCAACCACGGAAGGGACACCCCACCGATGATGCCTCAACTCGCTCTGAGCTCCCTTGCCGCCCTGGCTCTGCTCTCCCTCTTGGCTGGCGTCTATCTGTTCTCTGCCAATCGGAGCCGCCGGACCCGCGCCTGGCGCCTGCTGCGTCTTCTGCTCCGCCGTTAAGGAACTGGCGGGCTACATCGACAGCGCCCATCAGTGGGCGGCCAGATACGGGTGAGGCAGTAGTCGGCGTCCAGCCCTGGCTCCCCCGGACAGCGCGACTCCCGCAAGCACCAATGGCGATCAAGTTGAGGCTGTAACTCCCCGCCCCAGTCCGCTGAGCCCCCTTGGCTCCCCCCTCACGGAGGGGGAGCCAAGGGGGGCTCTTTGCGTCTCGGGGTCCCGGTAGTAATGGCGCAGGATCCAACGGATATGCCTCTCACCTGCACTTATACAGAGGCCTCAGGCTGATATGGCCAGACCTGAGCCCTGTTGTCTATGCAGGCCAGAGGCATATCCGTTGGATTTCCGGCCGAGGCTACGGGGACCCCCTGTACGCCAAGGGCTTGTCAGAGTCCACGCTGCGCTCCTATGGCAACGATCTGCTGCTGTGGTGGCGATGGCTCGCGGCGGTTGGGGTGCCGTGGCGCCAGGCGACACGCGCCGAGAGACGGGGCGCTGGCGCCACCGGCAGGTATCGAGCCCCTGCGGAGGAGGACTCTTCTGTCAATGCCTTGTGGTTTGCGGGCGACTCTTGCGGGCTCGGTATGCCTTCTGGCGGCAAGCGTTGGAGCAATACTGCCGAGGACGCCCACCATCGTCGGATACCGAGGAGGTCGGCAGGAACCGGCGACTGCACGACATGCAGGTCACCAAGTCGTCGACCGTGAGGTTGCGAATCATCGCCACATCGAGGAAATTCACCTCAGGGTCGTCGAGGATGGATTGCAGCAAGTGCCTACTGGATGGATGCCGCAGCTTGCTGAGCGCTATCCCGGCGACCTGCCGAATCACTTCGGGCGTTTCGCCACAGTGTTTGGCGATGAGTCGTGTTGAGTAGCGGTGCACGAAGTAGAGACTCAAGACCTCTGCCTCGCGCGGGCTGAAAGCCCTCAACAGTGTGTCGATCATTTTGCTGTCCCTGGTGGCGCGACGCCCTGTTGGATCACTGGGAGAGCCCCGCCGTCTACTCACTTGCCTGCTCCCATCTCGCCAGCGCCAGGCTCTCCATTCTGGCTCGTACTTGCGGAGGGCGTGCCACTTGGCCCGGTCCCCAATACTCCGTTGGGCGACTGGGCCAGCGAGTTGGTCACGCCCCTGAGGATCGGCGCGAGTGCGGTGAGTACGCGCGGCAGATCCTGGGCGTCGGCTTTATTGATGACGGTTTTGATGATCGATCGAGCCAGAAGCGACACGATTGCGATCGTGATGATCCAAGCGCTCACCATCAGCACCGGCACCGGCAGGGTTGCGATGTCGAACGTTCTGCTAAGCATTTTCCTCTCCCAGAAATGCGTATGGCCCCAGCGCTCAGGTGCGCTGGGGCCATACGGACCCGATGATTGTGTTTTGGGCAGCAAAAAAGCCCCTGATGCCTCGGCTTGAGGATCAAGGGCTTCAAGTTGGGTACGCTACCGCCCGCCTGTTCCGAGAGTAGCAGACGGAAATGGGGGATGCGCCAGTTCCGATAAATCTCCAGTGATCCTGTGTTCTTGCAGGTCACGGTCCATGCTTGGACGCCATCCACTTTGGCCAATGGTTATACGCGGGGTTTCGTAACGCAGTCCTACCTCCACCGAGGACAACACATCGCTCCCGAGGCCATCACGCGGGCTGTTCCTTCCCGCGGTTTCGCTGACCAGCGTCTAGTTCAGAGAAGGTATGTGAGACATGTGCACGCTCGACGTACGTGCCTTACAGATATCCAATGGGTGTGAGGGAACAAGCCGTCTATGAGGCGGGCCCGTACACCACGAGCCCGAGGCCTGGCTTCGTCGACGGCCCCGATGGGCCAGCCGCACTCCCGCTCCTACACCGCCAGGCGGTCACAGAGCTGCTGGCTCTTTTCCCTCAGCACCACCAGGTGGGCCGGCGGCTGCGCGTTCTTCACGAACGGTTGGAGGATCCGGCCGCGTTCCGCAAATGGCATCGTGACCTTGAGGGCCACTGGCATTCCATGATTGACCGGCTCGTACGAGTTCGTAACGCTGTCACCCACGGTGGACCAGCGGCAAACGGTGCGATCGAAAGTGTCACTCACTTCAGCGGTTGTCTGGCCGCGTGGGAGGTCGAGATCCTGCTGGAAGCTGCCTTGACCGGCGACGACCTACCGGTGGCTCACCAGAGCTTTCTAACCAAGCAGTCGGATCTCCTGGATGCCTGTCTGAAGGCTCAACACCCGGGCGATCATCTCTATCTGTAGGGACGGCACTTCCGCCCATGCCGTTGCAAGCCCATCGCTGGCTACGCACTGCCGATGCTCGCCCGGCTTCAGCGACCGGCGTGGCGGCCCGCGCCTTCGCCCGCCCAGCTTCCGGACCCCGGGAGCGTTCGCTTGGCGCCGGCGTTGCGGGCTATGGCGGACCAGCCTGTTTATCGCAGATAGTGAGCCACTATCTGCGGTAACGAGGTCCTGGTCGTCCGCGATGCCCCGGTGAACCCCTGGTCGGCCTTGACCGGTAGGTGTCGTGATACGCCGACTGGTTGAGTGAACGGCGGTGCTTATCTGAGGTAGCGACCAGGCTGGCCGCAGGCTGAGGCCAGTTCTACCGTGGGGTTCATGCTTCGGGCCTGAGGGGGCAACGTGGATCCGATTGTTTTGGCCGCAGGCACAGCGCTGGTGACGGCCATGGCCACCGACGGCTGGCAGGTGGCCCGCGCTGGCGCGGTCGCGCTCTGGCGTAAGGTCCGCCCTGAGCAGGCCGACGCTGTCGAGGCGGAACTGGTTGAGGTCCGCGAGCAGGTGCTCGAGGCTCGCCGGGACAGCGACGCCGATACCGAGCAGGCGTTGGTCGGGTCCTGGCAGGTCCGGTTGCAGCAGCTGCTGCGCGTCGACCCGTCTTTGGCGGCAGAGCTCAAGCGGGTGGTGGACGAGGTGCTCACCCCAGTGCTGGAGCCAGCCGATCAGGAGCGGGTCGGTTCGTTGGTGATGAAGGCGACCGCGAGCGGGCACGGCCGGGTGTATCAGGCCGGTCGCGATCAGACCATCCACGAGCGCTGATCATCGCATGCAGATGGAGGGGCGGGCCTCCGGGCTGGGCCGGGTGTATCAGGCCGGTCGCGATCAGACCATCCACGAGACGGTGCTGCCGGTCGAGGCGCTGCGGCCGGTTACAGAGGTGGTCGCGCCACCGCGGCTGGTGAATCTGCCCCGGCACACGCGCATGTTCGTCGGACGTGGCGATGAGCTGGCCGCGTTAAGGGCAGCGCTGCACGGTGGAGATGAAGTGTTGGTGGCCGTGGTGCACGGCCTGGGTGGGGTAGGCAAGTCCACGCTGGCCGCCTACTACACGCTGGCGCAGGCCGCAGGACGTTATACGGCAGGGCGTGATGCCAGCGGACTCAACCCGGTGTGGTGGATCACCGCCGATTCCGGCCAAGCGGTGGAGGCCGGCCTGGCGGGTCTGGCCGTGGCGTTGCAGCCGGAGCTGGCCACGACGGTGCCGTTGGAGGCCTTGGCCGAGCGGGCCACGGCGTGGCTGGCCGCTCATGAGGGGTGGCTTTTGGTGCTCGACAATGTCGTCGACACTGCCGACGTGCGGCCGCTGCTGGAACGGACCCTGACCGGGCAGGTGCTGGTGACCAGCCGACTCGGCGAGGGCTGGCACCAGCTTGGTGCCCAGGTGCTGCGTCTTGACGTGCTGGGCGAGCAGGAGGCGGTCGAACTGCTGGCCCGGATCGTCGTCCCGGACCTTCCCTCCGACATCGTCCGGGCCAGTCCCGAAGGGGGCCTGCCTGAGGGCCTGGACGGGACGGCCGAGCTGGTGCGCGAGCTGGGTTGCTTGCCGTTGGCGATCGAGCAGGCCAGCGCCTATCTGCACCAGACCCGGCTGACCCCACGCGCTTACCTGGAGCTGTTGAGGAAGCAGCCAGGGGTGATGTACGACCGGGCCGCCCGCGGTGCGGATGCCGAGCGGACCATCGCCCGCCTGTGGCGGCTTACCCTTGACCAGCTCACTGGCACCCCGTTGGCCGGGTCGGTGCTGCGTGTTCTGGCCTGGCATGGCGCCGAGCCGATCCCCCGCATCCTGCTGAGCGGTCTGGGCGCGACGGAGCCGGATGTGCAGCACGCCTTGGGCGAGTTGGCCGCCTACAACATGATCACTCTCGACCGAGACGCGGTTGCTGTGCATCGGCTGGTCCAAGCTGTCGCCCGCACTCCCGATCCTGACGATCCGCACCGCCAGGCCGCCGATATCGACACCGCCCGTAACCAGGCCACCAGCCTGCTCAACGCCGCTCTCCCCGAAACGCCGCTCGATCCTGCAGACTGGCCGGCCTGTCGAGCACTACTGCCGCACATCACCGCCCTGACCGATCACGCATCCCCCGACACCGACGTCATCACCACCGCCCGCCTGCTCAACCAGACAGGTCTCTTCCTGCTCGACCAGGGCGCCATCGGCCGCGCCATCGCCTGCTTCGAACGGGCACGCAGTGCGTGCGAGCGGCTGCTGGGCGGCGACCACCCCCACACCCTGGCCTGCCGCAGCAACCTGGCTGGTGCCTATGAGTCGGCGGGGGATCTGGGTCGGGCCATCCCGTTGTTCGAGGCGACGCTCTCCGATTACGAGCGGGTGTTTGGCGGCGACCACCCCGACACGCTGTCTTCCCGTAACAATCTCGCCAGCGCCTACCGGGCCGCGGGGGATCTGGGCCGGGCCATCCCGCTTTTGGAGGCCACGCGCGCCGAGCGGGAGCGGATGCTGGGCGAAGACGACCCCTACACGCTGTCTTCTCGCAACAACCTCGCCCACGCTTATGAGTCGGCGGGGGATCTGGGTCGGGCCATCCCGCTGCATCGGGCCACCCTGGCCGATTACGAGCGGGTGCTGGGCGTAGATCACCCCGATACCCTTCAGTCCCGTAATAACCTGGCCGTCGCCTACTTGAAGGCGGGGGACTCGGGCCGGGCCATCCCGCTGTTCGAGGCGACGCTAGCTGATCGGGAGCGGGTGCTGGGTGGCGATCGCCCCGCCACCCTGGTCTCCCGCAACAACTTGGCCGCCGCGTACCAGACGGTGGGGGATCTGGGCCGGGCGATCCCGCTGTACGAGGCCACCCTGGCCGACTGTGAGCGGGTGCTGGGCGCCGATCACCCCGACACTCTTCAGTCCCGCAATAACCTGGCTGGCGCCTACAAGGCGGTGGGGGATCTGGGCCGCGCTATCCCGTTGTACGAGCAGACGCTTGCCGACCGAGAGCGGGTGCTGGGCACAGATCATCCTTTGACGAAGGCTGTGCGGGCCGACTTGTCGGCGCTCAGGTAACCGCGTTCTGGTGAGGGAGCGACGTGGATCCGATCATTGTGGCTACGGGAACAGCGCTGGTGACGGCCATGGCCACCGACGGCTGGCAGGCCGCCCGCGCTGGTGCGGTCGCGCTGTGGCGTAAGGTCCGCCCCGAGCAGGCCGAGGTCGTTGAGGCGGAGCTGGCCGAGGTCCGCGAGCAACTGCTGGAAGCCCGCCGGGACGGCGACGCCGACACTGAGCAGGCCCTGGCCGGGGCTTGGCAGGTGCGGCTGCAGCATCTGCTGCGCGCTGACCCATCCCTCGCGCAAGAGATCGAACGGGTGGTGGATGAGGTGCTCACCCCAGTCCTGGAGTTGGCCGGTCAGGAGCGGGTCGGTTCTTTGGTGATGAAGGCGAGTGCCAGCGGGCACGGCCGGGTCTACCAAGCCGGCCGCGATCAGCCCATCAACGAGCGATGAGCCTCCCGCCGCCAGCGGTCGGTGATCCCGGGCACCAGTTGCCGCAGACTCGGATGGACGCCAAGGCCTTCGGGCAGGGCCGGGTGTATCAGGCGGGCCGTGATCAGACCGTCAACCAGACGGTGCTGCCGGTCGAGGCGTTGCGGCCGGTCACGGAGGTGGTCGCGCCGCCGCGGCTGGTGAATCTGCCCCGGCGCACGCGCACGTTCGTCGGGCGCGGTGGGGATCTGGCCGTGCTGGCGGCGGCGTTGCGTGGCAAGGGTGAGGTAGTGGTGGCCGCGGTGCATGGGCTGGGCGGGGTCGGTAAGTCCACGCTGGCCGCCCACTACGCGCTTACGCAGGCCACGGGACGTCATCCGGCAGGGGGTGATGCTGGCGGCGGGTTGAATCCGGTGTGGTGGATCACTGCTGATTCCGGCCCGGCGGTGGAGGCCGGCCTGGCGGGTCTGGCGGTCGCGTTGCAGCCGGAACTGGCCACGGCGTTGCCGTTGGAGGCTCTGGCCGAGCGGGCCACGGCGTGGCTAGCGGCTCATGAGGGGTGGCTTTTGGTGCTCGACAATGTCGTGGACCCCGTCGACGTGCGGCCGCTGTTGGAACGGACCCTGGCTGGGCAGGTGCTGGTGACCAGTCGGCTGGGTGAGGGCTGGCATCACCTTGACGCCCAGGTGCTGCGCCTGGATGTGCTGGGCGAGCAGGAGGCGGTCGAGCTGCTGGCCCGGATCGTTGCCCCCCATCTGTCCCCAGAAGTGGTCCAGGCTGGCCTCGATGAGGACATGCCCGCGGCGCTGGGTGGGGCGGTCGAGTTAGTGCGCGAGCTGGGTTGCCTGCCGCTGGCGATCGAGCAGGCGGGTGCGTATGTGCACCAGGTTCGGCTGACTCCGGACACCTATCTAGAGGAGCTACGTCGACAGCCGGCGGTGCTGTATGACCGGGTGGCCCGCGGTTCCGACGCCGAGCGCACCATCGCCCGGATCTGGCGGCTCACCCTCGACGGGCTGGCCGATATCCCGCTGGCTGGGCCGCTGCTGCGCCTGCTGGCCTGGTACGGTGCCGAGCCGATTCCGCGTGCCTTGCTGGACGGCCTGAGCGCGGGCGCGCCGCAGGTACAGCACGCTTTGGGTGAACTGGCCGCCTACAACATGATCACCCTCGATAGTGCGACGGTCATTGTGCACCGGCTCGTGCAAGCCGTCGCCCGCACCCCCGACCCCACAGATCCGCATCGGCAGGCCGTTGACATTGACGCCGCCCGAGACAAGGCGACTCATCAACTCGCCGGCGCCCTTCCCGAATCGCCATGGGATCCTGCCAGCTGGCTGGTGTGGCGGGCGCTGCTGCCGCACATTGAGGCCCTGACCGGTCACGCAGCCCCCAGCACTGACACCGTGACCACTGCTGGCCTGCTCAACGGGGCCGCTCTCTTCCTAGAAGACCAGGGGGCCATCGCCCGCGCGATCGGCTGCCACGAACGCGCGGGTGCGGCGTATGAGCGGGTGCTGGGCGGCGATCACCCCGACACCTTGACCTCCCGTAACAACCTGGCCTGTGCCTACCAGGAGGTGGGAGATCTGGGCCGGGCCAGTCCGCTATACGAGGCGACGCTGGCCGATCGGGAGCGGGCGTTGGGCGGCGATCATCCTGACACTCTGATCTCTCGTAACAACCTGGCTTTCGCCTACCGGGCGGTGGGGGATCTGGGGCGGGCCATCCCGTTGTTCGAGATGACGCTCGCCGATCGGGAGCGGGTGCTGGGCGGCGATCATCCTGACACTCTGATCTCTCGTAACAACCTCGCAGGCGCCTACCGGGCGGTGGGGGATCTGGGGCGGGCCATCCCGTTGTTCGAGATGACGCTCGCCGATCGGGAGCGGGTGCTGGGCGTCGACCACTCCTCTACCCTGACCTCTCGTAACAACCTCGCAGGCGCCTACCGGGCGGTGGGGGACCTGGGGCGGGCCATCCCGTTGCTTGAGGTGACGCTCGCCGATCGGGAGCGGGTGCTGGGTAGCGATCATCCTGACACTCTGATCTCTCGTAACAACCTGGCTTTCGCCTACCGGGCGGTGGGGGATCTGGGGCGGGCCATCCCGTTGTTCGAGGTGACGCTGGCTGCTTGCGAGCGGGTGCTGGGCGGCGATCATCCCGACACCCTGACCTCTCGCAACAACCTGGCTGGCGCGTACGAGTCGATGGGGGATTTGGGCCGGGCTATCCCGTTGTACGAGGTGACGCTGGCTGCTTGCGAGCGGGTACTGGGTAACGATCATCCCGACACCCTGTCCACCCGTAACAACCTGGCTTTCGCCTACCAGGCGGTGGGGGATCTGGGGCGGGCCATCCCGTTGTACGAGGCGACGCTGGCCGACTTCGAGCGGGTGCTGGGTAGCGATCATCCCGACACCCTGACCTCTCGTAACAACCTGGCTTTCGCCTACCAGGCGGTGGGGGATCTGGGGCGGGCCATCCCGTTGTACGAGGCGACGCTGGCCGACTTCGAGCGGGTGCTGGGCGGCGACCACCCCTCCGCCCTGTCCTCTCGCAACAACCTGGCTAACGCCTACCGGGCGGTGGGGGATCTGGGGCGGGCCATCCCGTTGTACGAGGCGACGCTGGCCGATCGGGAACGGGTGCTGGGCGGCGATCATCCCGACACCCTGACCTCTCGCAACAACCTGGCTGGCGCGTACGAGTCGGTGGGGGATTTGGGGCGGGCCATCCCGTTGTTCGAGGTGACGCTCGCCGATCGGGAGCGGGTGCTGGGCGGCGATCATCCCGACACTTTGACCTCCCGCAACAACCTGGCTTACACCTACCAAGTGGCGGGGGATCTGGGGCGGGCCATCCCGCTTTTTGAGGCGACGCTCGCCGATCGGGAGCGGGTGCTGGGCGTCGACCACCCTTCCACCCTGTCCTCCCGCAACAACCTCGCAGGCGCCTACCAGGCGGTGGGAGATCTGGGGCGGGCCATCCCGTTGCACGAGGCAACGCTGGCCGACTTCGAGCGAGTGCTCGGCACCGATCACCCCGACACCCTGACCTCCCGCAATAACCTTGCTGGGGCCTACCGGGCGGCGGGAGATCTGGGGCGGGCCATCTCTTTGTACGAGGCCGTGCTGGCCGCTTGCGAGCGGGTGCTGGGCGCGGAGTATCCGTTGACGAAGACGGTACGGTCCAATCTGTCGTCGCTCGGATAGCGCACCACTCGGTGAGCGTGGTGCGCATCCTCGCGAAGTTGCTGATCTTTAGCTGCCGCTGAGCTCTTGGGATCGGCTGCTTTCGCGGAGTTGGCGTAGGTCAGGGATGTGGTTGTACAGCGTCCCCGGCGAGACGCCGAGCAGCTTGGCGATCGAGGTGATCGAGTTCTCGGGGTTGGGCAGCATGTCCCGGGCGGCGCGCAGCAGTTCGGGTGTGATGACGGTGGGGCGGCCGCCGGTGCGGCCGCGGGCCTTGGCGGCGGCCAGGCCGTCGCGGGTGCCGGCGACGATGAGTTCGCGGATGAATTCGGCCAGGGCGGCGAAGACGTGGAAGATGAGTCGGCCGCCGGGGGTGGTGGTGTCGAGGTTTTCGTGCAGTGAGGTGAAGCCGATCTCGCGCTTGCGGAGTTCGCCGACCATAGTGATGAGGTCGGCCAGCGAGCGGCCGTAGCGGTCGAGGGAGGGCACGACCAGGGTGTCGCCTTCGCTCAGGAAGGCGTGGCAGGCCGCCAGTTCCGGTCGCTCGGCGGTCTTGCCGGACTTCTTGTCGGCGAACACCTTCCGGCAGCCGGCCGCCTTGAGGGCGTCGAGTTGGCGTTCGAGGTTCTGGCCGGCGGTGGAGACGCGGGCGTAGCCGATGCGGATCTCGCTGCGGTGGGCGGGGAAGGCGGCCAGAGGGTCGGCGGGCGGCTGCAGGACGTCGGTCACGCCCGTCATCCTCTCAACAAACGGTGTTTCGAGGTTGTTGAAACGCCGAGGTTGTTGAAGGAGTTTTTGAAGGCATTTCGGGGCCCTGAAGGTGCCTGCTTCAAGATCTTCAAAAAACGATCGTTAAATGAAGCCAGCGCCACCTCCACTTCAAGATCAGCCAGTGATGCGGCGTCGCCTCCGAAACAGTCGCCTCCACCCCCACCCGCTGCGGCGAACGGTGCCGACGACAGCGTCCTCAAGGTTTCCCCGGACGGTACGAGTAGTTGGATGGTCGGGGCCCAGCACCCGCTCGCAGTCGGCCAGCGTGGCCTCGTACAGCGGGATGGCCCGGCCCAGATCCCCCGCCGCCCGATAGGCGCTGGCGAGGTTGTTGCGGGAGGTCAGGATGTCGGGATGGTCGGGGCCCAGTACCCGCTCACGATCGGCCAGGGCGGTCTCATACAAGGGGATGGCGCGGCTCAGGTCCCCCGCTGACCGGTAGGCGCCGGCGAGGTTGCTGCGGGAGGCCAGGGTATCGGGGTGGTCGGGGCCCAGCACCCGTTCGCAGTCGGCCAGCGTGGTCTCGTACAGGAGGATGGCCCGGTCCAGATCCTCTGCCGACTCATACGCGCCGGCGAGGTTGCTGCGGGAGGTCAGGATGTCGGGATGGTCGGGGCCCAGCACTCGTTCCCGATCGGCCAGCGTGGCCTCGTACAGCGGGATGGCGCGGTCCAGATTCCCCGCTGTCTCGTAGGCGTAGGCGAGGTTGTTCCGGGAGGTCAGGGTGTCGGGGTGGTCGACGCCCAGCACCCGCTCACGATCGGCCAATGTCACCTCATATAGCGGGATGGCCCGGCCCAGGTCTCCCGCTGTCTCGTAGGCGCTGGCAAGGTTGTTGCGGAAGGTCAGGGTGTTGGGGTGGTCGGGGCCCAGCACCCGTTCGCAGTCGGCCAGCGTGGCCTCGTACAGGAGGATGGCCCGGTCCAGGTCCCCTGCTGACGCGAAGGCGCTGGCGAGGTTGTTGCGGGAGGTCAGGGTGTTGGGGTGGTCGGGGCCCAGCACCCGCTCACGATCGGCCAATGTCGCCTCAAATAGCGGGATGGCCCGGCCCAGGTCTCCCGCTGTCTCGTACGCGCTGGCGAGGTTGTTGCGGAAGGTCAGGGTGTCGGGGTGGTCGACGCCCAGCACCCGTTCGCAGTCGGCCAGGGCGGTCTCGTGCAGGGGGATGGCGCGGTCCAGATTCCCCGCTGTCTCGTAGGCGTAGGCGAGGTTGTGGCGGGAGGTCAGGGTGTCGGGGTGGTCGGGGCCCAGCACCCGTTCACGATCGGCGAGCGTCGCCTCGTTCAGGGGGATAGCGCGTCCCAGGTCCCCTGCTGCCTCGTAGGCGCTGGCGAGGCTGTGGCGGGAGGCCAGGGTGTCAGGGTGGTCGGGGCCCAGCACCCGCTCGCAGCCGGCCAGCGTGGTCTCCAACAACGGAATGGCCCGGCCCAGATCGGCCAGTTCGCGCAGATAGTAGCCACACCAAATGCGGAGCGTCAGCAGATCGGCTGGGGGACCGTTCTTGCGACAAGCGAGCCGGTAGACGGTTTCGGTCTGTTCGATCAGCATCTCGACCGAGGCACGGGCTGCCCAGGTTGTGGCACCATCTGGCAAGGTGGCGTTGAAGGCGCTAAGCAGGTCGATGGCCTGGCCGATGACGGCGTCGAGGTCGCCATGGTGGGCGGCGCGGTCGCGCAATACACGCTGTACCAGGCGGTGCATCAAGACCGTGGCGCCGTCTTCGGTCAAAGCGATCAGGCTGGTGTCGGCGAGATCGGCCAGTATCTCCCGCAGGCGCACCGGTTCAAGGTCAGTGTCGGGCAGAGCGGACAGCACCGGCAGCGGGACGCCGGTCGGCGACAGCACCGACAAGACCTGCAGCATCTGGCGGGCGAACCGCATGGCGGCCTCTGCTTGAGTGACCGACAGCAAGATCGCTTCGACGGTGCCAGCCGGGTAGGCGTCGCCGTCGTGGGCAGGCAGGTGGTCGTCGGCTGGGAAGTTGCGCAGCAAATGCAGGTATTCGTCGTAGCCGAAGTGCAGCCGGGTGATCATCGCAGCGGCTTGGGCCAGCGCCAAGGGGAGGTAACCCAGCTCTTGCGCGAGGTCGGCGGCGCCTGCAGGATCGGTCAAACCAGTGCGCCGGTGCAAGAATGCGGCCGCCTGCTCGGGGGTGAACACGCTGACGTCGAGCGGGCGGCAGGCGCGCAGGAAGGCGCGGTTGCGGGTGGTGATAACTACTCGGGTGGCGCCGGTGGCCGGACACCAGCGGCGCACCAGCGCGACATCGACGGCGTTGTCGAACACCAGCAGCGCCGACCGAGTGGTGGCGGCCAGCCAAGCCCTGGCCCGGGCTGCGGCTGCCGCGGCGTCATCGTCGGCACGACGCTCGCCGAGACGCTCGGCAAGCGCGGCCAGCCCGGCCAAGATCTGGTCGGTGGTCTCGGCCGCGATCCAGGCTACAACGGGCCAATGTGCAGCCTGACAGGCCCAGGCGTAGGAGGCGGCCAGCATGGTCTTGCCCACCCCCGGAGTGCCTCCTAAGGCGCAGATCACCACCGCTCCGCCACGCCGGTACTCCTGCTCGCCCTGGCCCGGAAGCGCATCGTCCAGCAGATCGGTCAGCCGCTGCAGCAACTGCTTGCGCGGCTGGAAGCCAGGCGGGCATTGCGGGATGTCCCCTTCCACGATCTGCCTTGGTGGTGGTTTGGACGGATAGTTGTGGTTGATGGTCTGGTTACCGGCTGCCTGATATACCTGGCCCTGCCCTGAGGCAGTGCCCTCCATCTGGACGTACGGCTGCCGGTTCGGGGAGTCAGCCGCGGAAGGGGTGGTCATCGTTCGTTGATGGTCTGGTCGCCGCCTGCCTGATGCACCCGGCCCTGGCCGGAGGCCTGTGCCCGCATCTGCACATTCCGCGCGCCATTCCCGGTCGAGACGATGCCGGAATTGTCGCCGCCAATGGCGATCGACCGCTCCCCCGAAGCCGACACGCCGGGCGGCGTCTCGGGCTCGGTAACGGGTGGATCGGCGGTGATGGCGGCGGTCGACTGGGCATGGTCGGCGCGCAGTTGCAGTAGCAGCGCCACCACCGCGACCACCAGTCCGGCCGCGCCGATGAACATGCTGATCACGCTGGCCCGTTGATCCAGCACGCCCAGCACCTCTGTCGGCAGGTGCAGCGGGTCGGCGAAGAACCCGATCAACCCCAAGGTCAGCAACGCCGTCATCGCCACGATCACGGCGATCATCATCCATCGCCAGCCCCGTGGCCGTGGGGCGCGTCCGGAATCTGCTGTCGTCTTCGACATGCCTCCAGAGTGCTCCCGTATCGGCAGGAGCGGGACGCGTAGAGACGAACGCGTTACCTGTCTCTTGCAGCCTCGAATCGGTCGTTTGCGGGACGGTCGTGCAGGCGACTTCGGACATCGGCGTTCCCGCAGGAACGATCGTCCCGAAAGTCGTCCCGAAACATCGGTGGGGAGCCTTGTGTTTCGGGACCGTTTTAGGGACGATCGGGATGGGTGACTCCAACCATCGCCGCCGTCGCATTGACCGGGGGTTCCTCGACCGCGGCGGTCAACGCGACCCGCGTCGGCAAGCGGCTCCCACCCCCTGCGCAGAGGCGACTTCGGGCATCCGCGCAGGCGACTTCGGGCATCGACAGCCCACCCAGACGAAGGGACCGATCAGATGGCCCAGCCGGATATGGACCGCGTGCACGCGCGCCTGATCGCCGCGCTGCTCAGGATGACGCCGCCCGATGTCGCGGCGCCGTTCTTCGAGAGCGCCGCCTGGACGGATCTCACGCCCGCCGAACGAGACATGATCATCGATGCCGACGCCGACATGGAAGAGAAGGACCGGCGCAAGCGCCAGCAGGCCCGCCAGGAGCGAGCCGAGACAGGAAAGGCACAACACCCGTGACTGAGCCCGCCGAGCCGTCGAACGCGATCCGCCTCGGCTACGCCCGCGTCTCCACCCGGGGCCAGGACCACGCCGCGCAGCTGGAGCTGCTGAACGCGGCCGACTGCCGCGACATCGTCGAGGAGACCATCTCGACCCGCCGCAAGGACCGTCCCAAGCTGCAGGCCACCCTGGCGTCGATGAAGGCCGGCGACACGCTGGTCATCACCAAGCCCGACCGGGTCGCCCGCAGCGTCAAGGAGCTGCTGGTCTTCCTCGAAGACGAGCTCGCGCCGCGCGGCGTCAACCTG
Organism: Nonomuraea sp. NPDC005650; assembly: GCF_040605375.1. Lineage (NCBI taxonomy): Bacteria > Bacillati > Actinomycetota > Actinomycetes > Streptosporangiales > Streptosporangiaceae > Nonomuraea > Nonomuraea sp. NPDC005650. Next base: position 25,777 of record NZ_JBEXCR010000086.1, read on the forward strand.
CACATCCTGACCGGCATCTGCGCCGGCATCCACCGTCCCAACGGCCAGACGATGTCCGACAAGATGCTGTTCCTGGTCGCGGCCATGGCCGCCGAGATGGAGCGCGACCTCATCTCCGAGCGCACCAACGAGGGCCTGGACGCCGCCCGCGCCGCCGGCCGGGTCGGCGGCCGCCCGGTCATGGTCACCGATGACGTGCTCGCCGCCGCCCGGGCCCGCCGCGAGCGCGGCCAGTCGGTCACCCGGATCGCCTTGGAGCTCGGCGTGGGGCGGTCGACGTTGTACCGGGCGCTGGAGGACGACGACCCGCCCGCCGTCACGGGCGCCGCGCCCTCACGCTGACGTGGCCGCGCTGTGGGGTGGCGGTGGAGGAGGTCGCACCGAGGAAGGTGGGGCTGTCCGCGGCGGCAACCGTGGTGACCTTGTTGCCTGAGGACGGGGGCGCGGCGGGGATCAAGCGATGGTGAGCGGCCCGTCGACCAGGTACGCCGCCAACGGACCGGTCATCCGGAACCGTGCCGGCGGCTGCAGGGCCAGCCCGTTGGCGTAGGTGGCGAGGTGGCCGACCTCGTCGGAGGCCGTGGAGTCGAGGTCGCCGAGCAGTTCGACCGCGCGCGGGACCACCCGGTAGAGGGCGTCCTGCACGCAGTACCGGACATAGAGCGAGGCGGCGAGCGTCGACTCGTCCGGGCCGTCGTCGATCTGGCGGGCGATGCCTTCCGCGGCCGACATCGCGCCCTCGATCTCCACCAGTAGCCGGACCCGCTCGGACTCGGGCGCCTGGTTGTCGAGCAGCACCCGCTCGACCAGGGCGCCGGCGGCCCCGAGGTAGCTGCCGGTCATCAGCAGCTGGTACCAGGCGAAGCCCGCGGTCAGCAGTACGTCCAGTTGCCCGTCGGGGGCCGAAGGGCGCACCAGCAGCTCCGGCGGCACCTCGACGTCGTCGAGGGTGACCTGCTCGCCCTCCGCCCCGCCGACGCTCACACCCTCGCTGTCCGCGGACACCAGCGCCAGCGCCGGTTCCTCGCCCAGGCCGTCCTCGCGGGGAATCATGACACCGGTGATGAGCAGGTCCATCGACCGGGCCAGACTGCGCGTCCGCGTCACCCCGCTGATCCGCACCCCGTCGTCCCCCGCCGTGGCTGTCATCGACGGGGAGAGGACTCCCGCGCCGGGGCGCTCCTCAGCGAAGCCGAACGCCACGAGCCTGTTGCTGGAGGCCACACCCTCGATAAGCATCGACTTCATGCTCTCGTCGGTGATCAGATTGGCCAGGGTGGCCATCGAGAAGTGGTGCAGGGTGGTGGCCACGGCCAGCGACGGTGCCCTGCTGCCCAGTGCGCGTTGCACCCGCAGGGCGTCCAGGGCGGTGGCTCCCTGCCCCTGGTAGGCGGTTGGCGCCAGCAGCCCGGGGCCGCCGCTGTCGCGGAAGAGCTCGATGCCGGGGCCGCTTGGTTCCTCCAGCTCCATGAGGGGTACCGCCCGCAGGCTTTCGTCCAGTCCCGGCAGCAGCTGCGCCGCAGTGGCGCGTTCCCGCTCCAGAAAACGCATGTCCTCTCCCCTTTTCCCCTGGGACAACCATCCGGCCGGTGGCCTGGGCCGGCTCACAGCGCCCGGGTGACGCAGTCACACCGCCCCCCCGAGGCCGGCTGGCCACGCCTCCGGCTCATCCCGCCAACGGACTAAACACACCGTAGCGAGGCGAACACGAGCGCAACAGGCTAACAAGATCAAAGCCTTTCAACCTCACCGGCCCTATTTCAAGATCGCCCCAATGTGGGTTTTTGGGCTTATGTGGGCGGGGCTGACTCCCTTCCAGGGCCCCCCGTGGCAGGTGTTCCGGCACGGGGGGCCCTCGCCATGCCGAGGCATCCGAACATCCCCCGCGCCCGGGGTGCGATGGGCCCGGACGGCACCCGTTCGGGCGGCACGCGTCTCCTGAGCGCCAAATTCCGGAGTTGATCATGATCAAGATCGATTAGTTGTTACTTTTTAAAATCAAGAAAGTACTTATCGAATCGACGAAACAAAACAGCTAGCATGGAGGCATGTCGGAGACGAGCGCTTCAGACGCCCCCACGACCGGCGCGCAGACCGGCGCTGAGCCCGGCCGGGCCTGCGGATACAGCCGGTGCGACCAGCGCATCACCTACACCGGCTCCGGCCGCCCGCGGGAGTACTGCGGCCCGCCGGACCGCGTCTGGCCCGACGGCAAGACGTGCAAGCAGAAGGCGCAGGAGGAGCGCCGGGCCGCGCACGCCGCTGGCGTCGACGGCGCGCTGGACCTGTTCGACGCGGCCGCCGCCCCGGTGCTCGCGGTTGCCGGCACGCTCGGCGGCACCCTGGCCGATCTCCAGCGCGCACTGGAGGGCCACAGCCTGGCCCTGGGCGCCGTCCGGGACGGCGCGGTGGCCCGCGTCCGGGAGGCAGAGCAGGCGGCCGCCGAGGCGCTGGCCAAGGCCGCCGCCGCTGAAGCCGAGCGCGAGCGTGCCGTACGGGCCGCGGCCGCCGCCGAGCGTGAGCGTGAGCAGGCCGTGGAGGCCAAGCGCGTCGCCGAGCGGATGGCGCGCGACGCCGAAGCCGAGCGCGAGCGGCAGGTGAATGCCGCCTGGACCCGGGTCGTCGAGCACGAGGCCGCCCGCGCGGCCGCCGAGCAGAAGGCCGCGCAGCAGACGGCCGCCGCCACGCACGCCCTGGCCCTGAGGGAGGAGGAATGGCAGCGCGCCGAGCAACTGCAGCGCAGCAACCGCGAGCTGGAGAAGGCCAACCGGGACCTGGGCAAGGAGCTGGCCGTCGCCCGCGCCCAGGGCGAGGCCGCCGACCAAGCCAAGGCCACCGCCGAAGCCGCCGCCGGGCAGGCTCGCGCCGAGCTGGACCGCGAGCGTGAGCAGCACGCCGACCAGGCCGATCGGCTGCGCCAGGACCTGGCCGCCGCCCGCGCCGAGCTCGCCCAGGCCCGCCAGCAGCACGCCGGCGAGGCCACGCAGTTGCGCGAGGACCTGGCCGCCGCGCGTGAGCAGCTCGGCGAGGCGCGCGGGCAGCTCACCGTCGCCCAGGCGGAGGCGCGGAGCGCCGGGCAGCAGGCGGAAGCCGCCGAGACGCGGGCCGCCGAGCTGCTGCAGGCCCTCCGAGGGCGGGGTGGTGGCACCTGATCGCGCTTCGCTGATTCCTCTGTTCGGGGGAGTCCAAGAATCTCCATCCAGTCTTGGCTACTTGGTAGCCACGACTGGATTGCTTGGCTACTTTGTAGCCATGGCCGATCAGAAGCGTGTGGCGGTGATGGTGCCCGCCGAGCCCGTGAGCCCGACGTGGCTGTTCGAGGAGACCGGCGGCAGGCCGGTGGTGGAACTGCACGTACCAACCGAGGGCAGCGCGGTGCTGTCCGTCCAGGAGGACGCCGCCAGCGGCGGCCGGTGGCTGTCGTGGGAGTACCGGCAGCGGCGGCTGCACTGGACGATCCCGCCGTTGGTGGCCGGTGAGGCGCTGTGGGAGCTGCTGGCCGGCCTCCAGCCCTACGCGGAGCGGATCGCGGCCGGGATCGCCCCGCCGGACGAACGCCGGGCCGCCGAACCGCAGCTGACGCGCGAGGCCCAGGCCGCCGCCGCCGAGCTGGCGGCCCACCTGGCCCACGCGGCCGCGGGTATGCCGCTGGTGGAGGCCGTCGACCCCGCGACGCTGCCGGCGGAGGCGATCGCCGAGCTGGTGACCGCCGACACCACCGACGCCGCTCTGGCCGAAGCCGCGGTCCGGCTGTCGGCCCGCATCACGCCCTCCACGCCCGGCGGCGTGGTGTACGTGCGCGGCCTGGCCGAACGGGTGGAACGGGCTCGGGTGCTGGCCCGCCGTCAGGTCCGCTCCCGGCTGGGGATCGTGGCGGCCATGTCCGAGGGCGGCCGCCAGGAGCGCGATGAGCTGATCCGCCGGATCAAGGCCTGGCACGACCCGGGCGACACCGACCGCGCTCTGGGCGCGGCGGCCGGGCTGTCCCACGGCGCCGTCCAGAAGATCCTCAAACGGGAGGCCGATCGGGACGACGCCCTGGCCCGGGTGGCTCCGTCCGTGCAGGCCCTGGTGCAGGCGTGGGCCCCGGCGCCGCTGCCGGCGACGGACGACACCGGCGACGACGAAGACGACCGGGATGACGGGGACGGCTACGACGGCGAGCCGAGCGAGTGGGAGCTGGAACAGGAGTACACGGCCAGGCAGAACGCCCTGGCCGCCCGCCGCGCCCAGCAGCAGTGCGCGGTGCCCGGCTGCCGCAAGCCGTCACGGCGGATCGTGAAGCGCTGGCAGGTCGATGACACGGCGCTGATGACGGCCGACGACGACGACCCTGACCGCACCCCCCAGGGTCACGTTCCCGGCCTGTCGGTCACCCCCCGCTACAGCGGCCCGACCTGGACCGCGTGCGGCACCATCCACGCCCGCGTCCTGATCGACGCCGACCGGGCCAATCCGTACATCACCGGCAGCGTCCCCGGCGGCGCCCCCTTCCACTACGAGGTCGAGTCGTTCCGCTACATCGCCGATGACGACGACCTGCCCGCTCCGGTGCGCCAGGTGCGCCACTCGCTGAGCCTGCTGGGGCACTCGATGGAGCAGTTCCTGCGGGCCGTCAGCGCCGGTGACATGGCCGTGGCCGCCTCCTACCTGGAGAGCCTGCGGCGTGATGTCGCCCGGGGCGCGCTCAACCTGGCCGACCTGCACACCGTGCCGACCCCGGCCATCTCCTACCCCCACGGCTCCCCCGAGCCCACCGAGGCGGTGCTGTGGGTCCGCGACGGCGACACCATCTACACCCGCCGAAGCGTCTTCGGCCGCGAGCTCTGGTACGGGCCCGACCGCACCGCCAAGGGCCGCACCTGGCAGGAGCTGGCCGACGCCGTCGCCCCCCGCCCGCTGATCACCATCCCCCGCGCCGTTCTCCAGCTCCCGGCCCCCCAGCACGAGGACGACGACTGGGACGACCGGTACGACGACAGTGGTCCGTCCGAGCCAGACGACCTCAGCTGACCGGAAGAACACCGCCATGACCTTCCGACCCCACGCCCTGGACCGTCTGGCTCGGTGCCAGTGCCCGGCCCAAACCGCTGAGCTCCGGGCCTGCCACCGAACCGCCACGGCGGAGGACCTCCGCTGCGACATCTGCCGCTTCGGCTGCCGGACCATCTCGGTCGGCCAGCACAGCCGCCCGGCGCCGCACGCCGCATCGCTGAGCTACCGGCCGTCGGCCGCGTCGGCGGCCGCCCGGTTGTCTCGGCTCATCGAATCTGATGCATGAGCCATGGCGCTGACCTGGAGTGCATCAGTTGTGCTGACTCGCGAACAAGCCATGTGGCTCAGCGAAGCTGATGCGCGCAGAAGATGAGCTGTGGGTGGCGAGGTTTCTGATCCATTCAGTGAGAGGGTCTTTGAACGTGGGCTCGACGGACCGGCTCACCGAGCCGGCGGCGGGCTGACCGGGGCAGCCTTTGCTTCGTGGGCCGAAGCGGGAGCACCCGGTCCACCACGCC
>NZ_JBEXCR010000087.1:0-28152 GCF_040605375.1 Nonomuraea sp. NPDC005650
GTCGATGAACTCGGTGTCGAGCGTGACCGCTCCCGCACGCCGCTGTTCCAGACCCTGTTCAACTACATCACCCCCGATCAGGACTCGGCTGGTCAGGAAGCCGCAGGCCCGGATCCGGCCGGTCTGGGGGATGGGCCTGATCGGCTGCCCCGTCACGCGCTGTACGACCTCACGTTGAGTATCGCTCCCAACCCGCACGGCGGCCTGAGCGGTGCCCTCGAATACAGCACCGCCCTGTTCGACCAGGCCACCATCGAGCGGCTGATCGGGCACCTCCAAGTGCTGCTGGCCGCCATCACCGACGGTCCCGAACGACCGCTGTCGGCGCTGCCTTTCCTGACCCCGGCCGAGCAGCGGCAGCTGACCACCACCTGGACCACGCACCCCGCCATTCCCGAAACCGATGCGGGCGGTTTTGGCGGCGCCGGGGTTCACGAGATCATCGCTGCCCAGGCTCGTAGCCGTCCGGACCACACCGCCGTGTTGTGCGACGGGCAGCGGCTCGGTTACGGCGAGCTGGATGAGCGGGCCAACCGGCTGGCGCATCAGCTGATCGGGCTGGGCGCCGGTCCGGAGAGCGTCGTGGGCCTGCACCTGCGGCGTACCCACGAGTTGATCGTCGCCATCGTCGCGGTGTGGAAGGCCGGTGCGGCCTACCTTCCGCTGGATGCGGCCTATCCCGCACACCGGCTGGCCCACATGGTCACAGACAGCCAGGCCACCCTCCTGCTCACGGACGATCCGGAGGACGACCCGGCCGGCTTCCTGTCCACGGGCGTGCGGGTGGTCGTACTGGAAGATCTGGTGTCTTCGCTGCGGGACCTTCCAGGCGATGCTCCGGCCGTGGCCGTCGATCCTGATCAGAGTGCGGCCGTCATCTACACGTCCGGCTCGACCGGGCGGCCGAAGGCCAGCCGGATCAGTCACCGGAACCTCACCGCGCTGCACGGCGCGTGGACGCGTACCCACTTCGAGCCCGGTCACGAGCATCGGTGGCTCAGCCTCACCAACATCAGCTTCGACGTCTTCACCGCCGACGTGATCCGCGCCCTGGCCAACGCCGGGACCCTGATCCTGGCCCCGGCCCAGCTCCAGCTCGACCCCGCCGCGTTGGCCCGAACGCTGCAGGACACCCGTACCACCGCGCTGGAAGCCGCGCCCCACCACATCGACAACCTCATCGCCCACCTACGGGACAGCGGGAGCGGGCTGCCGGACCTGCAGCTGTTGATCGCTACCACCGACACCTGGCACACCACCCACGCCCGCCAGGCCCACGACCTGCTGCCCCACACCCGGCTCCTGACCGCCTACGGCATCACCGAGACCACCATCGACTCCACCTACAGCGACCTCACCGGCCACCACGGCGCCGTACCGTCCCGTCCGATCCCGCTGCCGCTCGGCGGGCAGCCCGCCGCGCCCACCCCGATCGGCATCCCGCTGCCCGGCACCAGCACCTACGTCCTGGACCCCCGCCTCTGCCCCGTCCCGGTCGGCGTCCCCGGCGAGCTGTTCATCGCCGGCTCCGGCCTGACCCGCGGCTACCACGCGCAGCCCGCGCTCACGGCCGCGCGCTTCGTCGCCAACCCCCACGCGGGTGACGGCTCCCGCCTCTACCGCACCGGCGACCTCGCCGCCTGGCGGCCCGACGCCCAGCTCGCCTTCCTGGGCCGCACCGACCATCAGGTCAAGATCCGCGGTTTCCGCATCGAGCCGGGCGAGATCCAGCACGCCCTGACCGGCCACCCGCACATCGCCTCGGCCCTGGTGACTCCCTTCGGACAGGACGCCGACCTCCGGCTGGTCGCCTACCTCGTTCCGGCCGATCCCGCCCAGGGCATTCCCGCCACGGATGATCTGCGGGCGTATCTGGCTGATGGCCTGCCGGATTACCTGATCCCGTCGGCGTTCGTCGAGCTGGCGGCCTTCCCGCTGTCCCCGAACGGGAAGATCGACCGGGCCGCTCTGCCGGTGCCGGACGGCAGCCGTCCCGAGCTGGCCGGCGGCTACCAGGCCCCGGTCACCCCGACCGAACAGCTGCTGGCCAAGATCTGGGCCGATCTGCTCGGCGTGGACCAGGTCGGCGTCCACGACAACTTCTTCGACCTCGGCGGGCACTCCCTGCTGGCCACCCAGGCCATCACCCGCATCCGCAGCACTTTCGGCACCGACCTGGCGCTGACCGCCCTGTTCGACCACCCCACCGTCGGCGCCCTGGCCACCGCCATCACCAAATCCCTCCTCGAACCCGGTCTGGACATCGATGAATACGAGGAATTCGAGATCTGACCTGTCCACGCCGTCAGAAACACACGGAGAAAGGCTGATCAGCACATGGACAAGCTAGTCATCAATGCCGCGGAAAAGCATGCCGTGAACGCGTTGCTGGATGAGCTGGAGGACTCGCTCGAACATGTCGAATCCGATGAGGCGCTGCATCGGGCGGGGGTCATGGCGCACGCGCTCCCGTCCAGGATCCGGTCCGCGATGAACGAGTTCCGGCTCGAGCGCGGCGCCGGCGTCCTGCGCATCGGCGGCTACGAGATCGATCAGGAGCGCGTCGGGCGTACGCCCGCGCATTGGCGGGAGCGGCCCGAGCCGTCGCCGACGCGTCGCGAGGACCTGATGCTCGTCATGCTCAGCTCGCTGCTCGGCGACCCGTTCGCGTGGGCCACCCAGCAGGATGGGCGGCTCATCCACGACATCATCCCCATCCAGGGGCATGAGAACGAGCAGCTGGGGTCGAGCAGCGAATCGTTGCTGACGTGGCACACGGAGGACGCGTTCCACCCGCTGCGCGGCGACTTCCTGTCGTTCGCGTGCATCAGGAACCCGTACGCGGCGGTGACCACGGTCGGCTACGTGGACGATCTCGACCTGACGGAGAGCGTGCGGTCGGTGCTCTTCGAAGAGCGGTTCAGCATCCTCCCGGACGAGTCGCACCTGGCGAAGAACAATTCGAAGCAGGACGACGACATGTTCGACGGCGTCGACAAGATGCAGGACGACCCGGACAAGGTCCCGGTGCTCTTCGGCGAACCGGACGAGCCGTATATCCGGGCGGACCCGTACTTCATGCGGGTGGATCCGTCCGATCATGAGGCGGCCGACGCGCTCGCGCAGCTGGTGAAGCAGATGGACGAGAACATGTTCGACATGTCATTGGAAAGTGGTGAGTTCTGCTTCATCGACAACTACCGGGTGGTTCACGGTCGCAAGCCGTTCAGGGCCCGGCATGACGGCACGGACCGGTGGCTCAAGCGCATCAACATCACCCGCGACCTGCGGAAGTCCCGTGCGCAGCGGCGGTCCCGGTCGGAGCGGTCCATCTTCTGAAAGCCAGCAGAGGAGCTAGCATGTGGGCGTAGGCACCAAGATCCCTTATCTGCTGGGACAGGTCTTCTGTTGGAGATGGTGGATGTCCTCCCGCTATGGGCTTCGCTCCCGGATAGCCATGTCATACGTGGTCATTTCCGCCATGTCGGCGCTGGTAGCGGGGGGAATCGCCGGTTTCGTCGTCCCCAGCGTGATGAACACGAAAGTGACCGTGCAGACCAGCAACGGCTGCACGCGTCAGGATCGCGCGGGGCTCCTCGGGGCGGGGCAGGCCGCGGGGCTGAGCCTGCTCGCCGACGACCTGACGCGGCAGCAGGACGGCCGGTCCGGCCCAGAGACACTGGCGGCGGTGGCCCGCCGCTGGCTGGCCGCGGGCCCGCCGGCCGATGGCGATGTGGTGCGCGCGGTGGCCGGCCTGGACGGGCGGCTGGTGCAGGCGTCGGAGCCGCCCGTCTACGACGCGGGGTCGACGCCGCCCGGGCTGTCGCCGGGCACGCGGGCGCGCACCGGCGCGATCACGTTATCGGGCAAAGAGGTCGGCTGGGCGATCAACCCGGTGGTGGCGGGCGGGCAGGTGATCGGGGTCGTCTACCTGCAGAACCGCAGCGCCACCGACTGCGGGCCGGTCGTGGACGTCGCCTCCGACGGCGACAACCGGGCGGGACCGGTCTCGGCCGGGCTCGCGCTGGTGGTGCTCGTCCCGGGGTGCCTGGTGTTCGGGCTGCTGAGCACCCGCAAGCTGATCAAACGGATCCAGCGGCTGGCCGCCGGCGCGGCGACCATGGCCGACGGGGACCTGACGGCCCGGGTGCCCGTCTCGGCCGGTGACGAGATCGGCCGCCTGGAAGAGGGCTTCAACGTGATGGCCGAGCGGCTGGTGGCGGCCGGCCGGGTGGAACGGGAACTGGCCGGGGCGCAGGCGCGGCGGCTAGAGCGCACCAGGATCGCCAGGGAGCTGCACGACTCGGTCTCGCAGGATCTGTTCTCGCTGAGCCTGGTGGCCGGCAGCCTGCGGCGCACGCTGCCGGAGAGCTCACGTTTCCAGGAGCAGGCCGAGTCCATGGTGACGACCGTCGAGCACACGATGCGGGAGATGCGGGCGATGCTCCTGCAGCTGCGGCCGATCGCGCTGGAGGAGGCCGGCCTGGTGGCGACGCTGCGCGACCTGTGCGAGGCATTCCAGGTGCGGCTCGGCGTGACGGTCGACACCGAGCTGCAGGAGGTGCGGCTGGGACCCGGTGCCGAGCACGCCGTGCTCCGGATCGTGCAGGAGGCGCTGAGCAACGCGACCCGGCACGGCGGCGCCCGGCGGATCGAGCTGCGCCTGGCCCAGGAGGGCGAGGACGTCGAGATCGTGGTCCGCGACTACGGCCGCGGCTTCGACAGGGAGCGCAACCAGGACCGGCACGGGATGGGCCTGGAGATGATGCGGGAGCGGGTCATCGAGGTCGGCGGGGTCATCGACGTGGTGAGCGCGCCGGACCGCGGTACGACGGTGCGGGTACGGATTCCGGCGGAGGAAACATGATCCGGGTACTGATCGTGGACGATCATCAGGTGGTTCGCCAGGGATTGCGTTACGTCCTGGAGGACGAGGCGGACATTGAGGTGGTCGGGGAGCGCGCGGACGGGCACGGCGCGCTGGAGGCGATCGACAGCCTGCGGCCCGACGTTGTCCTGCTGGACATGGTGATGCCCGGCATGGGCGGCCTGGAGGTGCTGGAACGGCTCAGGGAGCGGCCGGCGCCGCCCGCCGTGATCGTGCTGACCTCGTTCGTGGAGAACGAGGTGGCGTTGCAGGCGGTGCGCGGGGGCGCGTTGTCGTACCTGTCGAAGACCAGCGCGGTAGACCGGGTGGTAGAGGCGGTGCGCATGGCCGTGGCGGGTGGCAGCGTGCTGGACCCGCCGGTCGCGGCGATGCTGGTCCAGCGGGTTCGCGACGACGACGGCCCGGCGAAGGAGGATCCGCTGCGGATGCTGGCGCCGCGCGAGCGGGACGTGCTGGCGGCGCTGGCGCGCGGGCAGTCGAACAGGGAGATCGCCCGGACGCTGTCGCTGAGCGAGACCACGGTCAAGTCCTACGTCTCCAGCATCCTCACCAAGCTGAGACTCCAAGACCGCACGCAAGCTGCCATCTTCGGCTTGCAGTGCGGTCTGGTCCCGCTGGGTGAGGCGCTCTCCGCCGACCAGCTCCCGGTAGAGGATTAGCCGGCGGTACGCAGCGCGTCGGTCGGAGACAGCGCCGCGGCGCGCATCGCGGGGTAGAGCCCGGCGAGGACTCCGGACACGATCGCCACGCCGAAGCCGCCGCCGATCGCGGCGGGCGGGATCGCGATCCCCCAGTCCTGCGCCATGGCCATGCCCACGGTCACCCCCGAGCCGATCAGCACCCCGCCGAGCCCGCCCAGCGCGGACAGCACCAGCGACTCGGTGAGGAACTGGGCGGCGATGTGCACCCGGGTGGCGCCCAGGGTGCGGCGCAGCCCGATCTCCGCCCGGCGTTCCAGCACGGAGATCACCATGACGTTGGCAATGCCGATGGCGCCGACCAGCAGCGCGATCGCGCCCAGCCCGAGGAACAGCGCGCCGGAGGACTGCTTGACCGCGATCTGCGCGGTCAGCGCGTCGGACGGCCGGCTCGCCTTGACCTGGAAGGAGTTGGCCGGGTTGGCCGTGTGGGCCAGCAGGTCGGCGACCTGCGTCACCTGGTCCGGGTCGGTACGTACGTAGATGCGGCTGGGCGCGCCGTCGTAGCCGAGCAGGTCCTTGGCCGCGGCGAAGGAGATGAGCGCGGACCGGTCGACCTCGGGCGCCAGGGTGAACGGATCGAGGATGCCCGCGACCGTGAACCAGTGCCCGCCCAGCCACACCCGGGTGCCGGCGTCCAGCCGCACGATGCCCAGTTGCCTGGCCACGTCGTGGCCGAGCACGGTCACCGGCGCGTCCGCCACGGTGAGGAATCGCCCGAGCTTCAGCGACCCCTGGAGGGTGTCGAGGAGCGAGGCGTCCGTAGCGCGCACGGCCAGGCCGCCGGTCTGACCGGTGGGAATCTGGTCGTTGCGGTAGACGCGAGCGGTGCTGATCTGCGCGGTGGGCGCGACCGCGAGGACCCCGGAGATCCGCCGGAGCATCGGCGCGGCCGTGGCGGGCAGCGCGACCTCGGTGCCGCCCAGGTCGTCGCCGTTCACCACGGTCAGCAGGTTGGTGCCGAGCCGGTCTAGCTGCGCCAGCAGGTGGGACTCGCTGGAGCGGGTGACGCCGAGCACCGCGACCATCGAGGCGATGCCGATCGCGATGCCCAGCGCCGACAGCACCGCCCGGGTCCGGCGGGTGCGCAGGCCCAGCGTGCCGGTGGGGATCAGGTCGTACAGCCGGAGCCTGCTGCGCTTGATCTGCGGCCGGGTTCCGACCGCGTCCTTCTCGTCCTGCAGCACGTCGCTCACTGGTGCACCATCCTCTCGCCGGCCGTCACGGGGCCGTTCATGACACCACCACTCCGTCACGTATCTCGATGAAGCGCTGGCAGGCGGCGGCGACGCGCTCCTCGTGGGTGACCACCACCAGGGTCGTCCCCTCCTCGTTCAGCTCGCGCATGATGGAGAGGATCTCGCCGCCCTTGGCCGAGTCGAGGTTGCCGGTCGGCTCGTCGGCGAACACGATGGCGGGGCGGCCCACCACCGCCCGCGCGATCGCCACCCGCTGCCGCTCGCCGCCCGACAGCTTGGTCACCTTGTGGCGCATCCGGTGGGCCAGGCCGACCCGCTCCAGCGCCTCGACGGCCGCCGCGCGGCGCTGCCTGGCCGGGATGCCCCGGTACAGCAGGCCGGAGGCCACGTTCTCGACCGCCGTCAGCGCTTCGAGCAGGAAGAACTGCTGGAACACCACACCGACCCGCCAGGCGCGCAGCCCGGCGAGCTGCAGGTCGGTCAGCACCTCGACGCGCTGGCCGTCCAGGCGCACGGACCCGCTGGTGGGCCGGTCCAGCCCGGCCATCAGGTGCAGCAGGGTCGACTTGCCGGATCCCGAGGCGCCGCGGATCGCGATCATCTCGCCCGCCTCGACGGCGAGGTTCACCCCGCGCACCGACTCCACCGGCGGCTCGCCCGGGTAGACCTTGCGCACGTCACGCAGCTCAAGAACCGTCACCGGGCACCTCCACCAGCATGCCGGGCCGAAGATCGCCGGTCACCTCGGCCATCCCGGTGCTCTCGTCGAACAGCCCGGTCTCGACCGGCACCCGCCGCCGGCCGCTGCCCTCCACCACGACCACCTCGTAGGTGCCGAGCGGCCGGGCGAGCAGCGCCGTCATCGGCACCGCGATCACGTTCTTGTGCTGCTGGGTGACGATCGAGACCTGGACCTGCGCCTGGTCCAGGAACCCGCGGACCTTGCCGGTCAGCTCGATTGTCACCGGCGCCACCGATTTCGCCGCGGCTCCGCTCTCGGTCGCATCGGTGGTGTCGCCGTCGACGGCCACCGCGCCGATGATCCTGATGTGGCCCTTGCGCGTCTTGCCGTCCGGTAGCGTGACCACGACCTTGTCGCCGACGCGGATCTGCGGCAGCTCGGCCGGGGACAGCTGGACCAGCACCGCGGGCACCTGGCCGGTGCCGTGGAAGATGAGCTGGCCGGGCGCGACGACGCCGCCGACCTTGGTGTCCCAGCCGCCGATCCTGATCGCGGCCGGGGCGAAGACGACCTGGCCCAGCGGCACCTGGCCGGTGACCTTGAGCTTGGCCGCCTTCTGCCAGCGGCGGACGGCGTAGTAGGTCGAGTAGGAGAAGTGCTTGTCGACCGTCAGGTCCTTGCCGTAGCCGAGCGCCTTGAGGTTGCGTTCCAGCTGGAGGACGTCCAGCCCGTTCGAGACGCCCACCTTCAGGTCGCGCCAGGCGGGGCGGTCGCCGTACAGCAGCGGGACGCGCACGCCGTCGAGCTCGTAGGCGGCCTTGCCCCGCTTGACGGTCCTGCCGACCGCCGGCAGCCAGGTGACCACGCCCGCGCGGCTGATGATGACGTTGTACGCGCTGGCGTACCCCAGAGTGCCGTTCACCAGCCGCCGCTCGGCCACGTCGGCCTGCTCGACCTTGGCGGTGGCCAGCGCCAGCCCGGCCGTGGGCGAGGGCGTCGGCTGGGCGTTTCCGGTCGTGGTGACCTGGAACACGGCCCATCCGGCGCCGCCCGTCACGGCCAGGGCCAGCACCGTCATGAGCACGGTACGGCCGCGCCTGCCGCCCGTCCGGCGCTCCGGCGTCGTGCTCACCCGCGCGGGCGTCTCGTCCACCGGCATCTCCTGCCGTCGATCTTCCTGGTGTCTCCCGGAGTTCTGCGCCTCCTGGTCGATGCGCCCTTGCACGCGAACCTCACCCCTTGCTCGTGACGGTCAGACCGCCCGGGGGCAGCTGCGGCTTGCAGGCGTCGAACTGCGTCTGGTACAGGTCCTTGCCCGACGGGCCGCCCAGCCGGGAGGGCAGGGTGAAGCTGCCGTCGGTGTTCGGGTCGGGCCAGTCCGAGATGCCCTTCTGACGCATGCACTGCGCCCATGCCCGCCATTTCGTCATATCGGCCGCGGTCACCGGCTTGCCCTCCGGCCCCTGGTAGGCCGGGATCTTGTCGAGGATCGACTTGCACGCGGACTGGGCCGCGGCCGGCGGCGCCGTCGTGCCGGGCGCCAGCCGCCACTGCCCGTTGCTGTCCTGCACCGGGTCGGGGAAGTTCGGCTCGCCGTTCTTGCGGATGCACTCCGCCAGCTGGCGGTACTGCGCCGCGACGTCATCCGAGCTTCCGGAAGTCGCCGGCGCGTCCTTGCCGCACGCCGTCAGCCCGAAAGCCAACACGCCCGTCGCCGCCATCGCGACCGCTATTCGCAGGACCTTCTTGGAAGGGATCATGTCTTTACCTTCCTCCCCGGGCACCCGTCCCGGCCTCCGCCAAATGTTGCCAACCCATCCCCCTCCTTTGGGGGGTAGGCCCTCCGGATCGTCAGGCTCCGGCGAAGACGATGCGGCGGCCTTCGGCGCTCGCGTCGGCGGCGGGCAGCACGTGGGCGCGGTAGCCGCGCTCGCGCAGCGCCCGCAGGACGATCTCGAGGCGGCCCTCGGTGGCGGTGCCGGGCTCGTCGTGGACCTCCACCGCGAGGTGGCGGATGAGCGGCCAGTGCCGGTCGTCGATGCCGTCCAGCACCTCGATCTCCGACCGCTGTACGTCGATCTTGAGGAGGTCGACGTGGGGCAGTGCCAGTTCCGCGATGACGGTGGACAGCCTGCGGAGGGGGCAGGGGTAGGGCACCTCCCGGAAATGGTGCGCCAGCATCTCGTCCAGCAGGTCGGCGTCCTCTCCCAGCGCCGCGCCGTGCTCCCGCACCACCAGCTCCCTGACGAACGCCCGGTCCAGGTCGGTGGAGGCGTGGGCGCGCTGGGCCGACATGATCGAGTAGCCCGGGTAGAAGACGAACTCGGTCTCGCCGTCGTGGTCGGACAGCCCGTACGGATAGGCCCCGCCGGCCACCTCGTGCCGCCGTAGATTCCTGGTGAGCGCCTCGAACACGGGAGGCATCGGCTCGAAGGCGTACACCTGGGCGGCGGGGCACATCGCCTTGACGAAGAGCGCGAACATCCCGATGTTCGCGCCCACGTCGAGGACCACCGCGTCCTGTGGCAGCGTCGTTCCCGCAGGCAGGTAGGACCGCTGCGTGAAGATGTCCGTGTAGAGATACCGCGTCTCGTGCGGGTTGATGCCTTCGACCTGTGCGAGGTCGAAGTCCCCGCCAGTGCCCTTGGTCACCGGATCACGCTCCGTCCCGTCGATCTTCTCGTCCCGGCCGTCGGTACGGCGGGATGTTCGGCGCGGCGCCCCGGGGACGGGTCTCAGCAGTAGATCTGCCGGTATTCGTACGTGCCGTCGTCCAGCCGGAGCCGATATAGGTCGTAGGGGAGCCCCCACGGCGGCTGGACGGCCCGCACGAATTCCCAGCCCGCGGGCGCCCGATCGGGGCAATGCGGACCGGCCGGGAATATGGCCGAGGAATTCGCGGCGGCGGGCGCCGTGAATGCGCCGGTGAATAAAATACCGGCGCACAGCGACAGGCTTATTATCGACTTCACGTCAATCCCCGTCTCGGCGTGGAAGTGGTATTCATGCAATGCGCGCCTTCGCCCCGTGGCGCGCTGTCACGATCGCACATCCACGGACGGGTCACAAGAACGCTACATCCCGCCGCTATCGATCTGCCAGTTCGGCTCCATTGGTTT
The DNA here is from genome assembly GCF_040605375.1 of Nonomuraea sp. NPDC005650. Taxonomy (NCBI): domain Bacteria; kingdom Bacillati; phylum Actinomycetota; class Actinomycetes; order Streptosporangiales; family Streptosporangiaceae; genus Nonomuraea; species Nonomuraea sp. NPDC005650. Next base: position 10,587 of record NZ_JBEXCR010000087.1, read on the forward strand.
AATGTGGCACGGTCATCCGTCTGCCAGCGGATGTCGAGCGGCCTGGGAGGCACCCTTGTCGGGCCCGATACCGTGGCTACGGCATCCCAGGGCCCCGGCGTTGAATTGTTCTGTCCTAGCACCAGTGCGCGCGTTCGTAGTGGTTGAGGTGGACAGGGCCTGCCAGGTCGGCGGGCAGGCTGGTGATGCCGAACGCGATCTCTTTGCTGATCCAGGGGCCGTCTGGGGATCGATCCAGCTCGCCGACGTCGCGGCGGAGCCGGAAGGCTTGCCGGGCGGGCCGGGGAACAGAGCGTCATCGGCGGAGGGGTGCGGATGGTGCGCCGCTCGGTACGGCCGTGTCCGTGATCGTCATCGATAGCGGTGCTATCGCTCCATTCGGCATCCGGCCCGGACAGCAGGGCGTGCGCGGCCGGGGGTGTGGGGGATCTGCGGCGGGGGCGTGTGATGGTGGACGACGTCGGTGAGGTAGCCGCTGATCGCGGTGTCCAGGGCGTCGGCGTCCAGCTCGGCCAGGACCCGGCGGAAGGTTCGATTGCTCGGGACGGTGAACAGCCCGGCGAACGGATCGCGGTAGGCGCCCAGCCGCTGGAGCACCGGTTGAGAGGTCCGGGCGGCCCACTGCCAGATCGCCGCCACGCTGTCACCGCCGACCACCAGCGTGGCGCATGCGGTCAACGTCAAGATGACCACCAGCGGATGCCGCAGCCCGCAAGACGAGTGCTGATCGGGCGCCCTCGCCAACCGGCGCATCAGCGCCGATTCCACCACGACCGGGTCTGCGGCCCATTCGACTTCCCACAGTGCCAGGTCGGCGAGCTGGTCGGACACGAGACGGGACCGGGGCTGGTCAGGGAAGACGGGGACACGAGCGCGACTCCTGCGACGATCTTGGGGTTTGGAGACCTGAAAGATCACCAGAAGTCGCGCTCCTTCGTATGTCGCCTGCCGAACCCTCAACCGCGCCATACCGGATCAGAACTCAAGAACGCCGGGGCCCTGTACGGCATCCCGGCGCACCTCGCGGGACATGACCGTGGCGGCCGGGAACCGGCTCCGGAAGGTGACTCGCCGGGACGCAGGAAGCCGGCGGCTCGCAGAGGGTTCATCCGGCCCCTTGCGTATCCGCCTTGTTTAATCGTCGGTAATCTTCGCGTTGTAACAGTTCTAATCCGGACAGGGATCTGGTGATTGGGGTAAAACCCCTGGCGTGCGCCGCGCGGAGATCTTCGAGCTGGCAATGCGCCGCCGGAGTAGGCGGAGACGAGCGGAACTCAGGTTTCTGGTCAGAGCCATGATCATTTGGTGGTGGTACGCCTACCGCCTGTCCGGTTGGATCCGAATGGAATTCTAATGGGGTTTGACATGATCGATTCCTCGGGTGCATCATGTCTAGTGGATCCGCTCAATTCGGACATCTCTATCCGGCTCGGGGGCGTAGATCGGGAGATATTCGAGATCCGCCATTGCTGAATGCCCAACCACTACAGCGTGCGCTCGAAAAGCCTAGAGTTACGGGGGAGCAGCGTGTATTTCTTCATCCTGGGCAGCATCGAAGTGAGGTCCTCTGGTGGGCGCATACCCATCACCGCACCGAAACAGCGAGCCGTGCTCGCGACACTCATACTCAACGCGAACACCGAGGTGCCGGTCGACAGGTTCATCAAGTACGTATGGGATGGTCAGCCGCCGGTAGGCGCGCAGACCACCCTGCAGTCGTACGTCTATCGCCTGCGCCAGGCCCTGCGCCCGCTGGCCGGTGTGGAGATAGCCACCGGCTCGGCCAGCTATATGCTGCAGGTGGGATCGGGCGAAACGGACCTGTGCTATTTCAAGCAGCAGATCGGCAACGCGCACGCCGAGGCGCAGCGGGGGCGCCTCAGCAGTTCCGTGCAAATCTTCAGGGACGCGCTGGGCGTGTGGCGGGGAAACGCGCTCGCCGGGGTCCAGGGAGAGCTGATCCAGCAGGAGGCGCGCTTTTTGGAGAGCGAGCGAATCGCCGCCTACGAGGAGCTGTACGGCTCCGAGATCGCACTGGGAAACTATCGCCAGGTCATTCCGGAGTTACAGAAGCGAGTGGTCGCATATCCGTTTCACGAAGCCATGAGATCCCAGCTCATGACCGCCCTCTATTGCTCCGGCCAGCAGGCCGAGGCGCTTCAGCATTACACCCTCATACGAAAGCGGTTAAGCGAGGAGTTAGGCATCGAGCCGGGCTCTGAACTGCAGGAACTTCAGCTGGCCATTCTGGAGCGGGTGCCCGCCAAGAGGCTCCTGTCAGAATCGTTCCCGGCCTGGCCCATCGAGGGCACCGCGCCGTCCGACTTCTCCGAGGGCCCGTCGATGGACGCTTGGACCGCTCGCCCCTGAGGGACCAGACCTTGGGCTGCGCCATCTGCTTGCGGCACGTTTCGGGGGAAACGTGACCGACTGACGGTGCGGCTTGTTCTTCACCGGCATTCCGTCGCCCGACCGTACGGAATCGGGCGGTTCAGCATTTCCGGTGCCCGGCGGATCTACCGGACGATCAAGACCGTTGTCCCGCGCGGGCACCAGCTCCCTGATCACCGGCGCGCCGGGCACCTCACCCGTCACCAGCAGCCCGCCCGAGGTCTGCGCGTCGGCAGCAGCAGTTCCCCCTCCGGCGTGCCGTCGGCGTCGAGCCGCGGCGCCACCCAGGCCAGGTCCTTGAAGGTGATCTTGCCGGTGACCTTGTTTCCGGTCGCCTTGCCCTTGTCGAGCAGCGCCGCCAGCGTCGCCGGCTCGGCGGGGTTCAGGATCTGCACGTACACGCTGGGCAGCGCGCCGCCGCGGCGGGTCTTGATCCAGGTCTTGCCCTTGGGCAGAAAATCGGCCACGAGGTAGCCGGAGTAGTACGCGGTCGTGCCGATCGAGACGGTGCGGTCCAACTGGTCGTCCCACGAGGTGCTCGAGATGTCGTAGGCGACCGGTCCCTTCTTGCCGAACTGCAGCACGCCCTTGGTGGTGTACGCCTGAAGCGTGTCAGTGCCGTCGGACCAGTCGGGACGTCTCGGTGAAACGCACACCGTGCCCGGCGACCAGTTCGGCCTTCAGTGCGCGTACGGGATCCTTGGGGGCCGCCTGCGCGGGCGCGGCGGTCACCAGGAGGGCGCCGCACACCACCAAAGCGGTGATCGTCTTCTTCATGACGAGCGATCATGTCGCATTCGGAGCACATCTGGAACTCCAATTGCTCGATCGAGATCTCCCCTGGAATGAAAGCGGATAAAGATGCCTAATCAGGACATGTGGGGTAGGGGTCTCGCAGCACTGCCCCGGCCGTGCTGAAGGCGGCCGGGGCAGCCTGGTGTGGCATCCGTCCAGGAGACCAGGGTCTCAGGGCAGCAGGGGCTCGGCGTCCACGTCGTGGCCGTAGAGCCAGGCGCTGTGCCGGAGGAAGTCCCCGTCACGCAGCCCGCCGAGCCCTCCGCCCACGACCGCCACCCGTAAGCCCACGGCACTCCTCCAGCGTCGATCGATCCGAGGGCTCACCGCGCCCTGAACCGGAAAGTACGACCGCCGATGCGCCCGGCCAAGCTCTCCAAGCCGCTGGGACCCTAGTCGGCATCCTTGAAGGACGGTGGCAGGGCTGCGCCCAGCCGTTCGTACGTCGGAGCCAGGCGGCGCAGGCCGGTCGCGAGCGCCAGGTCGTCGCCCGACACGAGCGGCCCCTGCAGCCCTCCGACGATGCGGGCCTGCTCCGCGGCGACGGCCGCGCCCGCGTCGAGGCCGAGGGATGACAGGCAGGCCGCCAGGTCGTTCAGGCGGTGGGCGCCCACCCGCACCGCGAACTCCTGCCACAACGTCCTGATCTCGGGGTCCAGCCCTTCCTCCACCAGTTGGGCCGTGCGTTCGGCGGCTTCCGCCTGCCCCAGCGTGCCGGGAGAGACCTCCAGATCCGTCCGGCCGGCCAGCCAGGCCCGGCCGGCGGGCAGGGAGCGGCGCAGCGCCTGCTCCGGGGTGACCGGCTCGCGCCGGGTGAACCCGTGCAGCATCCGGAACGGCCGCTTCAGGTAGGTGATCAGCTCCGCTCGCCACGCCTCGACGAACTCGCCGACCCGCAGCGTGGCGTACGGGTAGCCCTCCGGGTCGTGCACGAGCACGGTGTCGTCGTCCACCTCCAGCACCACCACGTAGTGGTCGGCGCCGATCGCCTTGCCCGACCCGGGCTGGTACGGCAGCAGACCGAGCTCCAGCGGCCCGGCCAGCACCGGACCGTTCCGGCAGGCGCGGCGCAGCCGGTCGAGCGCCGCTGCGGCGCTTCCCCCGTCCACGCGCTCGCACTCCCAGCCGAGGAGGTCGATCGCGGCGTCGAGCCCGATCTCGGGGTCCCAGCCGAACGGGTCGAACAGCGGAAGGCGCCCGCTGATCAGCTGCATTCCGTACGGGGAACCGGTCAGGACCTCGATCACGGCCGGAGGCGGCGCCTGGTCGCCGAGGACCATCGCGAGGGAGTTGGCGTAGCAGTACGGCCCGGAGCCGACATAGGTGATGGACATGGCCCGAACCGTGCCGCGTGACACGGTGTCAGAGTCAAGCCGTCTTCGCCGCCACCGGCCGCCCCACGGTCGGCGGTCTGCTCGAACAGGTGACGATCTGTTCACCCGGCGATGAATATAATGATCGTATGGGCCGTGAGGACACCACCCCGGACGGCACGCGAGGACATGACGGCGCCTGACAGCCGGTTCCCGAAGCCGCACGAGCCGGACGCCGTGGAGTTCCGCCTGCTCGGGCCCGTCGGGATCTGGGCGGGTGAGGAGTTTCTCGGCCCCGCCACCCCGCAGCAGCGCTCGGTGCTGGCGATGCTGCTGCTCAACGCGGGCCGGACGGTCCCGCTCGATCGCTTGATGAAGGCGGTCTGGGACCAGGAGCCTCCGGCCACGGCGCGCAACGCCGTTCAGGGATACATCTCCAGGCTCCGGCGGCTGATCGCCAGGGTGCCGGGCACCGAGCTGGCCACCTCGCCGCCGGGATACCGGCTGGTCCTCGACCCGGGGCGGGTGGACCTGCTGCGCTTTCGCGAGCTGGTGGCCCGCGCGTACGCGAGCGAGCACGGCCTGGCGTCCGACCTGTTACGGCAGGCGCTGCGTCTGTGGCACGGACCGCCGCTGGCCGACGTGGCGGGCGGCTGGCTGCGTGACGCGTTCGGCGCGACGCTGGCGGAGGAGCGGCTGAGCGCGGTCGAGGAGCGCATCGCGATCGACCTGCGGTTGGGCAGGCATTACGAGGCGCTCGCCGAGCTCCCTTCGCTGGTCGGCGAGCACCCGCTGCGGGAGCGGCCGGTCCAGCTCACGATGGTGGCGCTGCGCCAGGACGGCAGACGGGCGGCCGCGCTGGCCGCCTACCGTGACCTGCGTGATCGGCTGGTCGAGGAGCTGGGGATCAGCCCGGGGAGCGAGCTGCAGCGGCTGCACCGACGCATCCTGGAGGAGCTCGTTCAGGCGGGAGGCGATCCCGCCGTCCTTGATCACGATGGCCGCCCGGCGGAGGAGCCGGAGGGCGTGCCTGCCCCGCCGGTGCCCGCCGAGTTGCCCGCCGACCTGGTCTCCTTCACCGGGCGGGCGGAAGAGCTGGCCCGCGCGTACGAAACGCTGAGCGCGACCGGATCCGGCGGGCCGCGGATCTGCCAGATCAGCGGGCTGGGCGGGGTCGGGAAGTCGTCGCTGGCCATCCACGTCGCGCATGCCGTCGCCGGCGATTTTCCCGACGGTCAGCTGTACATCAACCTGCACGGCGAGACGCCCCACACCAGCCCGGTGAAGCCGCTGGAGGCCGTGCGCCGCTTCCTGCGTTCCCTCGGGGTGGCCGACGCGGCGATACCCGCGAGCCTGGAGGAGGCCGCGGGCCGATTCCGGTCGCTGACGCGCGGCAAGCGGTTGCTTATCATCCTGGACAACGCCCGCGACGCCGCGCAGGTTCGGTTGCTGCTTCCCGGCAGCCCCGGGTGCGTGGTGCTGATCACCAGCCGGCGCAGGCTCACCTCCTTCGAAGGCGCCGTACAGATCCCGCTGGGCGTGCTGCCGGACCGGGAGGCCCTCGACCTGCTGCGCGCCGCGGTCGGGGAGGCGGCGATCGCCGCCGAGCCGGCCGCGGCGGCCGAGGTGGTACGGCTGTGCGGCAGCCTGCCCCTGGCGCTGTGCCTGGCGGCGGCGCGGCTGAGGGCCCGGCCGGCCTGGTCGCTCGCGGTCCTGGCCAAGCGGCTGGCGAACAGCGGGCGGCGGTTGGACGAGCTGCGCGCCGACGACCGGGCGCTCCGGGCGAGTTTCCAGGCCGGCTACCAGGATCTGCACGCCGATTCGCAGGGACGGACCGCGGCGCGGATGTTCCGGTTGCTCGGCATGCTCGCCGGGCCGGACATCAGCCTGTCCGCCGCCGCCGCGCTGGCCGACCTCCCCGAGGAACGAGCGCGGGATCTCCTCGATCACCTGGCCGATGCGCAACTGGTGGACGGCTACCTCCCGGACCGCTATCGGCTGCACGACCTGCTCCGCTTGTTCGCCCGCGAGCGCGCGGAAGAGGAGGACGGCCGGCAGGAGCGGCAGCCGGCCCTCCGCCGGCTCGTCCATCACTACCTGGCCACCGTCCGCGCGATCACCCGGACCCTGAACAGGGGCAGTACGTGGCGGCTGGCGATCGGGCCGCCCGACCTGATCCGCCGCGGCGTGATCTTGGAGTCGAGCCGGGACGCGAGGGCGTGGATCGCCGCCGAGGCGGACAACATCCTGGCGGCCGTGGCGCAGGCGACGCGCACGCCGGTCGTGGATCAGGTGGTGGGCCTGGCCACGGCGTTCGCCGTCCTGCTGCACGAGTGCGGCCTCTACCTCAAGCAACTCCAGCTCGGCGAGCTGGCGCTGGTGGCCGCGGAGCACACGCACGACCCGCTCCACCTGGCCGTCGCGCACGGCGATCTCGGCTGGGCGTACATCTACATGGGGCGCCAGGACGACGCCATCCGCCACCTGAACAGGTCCAGGACCGCCTTCCGGCGGGCCGGGAACACCAGTCGCGAGGCGGCGCTGCTCGACTACCTCGGGGTCGCCCACCGGAGGGCGGGCCGCCACGACGAAGCCATCACCCACCACCTGCGTGCCCTCGCCCACGTCGGCGAGGCGGACAACCGCCTGACCCACGGGGCGGTCCTCACGCACCTGGGGCTGGCCTACCAGCGGGCGGGACGCTACTCCGAGGCGATCGCCGCGCACACTCGCTCGATTCCCATCCTGAGGGAGGCCGGTATCCGGGCCTATCTCGGACTCGTCGTCGGGTATCTCGGCGAGGCGCACCGCCTGGCCGGAGACCCGGGGCAGGCCGTGGCCTGCTACCAGCACGCGCTCGCCCTCCACAGGGAAGCGGGCCCCATCGGCGAGTTCCGGGAGGCCGACATCCTGTGGGGGCTGGGCCGCGCGTTCCACGACGCCGGCCGAACCCCCGACGCCCGCCGATCCTGGCGGCGCTCGATCGCCATCCTGCAGGGCCTCAACCTCATCACGGCCGAGGAAAGGCACGCGCTGGAAAGCAGCGAAGTACCCGAGACGCCGCAGGCGATCGAGCGGCAACATTGACCCGCGTTCGCCCAGGGCGAGGGCGGACCGCATCGCCTGCGCTCAGCCTTCCGCCGGTCCGGGCTGCCCGCCGGCAGCGGTGAGCGCCGCTCTCACCGTCGGCCATTCGGCCGCGGTCACGGCGAACATGGCCGAGTCGCGAAGCGTGCCCTCCTCGCCCGGCGCCCACGACATGGACCAGGAGCGCAGCACGCCTTCGAAGGGGATGCCGAGCCGTTCGAGCGCGCGGCGGCAGCGGAGGTTGCGGGCGTCGGTCTTCAGGTCGACGCGGGCGACGCCGAGCTTCTCGAACGCGTACGACATCAGCAGCAGCTTGGCCTCGGCGTTGATCCCGGTGCCCTGCGCCGAGGCGGCCAGCCAGGTGAAGCCGATCTCGATCGCCCGCAGGCCGGGCCGATCCGGCCAGGGGCGGGGATCCCACAGCGCGGTGCAGCCCACCGCCCTGCCGTCGGCGACCCGGACCTGCCCGAACGGCGTCAGCCCGCCGCGTTCGAGCTGCGTTTCCACGTAGTTCTTCATGCCCTGCGCGCGGGGCACCAGCGTGAAGCCGTAGGACGACCGTTCCTCCTCGGCCGCCTCCGCCAGATCCGCGACGTGCCCCGGTGTCAGCGGCTCCAGCCGTACCAGATGGCCGGTCAGCACGGGAACGTCGAGCCGCATGCTCATCGAGACTCCCTCATCGTTCCTGGCATTGGCACCTTTCCCGCCGACTGCCGCCGGGGAGGTTGCCGGACCGTCACAGGGCCAGGTCCCTCGAGTCCTCTGGATGATTGACAGGCGGAGATCTTGCCAGGCCGGAACAGACGCCGTCAACTCAAACATCAGATGTCTGAGAACCTGATAAGTTGGATGGCCTGCGAGATGAGAGGAGCGCGTGCGTGGTGGCAGCAATAGCCTGGCCCCGGCCTGGGCAGGTGGGGCCGCGGCTGTCGGAGTGCGCGGAGTCGGCCCACGGGCGGACGGCCGGCGGGGAGGCGGCGCACGGGCGGACCGGCGGCGGGGAGGCGGTCCGATGACGATCGTCTCCCGTCCGGCCGACACCGGGCACGTGCTGCGGGCACACGCCGTGGATCTCGTCCGCGACGGCCGTCACCTGCTGGAGAGCATCTCGCTCACCGTCGGCCCCGGGGAACACTGGGCGCTGCTCGGCGCCAACGGCGCGGGCAAGAGCACCCTGCTCGGACTGCTGGGCGCCGTCACCCACCCGACCCGCGGCGCGGTCGAGGTGCTCGGCCGCACCCTGGGCCGGGTCGACGTCCGCGAGCTGCGTTCGTACCTGGGGCACGTCAACCCGCGTCACACCCCCGACGGGCCGCTGCGGGTCCGCGACGTGGTGCTGACCGGGCTGACCAACACCGCCGCGCTCGTCCCCCGCTGGGCGCCCGGCGAGCAGGAGGCCGAGCGGGCGGATCGGCTGATCGCCATGCTTGGGATGAGCCACAGAGCGCAGGCGACGTGGCCCACCCTCTCCCAGGGCGAACGCGGTCGCGCGCTGATCGCCCGTGCCCTCATGCCGCAGCCCCGGCTCCTGCTGCTTGACGAGCCCGCAACGGGGCTCGACCTGGCCGCCCGCGAGCAGCTGCTGGCCAGCATCGACGCCCTGCGCACCCGGCACTCGTCGCTGGCGACCGTGCTGGTCACCCACCACCTGGAGGAGCTGCCGGCCACCACGACCCACTCCATGCTGCTGCGTGATGGACGCTGCCTGGCCGCCGGGCCGGTCGCGGACGTTCTGACGAGTGAGCTGGTCAGCACGTGCTTCGACCACCCGGTACGCATCATCCGCAGCGACGACGGCCGCTGGGCCGCCCGGGCACAGCCGGTCCCCGCCATGCTGCCCGGCGACCCGGTTGCCTCACCGTCCCCATCAGCCGCCGCCGCATCCTGAACGCGACTCACTGCGGCGCCTCGTTCAGCACCCCGTCGAGCACCGCACGAGCTGACGGGCGGCCGAGGCAGCCCCGTCGCGCAGGGCTCATCCGCCGCTGACAATCCGGTTAACCCTACCTTTACTAGGGGGGTAAGCGTAATCGGATTGCATCCGGCGGCCTCATAGCTTGGACGCGTCGTATTTCGAATCGCGGTCGATTGGATAGTCAGTGCGACTTCGCTCGACCGTGGCTGGGCGTGAGGAGGCCAACCGTGAGTCAAACCACACAAAGGACCGTTCGCCCTGGTGCCGCTGATCCAGATTTCGCCCCTCGTGCGCCGGACATGGTGCGCCCGGGCGATCCCCGCTATCGCTGGCTGGTGTCGAGGGGCTACAACCAGCGATTCCAGTGCGCGCCCGAACACGTGCGACCGGCCGTCTCCACTGAGGACGTACTGGAGGCGGTCGACGAAGCGGTACGGACGGGTCGGCGGATCGCGGTCCGCAGCGGCGGTCACGGCTTCGAGAACCTGGTGGACGATCCGTCCGTGCAAACGCTCATCGACCTGTCATCGATGAACGCGGTCCAGTACGACTGGCGCCGTGGCGCCTTCATGGTCGAGGCGGGTACCACGCTGGGCGAGGCGTACCGGAAGCTGTTCCTGGGCTGGGGTGTCACCATCCCCGGCGGAACCTGTCCCGACGTGGGCATAGGCGGACATGTCTGCGGCGGCGGATACGGAGCCCTGTGCCGGTTGCACGGCCTGATCGTCGACCACCTGTACGCCGTGGAAGTGGTCGTGGTGGGACCCTCGGGAAAGGCCACGAGCGTGGTGGCGACCCGAGAACCGTCGGATCCGAACCGGGAGCTGTGGTGGGCTCACACCGGAGGCGGCGGCGGCAACTTCGGGATCGTCACCCGGTACTGGTTCCGGTCCCCGGACGCTCATGGCGGCGAGCCCGCCACCTTGCTGCCCCGGCCTCCTTCCACGGTGTTGCACTACTCCTTGGAGTGGGCCTGGTCGGAGCTCGACCAGGACGCGTTCGTCCGGCTGGTCCGCAACTTCGGAGAATGGGGCGAGCGGAACTCGGCCCCCGGCTCACCCGCGGCCGCCCTGTACGGCGAACTGGCCCTGCCCAGCCGGCCCAGCGAGACCATCACCCTCTCCGGGCAGGTGGCCACCGACTCCGGCGCGCAGGCTCTGCTCGACGACCTGGTGAACGCGCTCGGGCGGGGCGTTCCCGTACAGCCCGCACGCCAGTCGTCCACCCTGCCGTGGCTCGCCGCCACGCAGGCCTTCGCCTACGAGTCGGGCGCCTCCGACCTGCGCATCAAGATCAAGTCCGGGTATCGGCGACGGCGCCTCACCGACCGGCAGATCGCCACCGCCTATCGGCATCTGACCCGGTCCGACTACAACTATCCGTACGCGAATCTCTTCATCAACACCTACGGAGGCCGGGTCAACGCCGTTTCACCGACCGCTACCGCCGTGCCCCATCGCGACTCGGTCTTCCTGGTCGGCTACCTCGTCGGCTGGCAGGGCACGGCCGAAGACACCCGGCACCTGAGCTGGATCAGGGACCTGTACCAAGACATCTACGCCGACAGCGGCGGGGTTCCGGCCGGTGACGCGGATGACGGCAGCTTCATCAACTACGCGGACAGGGACCTGGCCGATCCTCAGTGGAACGCCTCGGGCACTCCGTGGCACACGCTGTACTACAAGGACACCTACGCGCGGCTCCAGCAGATCAAGCGCCGCTGGGACCCGCACAACGTCTTCCGCCACGCCTTGTCCGTCCGCCCCAACTGACCTCACGGGATGGTCTTGTGCGCATCGCCCGGCTCGCCGAGCTGCGCACGCGGGAGGTCCCCGGCAGCCGACCCTCGACCGGCCAATGTGGGGCGTACCGGCCGGTCGAGGCTGCGGGGCGAGCCCAGCCGCGCTTTTAGGACTTGAATTTTGCCCGATCCCCCGGCTTGTGATCAAATCGAAGGCGAACACCTTGGTAATGCATGCCTATCTTATTCGCCATATCTGGCCGAGGTGTGGCGCGCCCTCCTGATTCTCTGGGGAGCGCATCTCGGCTGGTCATCGTATTGACGCGAAGCGTTACGGAATAACACGATCTTATTTAGGTTACATTATGCGGTCTTGACGGCACTTAACGTCAAAAATCATGGTGGAGGTGTTCGTCCAGCGGCCTGCGGGCCCGCACGTCACCCCCGCTCCGACGTGCACCATGTCGTCTTCCCGGCTGTGAATGGAGGTCATCGCGACGTGCGCGTCACCGGGCGACCGCATTTACGACCAAGTCGCGGACTGGGGTTCTGGACTACGGTTCTGTTTTTCGGACACGACAGGGAGAATTTCTGCATGTCGGAATTCATCAACGTCCTCATCGCCATCGACGCGGAAACCATTCTCGGACGGCTCGGCAAGAACACCGATCCGAACGGGCCGACGTCGATCCCCGACAGCAGTAACTTGATCTACATGACCACCCGGCAGAACCAACTCGGGGGCGCTCCGGGAAGCGAGTTGACCATCAACGCCTCCCCGATGGATATCATCAGGTGGCGTGAGACGACACTGTCCCTGAACTCCGAGTACACCGGCATCCTCTACCGGTTCAACACCCTGGCCGGGAAGGATCTGATCAGCACTCCCGCGCCGAGATCGGTGGTTCTCAGCGAGCCGCAGCCGAACAGCCAGGACCCCTTGAACCCCACCACCCAGAAGATCAACAGCTACTACTGGGAGTGCGAGGTCCTGGACACGGGGACCGTCACCTACAACTTCAGTTTCATGATTCTCAACCACAAGGGCGAGAAGCAGGGCTACTACTGCTGGGACCCCTTCATCAATATTCAGCCCTGACGGGGTCGGCGCGCCGATTCGCCGCGCTACGTCCGGCACGCTCAGGTCTGTCCGCGACGGACGATCGGTGCTGAGCCGCCGCCTGCAGGCGTCCGCGGGCGGCGGGGTGCCGTAGCAGGGCCATCACCGGCGACGGCACGGCGAAGTGCGCCACCGGATCGGCCCGCCCGCCCGCTCCAGATCGTCCAGAGCCGCCCTGGACGATCTCGCCGACCCGCGGCCCGACGTCGCCTTGCTCATCCAGAGTCCGGGCCGATCTGTGATCACGTCAGATCGTCCGGCAGCTGTTCCGGTAGGGGAGATCGCGGACGTAGGTGTTCCAGTCCGTCGGGGACAGGGCGCCGAACTGGGCGCAGAGCGCGTCCCTGATCTTGCCGGGCGCGATGAGGTGGGTGCGGAGACGGTCGTGGTCGTCGAGGGACAGGACGGCCGAGCCGTCCGGGGTGAAGGCCAGCGCGTTCAGGCTGCTGAGCCTCAAGGAGCCGGCGTCCGGCTGGAAGCCGGCGAACGGCAGTCCGACGGGCCGGTTGGTGGCGACGTCCCAGAGCTGGATCTGGTCCGTCATGTCCGCCACGGCCAGGAGACGTCCGTCGGGGGAGAAGGCCGCCGGGGCGCCGCCGATGGACAGTTGTCCCGTCTGCTGGAGCGATCGGCTGTTCCGGAGGGTGAGCTTGCCGCTGTCGTTGTGGAAGTCGGCGAGAACACCGGCAGGACTCAGCGCCACGGGACGATCCATGCCGGAGTCGGGCGGGACCACCCGCTCGCCGGTGGAGGCGTCGACGATGCCCTGGTCCGAGGCGGAGATGATGGTCCGCCCGTCCCGGTTGAAGAAGAGGTGACGGTCCCAGATCTCGATGCCGAGGACCCCGTACTGCCCGGCGGCGGGCCGGCCGATGATCGAGGCGCGCGGGGTCTGCGAGGCGATGTCCCACAGCGTCAGGAGGGAGGCGTTCCTGGAGGTGTGCATGGTGAGCACGGCCAAGGTCCCGCCGTCAGGCGAGAACGCGACAGAGTCGAAACCGGCGCTGCGGAGCCGGGTCCTCAGGACGGCCTTCCTGCGGCCCGTGGCCACGTCCCAGATGTAGGTGTTCCCGTCGCTTTCCATACTGGCCAGCAGGCGGCCGTCCGGGGACAGCCGGTACTCGACGGGGCCGGCCCGCCGTTCGGCGAGGATCGTGTTCCGGCGCACCATCGTGATGGGATCCCAGATCGCGGGCTGCCCCGCGTCGTCGACCACGAGGGTCGTACCGTCGTCGCTGAGCTCCGTGATGCCGCCGAAGGCGACCGGGTCGCGGACGGCGCCGAGGGACACCACGCGGGTGGCGGAGGAGTCGTCCTCATGGCACCGCAGGGTGCGATCGCCGGGCCCGAACCTGTAGTTGACGCACTTGGCGGCGGCGTACGCGAAGATCGGATGGTCGAACGCGGCCACGGCGGCCCCCGCGTCCAGAATGTCCCTGGTGTCCCATACGGCGCCGTTGAAGGAGACGTACCTGCCGGTGGAGCTGAAGATGATCTGTTCGTCGACGGCGGGGACGGAGGGGGTGGGGATGGTCCGCCACCTGATGCGGGCCGGGTCGAGCCGGTTGAAGGGGACGAGCCCGAGCCGCTTGTCCGTCACGAGCCCGTCGCTCTGGACCAGAGCGAGGAGTTCGCCGTCAGGGCTGAACGCGATCTGCGAGATCGGCTTGGCTCCCTTGGCCTGCCGTACGGTGCGTGTCCTGCGGCCGGTGCGCAGATCCCAGAAATCCAGATCCGCGTCGTGCGTGGTGATCAGCTGCCGCTGGTCCGGGGTGACCTCGGCCGACGTCGGGTAGTACGGAATCCGCACCAGGAGCTTGCCGGACGAGGTGTCCCACAGGCTCGTGAGGGTGGGGGCCTTGGCGATCAGCAGGTGGTCGCCGACGAGGTCCAGGATCGGAGCCGCCTCGATGGTGGTCGGCAGGGGCTGGCCGGTCGCGGTGTCCAGCAGGACGACGGTGCCGTCCTGCAGGGGCAGCGCCAAGGTCTTCCCGTCGTCGCTGAGGCGGAGCCGGGCGAAGTCGTCGGTGTTCAGGGGCTGGCCGGGGAAGATGAACGACCTGATCACCCGGCGCGCGTCGACGTCGGCGACCTTCACGTCGTTGCCCCGGACGTAGACGCGCAGCCGGCCGGCTCGGTCGGTGTCGGTGCGCCAGCTCTCGTCGACTCCCGGGGGACGGTAGGTGTACAGCTCCGGCTGGGCGTAGAGCGTCAGAAGGGCGTTGCGGCTCTCGTAAGAGTCGGGGGCCAGGCTCGCGGCGGCGACGGAGAGCTGTTTGGCGGTGATCGGGTCGGCGCGGCGCATGGTGACGGCCAGCCCCGCCAGCCGGCTTGCGGTGGCCTGATAGAGCTGCCGGGAGATGGTCTGGGCCCGCTCGTTCAACGCCCGGCCCTGGACGATGGCCGTGGCCGCGGTGCCGGTGGCGATGAGGAGCAGGATCGCCAGCGCCGCGCTCAGCACTGTGCGGTTGCGGCTGCGGCGCCGGTCCGCGTCGCGCTCGGCCTGGTCGTACCTGATGCCGGCCTCCAGGAAGGCCTGTGCCTCCGGCCCGAGCTCCGCCCGGTCGTCCTCGGTGGCGTCCCGCGCGATCGCCAGGCGGGTGCCCCGATACAGGAACGCGGGGTCGCGACCCTTCCCGGTCCACTCCCTGGCGTCCTCGTTGAGCTGGTGCCGGACCCGCAGCGAGGCGCGGCCCTCCTCGATCCAGGCGCGGAGCTGCGGCCAGGCCCGGATCAGCGCTTCGTGGGTGATCTCGGCCGTGTCCTGGTCCACGGTCACCAGCCGGGACGTGACGAACGCGTCGAGGACCTGCCGGACCGTTTCGTGCTCGGGGGTGCCCTCGGGCGGGAGCAGTTCCGTCAGTGGCGTCCGGCGGCGCGTGTCCTCCGTCCCCTCGCTGGGGCGGACCAGCCGGAGCAGCAGCCGCCGGGCGACCGGACGGAGGTCGGGATCGAGCCCCTGCAGCGTGTCCTTCGCGGTGTAGGCCAGCGACTTGCCGATCCCTCCGGTCGCGCGATAGCCGGCCAGAGTGAGCTGCTGCCCCTTTTCGCGCTTCCAGGTGACGAGCAGGCAGTGGGCGAGCAGCGGGAGTACGCCGCTGCCCACGGTGGAGGTGGCCCCCAGGTCGTCGAGGAGCCGGTCCACCAGCCCCGCCTCGACGGGGATGCCCGCGCGTCTGGCGGGTTCCTCGATGACCTCGCGTAGCTGGGCCGTGGTCATCGGCCCGACGATCAGCGGCTGCTGGAGGGCGGGCAGCAGCTCGGGATAGGCCGCGCAGTGGCCGAAGAAGTCGGCGCGCATCCCGATGACGACGACCGTGGACCGGCAGGCCGCGTGCAGTGCCCGGATGAAGACCTGGCGCTCGCTCTCCTCGACGCGAGCGGTGAAAATCTCCTCGAACTGGTCGACGATGACGGTCCCCGGGCGAGCGTCCGGCCTGGGCGGGACCCGTAGAGATGAAGGATCTTCGACCAGGCGCCGGCGTACGTCTGCCGGAGCGTCGTCGCCGCAGAACCGCTCGGCGAGGGCCCGGACGGGGTCGTCTCCCGGCGTGAAGATCACGGGGGCGCCGGACGGGGACCGGTCGGCGGCGGGGAGCAGACAGACGCGCAGCAGCGACGACTTGCCCGCCCCCGAAGGCCCGGCCACCAGCAGCGGGCCGTCCAGCGCGGGCTGTTCCCGCACCCGGGCCGCGAGCGTGTCGCTGAGCTCGCCGCGCCCGAAGAAGTATCGCGCCGTCTCGGGGCCGAACGCGGCCAGCCCCGGGTACGGGCCCTCGCCTGGCTCGGCGGTCGTGGGGCGGGGGCCGGCCGGGTGCCGCGCACCGGTGGCGCGGGCCTGCTCCCAGCGCGTCTTCCACTGCTCGTGCTGGGAACGCCACCATGCGTTCCCCGGGTGGTAGGGGGCCGGGACGTCCGTGTGCTCCAGGAGCACGCGAACCAGGGCCCAGAGCAGGGGGAAGTCCCTGGTGACGCTGCCCTTGGTGAACCACTCGCCGACCGTCTGCGGGGTCAGCGCCGTTTCGATCCGCTGCGCGGCGAGCAGATCGTTGGCCTGGTCGATGGCCTTGGCCCGCGAGAACGTGGGCGTCCGGTCGCGGGCGAGCCGTTCCAGGCGGCCCAGCTCCTGTTTCAGCACCGCTCGCGGCGCGGGCAGATGCCCGGTCCCGGTCATGCGGCGGGCCCGGGGAGGCGGGCGTCCATCCGGCGCCTCCGGCCGGATCGCCGGTCGGAGCCCCCGCCACCTGGGCGTTTCCGGCGCCTATCCGGTGTGTCCGGCAACCCTTCAACTGCCGCCGGACACCGGCTGAACTGGCGGGCGACGGCGCAGCCGGCCGATCGGCTGCCGGACAGGGAAAGGACGCGTCGATGAACCTCGCGATGTGGGCACTGGTGCCGATGGCCGGCGTGGCGTGCGCGGCCGTCGCGGCGGTGCTGATGGTCCTCATAGCCACCCGGGGCTGCGCGGCGGACGACCGGGCACGGGTGTTGCGCGCTCTCGCCGAAGTGGTCCGCGCGGTGTGGGGCAAACGGTGAGCGGACGGGCGAGACCATCGTGCACGCGGCAGCGACCGCGACCCTCCGTCTCACCCGAGCCTCCAGTCGATCCCGGTCACTCGCAACGGCCGTCGGCCTCTGGATGGCCAGTGTGGCAGGTCGGGGGTGGCTACTGATGGTGATGATGCCGAAGAGGCATCGGAGCGGCCCTCGCCGAGAGCCGGGGCTGGCGCTCGTGTGGCGTCAGGCGACGGCCGTGCTGGAGGGCATCGTTCTGGCGATCCTGTCCGGCCGGCCTGCGTACGGCTACGAGATCACGGCGTGGCTGCGGGAGCAGGGCTTCACCGACATCGCCGAGGGCACCATCTACGCGCTGCTGGTCCGGGTCGAGCAGCGCGGTCTCGTCGATGTGGAGAAGGTCCCGTCGGAGAAGGGGCCGCCGCGCAAGGTGTACTCCTTGAACGCTCAGGGACGGGCGTATCTCGAAGAGTTCTGGAGGACTTGGAGCTTCCTCACGGAACGGCTCGAACAGCTCCGCGAAGGGGGTAAGTAGTCATGGCCGCAGAGTCGAGTGAGCCGAAGAGCCGCTTGCGGCAGGCTTTGGAGACGGTTACGGGGCCGTTGGAGGACAAGAAGCGCTACCGGCAGTACAAGGCGCGGGTGGGGCGGCTTCCGGTGAACTATCGCACGGCGGTCGAGGCGCTGGA
>NZ_JBEXCR010000088.1:0-27422 GCF_040605375.1 Nonomuraea sp. NPDC005650
AACAGGCACCTGGCCTTCGGCTTCGGCGTCCACTACTGCCTGGGCGCCGCGCTCGCCCGCATGGAGATCCGCGCGCTCTTCGCCGAACTCGTCCCCAGGCTGGCGAGCGTCGAGCTGGATGGCGAGCCCGTGTGGACCGCCACCACATTCGTCGGCGGGCTCAAACGCCTCCCCATCCGCTACGTCATGACGGACGGCTGAGGGTGCCGACTCGGGCGAGACCGCCGACTGGAACAGCGGAGACAGGATCAGGGGTAGCTGTCGTCATCGGTGGAATGGTCGTGGGTGATGTCGGCCGTGCTCGGTTCGTGCCTTGCCGGGCCGAGCGTGAACGTCGCCCGGGGAGCGGTTCTTTCCCCGGGCGACGCACGGTCTACCGGCCGGTGCGAACCGCGGCCTCGTCGAGGGTGCCGGCGATCCATTCGGGCAGGGGGACGGCCGCGCTCCGCGCCGCCGCGGTCCAGCGCTGTTCCTGCGCGGAGGAGACCTCAACGGAGATGGTCACCCTGGCCTGGCCGCCGTCCTCGGCGTGGGCGCGGCTCGCCTGGATCTCTTTACGCAACTTGCTCTGCGGCCAGCCTCCGGTCTCCGCGCGC
This sequence comes from Nonomuraea sp. NPDC005650, assembly GCF_040605375.1. Classification (NCBI taxonomy): domain Bacteria; kingdom Bacillati; phylum Actinomycetota; class Actinomycetes; order Streptosporangiales; family Streptosporangiaceae; genus Nonomuraea; species Nonomuraea sp. NPDC005650. The sequence continues at coordinate 597 of NZ_JBEXCR010000088.1, forward strand.
GTGAGCCAGATCTCCTGCTCGTCCTCCGGGTCCCGTCGACGGGACATCGGGAATTTGCGGGCCACCCACGCGTAGTTTCTGAGTGTCTTGTACGACAGCGAGGTCTTGGTGAGGGCTATCCGGTAGCGGTCGGGGAAGTACTCCGCGCCATAATCGAGCCAATCCCCCAGCCACCAGGTGGAGGAGTCGGCAATCACACTCAATTGGTCGCCGATTTTCCGCCACGATTCAAAGGACATGTCCATGGAGAGTCGCAGCCCGAGCCTCCGGGCCTGTACGGAGGAGTCGAGCCCAGCCTTCCCGACAAGGGATTCCCGCGCACGCCGACAGCGGTCCGACGGGCGGAGTCGCGCTCCGCTCCCTTTGCTGGGGAAGGATTGAGAAGTGGCATCGCCATTGAGCATCATCCCCGCGGTTCTGAAACCCTGGAAGAGCGCTGACGCCGGCTCGGCCCCGGCCCAGGATGCAGATTCGTCGAGGCCGGCCCCGTGACCACGACTATGGGCGCTGGAGCGTTTCGCCTGCGCCCCGAAAGCCGTCGCAGGCGTGGCCGGTCAACCCTTAAAGCCGCAGGACACGCCTCAGCGCCTCGCAGCTCCGAGGGCCGCCCGAATATTGAGTTACGCGCCCTGAGCTGCGGTTAAGCAGCGTGACGGTATTCGCTGATCATGCCTGCGACGACCGGTCTTCAGCGGATGGATTGCAGGTGGTTGAGGTCGGTCGCCTCGCGGGCGGGTTGCGTTGCGGTGGCCGGGGGCCGTTGTTGTCGGGACTGGTGCGGCCGGCGTCCGTTGTAGTGGATCAGATACTCCTGGAGATCGTCCGTCCGAGCGAGGGCACGACTCTGGAGGAGTTGCGCCGTATGGCTGCGCACCTGAAGTACGCGTTCACTCACATTTCCGCTGCGCCGGTTCCCAGTCATACCTGCGCTGGATCGACGACCTGTTCGCCCAGGAAGGCTCGCCCTCTCCGTGGCGTGGCAGGGACTATGACCCGGCCTTGGCCGAGTCTCCGCTGGACCTCGAAGCCTGGACGAGCGCTCACATCGCGAGCGGGAGCAGCGCGCGGGAGCTACCCTGGAACTCGCGTGCAGGCGAAGTCATCGGTGACGAGGTTGAAATTCCAGGACGCTCTTATTGGGCCACCGACATGCCGTCATCGTCGGGGACGACCTCGTGCGGACTCCCTCGGGCTGGGGGGCGGCCAAGCAAGAGCCACGACAAGGAAGTCAACCGTCTAGCGCCCGAGGAATACCTTTTCTATGCGCTCAACACGTACCGCGTGCTCGCCACGCGTGGGACGAAGGGTACGCGTCTGTATGCAACGGATCCAAATACACAGCGTTTCCTGCGCACTCTTCTGACACGAACCTGAAGCAGCGGCGCGCTTCCACCTTGTCTAGCGAGGTGGCTCTGGCGCTCAGATTAACCGTGCTGTCTGCGCTTGTTGCTTGTACGAGGTCGGTTACGTCGCCGCACCCGATTTCGTATCATGGTGTTACTCGCAATTCGAAGTCCGGTGCGTACAACGCGGGGTTCAGGAGTTGACTGGCGGGAACTCCCGCCTTATATGCTCCGGAGAGGATCTGACTGATCCGGCCTCTTACATAAGCCATGTCCGGCTCCGGATTCTCGATACGGGTGAATCCCGCAGCTTGGCGATCGTCGGTCCACACATGTCCGAGCAGTCGTCCGTCCCGGTCGCGCAGCTCGCCCCGTCGCACCGGCCCGACGGCCTTGAAGTCGTAGGAGTCGCTCCGTGAGACGGTGATGGGGGTGACGTAATCGTAGAAGCGGGGATTCGGGGTGTCAGTCATCGGGGGGTCCTTTCCACCCAAGGTCGGCATCCATAGACGGTGGGCCGCTCCAGCCGGGCGGTTTGGTCCAGCCCTCCGGTACGACGTCGGCTTCCATGTACCACTGGCCGTCTTTACGGTACACATCGCGCACGATGTAGGACGTGCCGCGACGCAGGAGGATCTCGCGTTCGTCGAATAGTCCGGTGATGGGATACATGTTGAGCGCGTCGTATCCCTTGGGGACCCTCAGCATCACGCGAACATCCCCGTCGAACCCGCCTCGCCGGCCCACGCTCGTGCTCAAGTATCCAGGTTCAGTGATGACGGCGCCTTCCAGCGCTTCCATTTCGGCCGGCGACTTGATATCTACCCCCAGCGCCTCCAGGAACCCCTTGTTCACGCCTCTGTGCAGGACCACGTCGGACGGCAGGTGGGATTTGGCGATCGCCTGGTCCATCGCGGCGATGTGATCGGCTACATCGGGATCCAGGACATGCGCAGGATCGGCAGCCTGTGCCCGCAGACCCGGGTTGATCTTCAAGTAGCCGGGTCCGCCGTAGAACTCCAATGCGCGCAGTTCCTCCTTGGTCAGGTCTGGTAGCGGCATGTGGTCTCGTGCCCATGCGCGCCCATCGGCGTTGGTGTGGTGCCGGAGGGCGTCCTCCAGCGGGTTTGTGACCGGCGCCGTCGGCTTGCTTGCCGAGGAGCCGGCTGGGCCGTTCCCTCCGGGGCGGGGTTCTTGGGCGCTCCCGTCTGAGGGGCGTGCGGTCCCGTGCGGCCGGCCGCCTGCGCCGGGTGCCCGGCCGTCTGTACGGAGCAGAGGAGGGCCTTCGCCGATACGGCCAAGCTCGCTGGGCGTAGGGGAGGACAACGGCCTGCGGCGGAAGGTGTTCTTGGCGGCTCTGCCCAGTGCTCCTACCGCTCGGGTGCCGGCCGAGGCGGTGCTGCTGGAGCCTGCGGAGGCGACAGCCGCGAGGATGTCTGGGATAAGGCGGCCAAAGGCTCGGTCGGGATTGGAGGCCCAGGTGTCCCAGTCCAGTAAGGCCTTGCCAAACTCGGCGGGATTCTGGACGGCGGCCATCAGGGACTGCGTCATGTCGTTGACGCTGCGTTGCCAGCCCATGAAGTCGATGGCCGCGCGGGTGGGGGAGTAGTCGATCAACATTTGGCCCAGCCCGGCGACGCTCTCCACGGCGCCTTTGGCCTGCTCGGCCATCGGGTTGGCAGACACCAGGTTCGGGTCGAAGATGTCCTGGAGTTCCTGGCCGATGCGGTCCCATACGTTGCCTGCCGTGGGCAGGGGCGCTCCGGGAGCGAGCATGGCCTCGTCGACGGAGATCGGTGGCTTGCCCGCGCCGAACAGTTCCGGCCTGACCAGTTCCATGCGCTCCAGGAGCACCAGCCGCCTGTTGATCTCGGGGCCCTGGCTGCCGGCCCAGGCCGCCGTCTGACGGATCGTGTCGGCTCCGGCGGTCGGTAACCAGGCCCCGCGCAGGATGTTCCACAACTCTTCGCCGATGGAGTCCAGCGAGACTTCGGCCTGGTGCAACGCGGCTTTCAACGCGCGAACGCCATCGGGCACCATGCCCTCCAGCTGGCCCATGGCTAGCCTGGGCTGTCGGCCGGCGTGCGGGCTAACAAGGCCCGCAGTTCGTCCATCACACCGGCGCATCCGCTGCTGAGGGTCTGGCGCTGGGCGGCCAGCTCGTCGGCGAAGCGCTGTGCGGCGGGGCCCGTCCAGATGTTCTGGCCCATGAGCGCGGCCACCCGGTCGAGCGCGGGCCTAGCTTGATCGGTGAGTTGCTCTGCTCGGCGCAAGGCCTGTTCGACTTGCTCCCGGGTCATAGGGCACTCCTTCGGGTGTGTCGGCCTAGCTCGGGGGTCCAAGATGGGAGCCATTGGACTCTGCGCCACTGGCCGCAGCAACCGAATCGCCAGGATTGGTCTCCTAGGTGTGCTTGGCCGAGGTCTGACTCGGCGGAGTCATGCCCGCTTGTCGCAAATTCAGGATCCGCTCACCGCGCGCAGCCTGGCCCGGTATACCTGGCGAGCCTGATCGTGCAGGTCCCGGTGGGCGGCGCGCTGCGCGGCCGAGGCGAACGTGCCGTCCGCGTCCAGCAGCGGCTCCAGGAGGTCCAGCCAGCGCAGGCACCACTCGACGTCGGCCCGCCTGGCCACGTGATCCCCGATGTATACCGGGCTGGTGTGCGCATAGGCGCCCCCAGGGTGCGCTGACCGGGGATGCGGCCCGCCTCCCGCCACGGCCACCACATAGGTCGGTTCGTGCACGGTGAGCTCGGCGGTGAGCAGGCCGGGGCCGCCCTCCGCGATTACGCCGTCGGCGGTCCTGAGCTGGAGCCACTCCACCTCGGGGCCGACGGTCCGCGCGGTGATCGTGACGGTGTCACCCTCGGCCGGCCGCATCGTGTCGCCCGGCCGGTGACCGCCGACGTCGAGCTCGAGCCAGGGGCCCGTGGTGGCGAACGTGCGGCCTCGCCGTACGGCTTCGGCGAAGGAAACGGCGGTCAGCGGCCCGTCGACCCAGGCGTACACGCGCTCCCAGCCGGGCGGGCTCGACGCGGTGCCGCGCCGTGATATGGACAGGACCGCGTCGGTGCCGGCGGTCACCGCGAGCCGGTTGCCGGCCCCGATGAGCCGGCGATAGACCACGGCGGTCGCCTGGATGGAGGAGTGGTTGAGCACGTCCAGGCCGTCGATCAGGCCGAGCGCCGCGTCCACCACGATCTCCCTGGCCGAGCAGTTGCGCCCGGCGGCGACGGCCCTGTCCGGCGGGTCGGTGTCGCTCAGATCAGTGTGGAACGGGTGGCCGTAGCCGGTGAGCGCGCCGAGGCCGCGCAGTTCCGCCAGCGGAGCGCTGTTGGGATGCGTGTCCGGGCTGTCACCGAAGCCGCTGTGGAAGCGCGTGGGCATGCCGGTGAGGCCGAAGGCGCTGAAGTGTCCGAGCAGGTCATTGCGGTATTCCACGCCCAACCTGGCGACGTGGCTCTCGTCCGACCACGGCAGGTCCCGCCCGACCCACTCCTCCAGCAGCTCCCGGTCGTAGACCCGCTCACCTGCCACGTTGCCCGCGACCAGGTTCAGCACGTGCAGGTCCTCGCCGATCTGCGCGGCGGCGGCCCGCTCGGGGGCCGCGGGTTCGTCGCCCATCCAGTTGAGGTGTACGTGCAGGTCGCCGCCGTACCAGCCGCGGGCGGCCGCGTCGTAGAGGCGTTCGGGCGTCAGCTCGACGGTCAGCTCCGCTCCCGGCGCGGGCTCCACGTCCACCGTGGCCGAGCCGTACTCCATGCCGCGCGTCACGGACACCGTGAGCCGCTCCGCGGGAACGTCGATCTCCAGGTCGTCGCCGTGGAAGTACGGTCGCAGCCGGGCATCGAGAGCGCGGACGGCGCCCCGCGGATACCATCCCTGCCCGTCCTCACCGGTGACGGTCCACCTGCACGGGAACCCGGCGCGCAGCCGCACTCGGGCTGCGCGTGCCCGCCTGGTGAGCGGGCCGAGGTCGATCCGCTCTCCGGCGATCACCGCGCTGGCGCTGGTGATCGCCACCAGTTTGGCGCCCCCCGGTGGAACGACGTGCGCGACGCCGTCGACCGTCACGGTGACCTCCTCCGGCATGCCGGAGTCCAGCAGCAGCGTGGTCGGGAGCGGCGCGTCATCGAGTACGGCCAGCGTCCGGGCCTCCAACCGGTGCCCTTCGGGAGTGAGGCGCAGAGCCGCCAGGTTGTCCAGGACGTCGCCACCCAGCGCGTCCCGTACCACGCGGTCCAGGTCGAGCTCGCCCATCCGCGCGTCCATGTCGCGGCGCGTCCCGCCGAGCTGGCGGAAGCAGGTGTTCCAGTAGTCGTAACCGTTCATGAGGTAGGCGCTCGTGTGCACCTCCCCGACGTAGGGGATGAGCTTCTCGCCCCACGTCACCCCATGGCGGTCGAGCAGCCGGCGGTAGTCGTGCACGGATCCCTCCATCAGATCGCGGAAAGCAGGGCGCGGATGTCCTCGTCCCCGGGATCCAGCCGCGCCGCGTGCTCCAGATCCGACCGCGCGCTCTCCTGCTCGCCCAGGTCCCGCAGGGCTACGGCCCGATTGAACAGGAAGGCGGGGCTCTCCTCCAGCTGGATGGCGCGCGTCAGATCCGCGACCGCTCCGTCCAGGTCGCCCATCTCGTACGCCAGGACCGCTCGGCCGGCCCACGTGGCCGCCGCCTCCGGATCCAGATCCAGCGACGTGCCGAACGCCGCTCGCGCCGCGTCATGACGCCCCAGCGTGGCCTCCGCCTGCCCCAGGGCCGCCAGCAGGTACGCGTTGCACGGCTCCAGCTCCAGACCGCGGAGCGCGTCCGCCTTGGCCTTGGCGTGCTCGCCGAGAGCCGCCCAGATCCCGGACCGGTTCACGTAGGCCGCCACGAACTCGGGGTCGAGCTCCAGCACGTAGGACAGGTCGGCCAGCGCTCCCTGGAGGTCGCCGCGCGCGAACCGGATCTCGGCCCGGTTGTAGTACGGCTCGGGCAGCGGCAAGCCGACCTCCATGGCGCTCTCGTAATCGGCGACCGCCTCGTCGTGCCGTCCGAGCTGGTGCAGGGCGTTCCCACGATCGATGTAGTAGTCGGGGTAGCCCGGGTCGGCGGCGATGGCGGCGTCGAGGTCGGGCAGCGCCTGCTCCGGCTCGCCCGCCATGGCCAGCAGCGTCGCGCGGTTGGCCCGCAGCACCAGCCGGTGGATCGGGTGCTCGCCCTCGGCCAGGTCGCGCTCGGCCAGGTCGACGGCCTGCTCCACCAGGTCACGGGCGGCGCCGTACCGCCCCCGCCGCACCTGCACCAGCGCCGCGCCGTTGAGGTCGAAGCTGAGGTGGAAGGCGCGCTCGCGCAGGTCGGGCAGCAGCGAGGTGATGATGATCGCCTCGTTGATCCATGCCATCGCCTCCTCCGGGTCGCGCCGCGCCGGATCGTGGTGGCGGACCAGGAGCATCGCCGTCAGGTAGGCGGACGTGGCGCGTTCCTTCGGCCCGACACCGCGCCGCCGCGCCTCGTCGAGCAGCTTGCGCGCATCGTCTTCACGGTCGATGGAGGAGCAGGCCAGTGCCACGCCGTACGCGATCCGCCACCAGTCATCGGGGCCGGCCAGCGCGAGCGCGCGCTCGCCGAGGTCGGCCGCGGCGTGGTGGAAGCCGGCCATGAGGCAGCGGCCCATCGCGTCCCATAGCGCCTTGGCCGCCAGCTCGGGATCGCCGCCCCGCTCCCGGTGGTAGGCGAGCTCGCCGAAGCGCGCCCGGATCAGCCCTGACGCTTCGAGGTCCGACGCCCGCAAGTCGTGCTCCTCCGGGGTCAGGTCGGGCTCCGGAGCGTCGCCGGAGTCGATGACGTCCACCGGGAGGCGACGCCGGACGACCTCCAGGAACTCGTGATCGGTGGGGTCCGCCTGGGCCAGGTTGGCGACCGTGAGCCTGATGGGCAGGAGCGGGCGGAGGTACTCCGCCAGTCCGTTGGCCAGACGCAGCGTGTGGCGAGGGCCGGGTATCAGGATCCGCTCGGATCTGGCCAGCTGGTCGGCGGCCGACGTCCGCCGTACCGGGATGTCCAGGTCCGGCGCGACCGCCCGCAGCTCCAGGTCGTGGAGCTCCGGAGCGGCCACCGTGGGCACGGTCGCGTGCGCGAGCGCGGCGGCGATCGTGAACGGGCCGTGGCGCCTGTGCGCGTCGACGGTGAGTTCTAACACGATTCCTCCTGGGGAGTGCGGGACGGCACCGCGCGCAGCGTGCGGAGGGGGGAGGCGAGCATGACCGCGGTCGGGAGGGCGAACGTCAGCGCGCCGAGCGCCAGTGTCGCCCACAGGCCGATCCAGGTGGCGAGCAGGCCGAACAGGACAGCGAAGAGGGGCTTGGAGCCCAGGGCGAGCCAGCGGGAGGTCGCGTTCATCCGGCCCATCAGTTCGGGCGGGCAGATCAGCTGGCGGAAGCTCCGGTTGGCGGCGATGTAGGTCATCTGGACGGCGATGGCCAGGCAGTGCCCGACCGTGACCAGCACGTATCCGGCCGTGCCCGGACCGGCCAGCAGCGTGGGCACGAGGTCGAGGGCGTACCCGACGACGCCGAAGAGCATGAGCCTCGGCAGTCCCCATCGCTGGGTGAGACGTCGGGTGAGCAGCCCGCCGACGATGCCGCCGGCCGCGCTAATGGCCATGCAGATCCCCGTCTGCGCGGCCGTCCAGTGCAGCTCGGTGTAGACGTAGACGATCCACAGCGACCACACGCCCCCGATCGCCGCGGAGACCAGGGCGTTGGCGAGGACGACCGGCCGCATCAGTGGGTCGCCGAGGACGTAGCGCAGACCTTCGAGGATTTCGGTGCGGAGCCTGGCCCCGGCCGGCCGGGGAGCGGGCACCGGCTCCTCGGCTCTGACCAGCGCCAATGTCATCGCGCTGACCAGGTAGGAGACCGCGTCCACGGTGACGGCCCGCGCCGCGCCGATTGCCGTGATCAACGCGCCGGCGCCGCTCTGCCCGGCGACGGTGGCGAACGACATCGACACGCTCAGCTTGCCGTGCCCCTCGACGAGTTGCTCGCCGCGCAGCAACGTGGGCAGGTAGCTCTGGTACGCGGTGTCGAACACGACCGAGAGGAGGGCCGCGACCACGGCCACCGCGTACAGCTGGACGAAGCCGAGCCCGTCCAGCAGGGCGGCCAGCGGAACCGAGCCGAGCACGACGGCCTGGCACACGTTGCACCAGATCATCAAGGGGCGGCGGCGATGCCGGTCGACCAGGGCGCCTACGGGCAACGAGGCCACGAGATGGGGCAGGAAACCGCAAGCCGTCAGCAGGCTGATCTGCAAGGGTGAGGCGCCCAGCACGGTCATGGCGGCGAACGGCAACGCCACCGCCGTCAGCTCGGTGCCCGTCATGCTGACCGACTGGCCCGCCCAGAGCAGCATGAAGTCGCGATTGCGCCAGAGGGAACTGGCTCGGGACATCAGCCGACCTTCTCCTGTCTAGATCATTTAGTTTAGGAATTATCTCCGGAAGGGGATAGAATGTCCATGGTGTTATCGACTCGCGCATATGTGGACCGCGGAATCGAGCACAAGAAGGCGGGCGAATTCCGTTTCGCGGAAATGGCGTTGACAACGGCCCTCACCTTGTATAAAGAGGCGCGTGATCCTCGTGGCGAAGCCGACGTGCTGGTGGAGTTGTCGCAGGTGCAATACGCCATGGGCGCCTCATCCGCGGCGGCGGCTCAGCTGGGCCGCGCGATAGTTCTGTACCGCTCACTGGGCGATCGTCTCGGTGAGGCACGGGCGCTCGACAGCCTGGGCACGGTCCGTCATCTCACCGGAGACTGCACCGCGGCGCTGGAGTCCTTCGCCGCCGCCCGTGCGCTCTTCGAGCGTGAGCGAGACCGGCCCGGCATGGCCCGGGCGGCCAAGAACCTGGGCTTCGCCCACTACCTGAGCGGTGACTTTCCCCCCGCGCACGAACAGCTCGGTGCCGCGCTCGTGCTCTTCACCGAGCTCGGCGACCGGCTCGGCACCGCCAACGCCCTCAAGAACCTGGGTGTCGTGCGGCAGCTCACCGGAGACCTCGACGGCGCCCACGGGACGCTGACCGAGGCACTGTCCGTCTACCGTGAGCTGGGGAGCAGGATGGGCGTGGTGAACGCGCTCACGAGCCTGACCGTCGTCCAATACCGCACCGGCGACCTCGTGGCCGCCCGATCAAGCGCCCAGGAGGCGCTGGAGGTGGCGCGGAAGCTGCCCTACCCGGTGGGCGAGGCCGACGCGCTGCGCGAACTGGGCTTCGTGGCGCATCTCGGTGGCGATCCCGAGGGCGGTGTCAAGCTGCTGGAGCAGGCGATCGAGCTGTTCGAGGCGACAGGGGACCGGCTCGGGCAGATCGAGGCGCTCAACCGGCTCGGCACGGTGCTGCTCGACGGCAAGAACGCGCCGGGGGCGGCGCTCGCCGCCTTTCACGCGGCACGCGAACTGGCCGAGGCGGCCGGCAGCAAGCATGAGGGGGCACGTGCGGCCGAAGGCATCGCCCGCTGTCAGGAAATATCAGGATCTTGACATATATGAAGATCTAACGGATTCTCGTGAAGGCGATCGCCGATTCATTCATGTCTAGGAGAAAGGGCGACTTCGCAATGAAGAAAATCGTCATCCATAAGCCGGGAACGGTCAGGCTCACCGGTGCCGCTACCCCGAAGCACGCCGACCCCACCGTGTAGTCGGCTGAAAAAAGCGGGCGCCGGCCTCCGGCTGTCGCCCGCTCTATTTGTGTGCTCATCGGCGTCTGGCGCCCGTATCGCAAAAGCCGGCAATCGGGATCACCACGTCGTGCCGCGACCGCCGGCCCTCTCGGTCCACAGGGGGTGCTGCGCATCGCCTGGTGAGGCGCCGGTCAGTGGGCGGCGGGCTTGACCAGGCCGCAGTCGTAGGACAGCACCACCGCCTGCGCGCGGCTGTTCAGGCCCAGCTTGCTCATCAGCCGGTTGAGATGGGTCTTGATGGTGCCCTCGCTCACCGACAGCCGGTCGGCGATCTCCTTGTTCGACAGCGCCTGCCCCACCAGGCGCAGCACCTCCGTCTCGCGGGCGGTCAGGCCGTCGAGGGAGGGCGGGGGCGCGGGCGGGACGATGAACGCCTCGATCAGGCGTTTGGTGATGCCCGGCGCCAGCAGCACGTCACCCGCGGCGACGGTGCCGATGGCCGAGATGATGCGCTCGGGGGAGGTGTCCTTGAGCAGGAAGCCGCTGGCCCCCAGGCGTAAGGCGTTGTAGACGTACTCGTCCAGGTCGAAGGTGGTCAGGATGAGGACCTTGGGCGGGGGACCGGCGGTGGAGGCCAGGATGCGCTCCATGGCGGTGATGCCGTCCAGCCGCGGCATGCTGATGTCCATGAGGATCACCTCGGGCCGGAGCTCGGCGGCCAGGCGCACGGCCTCCTCGCCGTCGACGGCCTCGCCCACCACCTCCAGCCCGGCGGCCCGCAGCAGCGCCGCCAGGCCGGCCCGGATGAGCACCTGGTCGTCCACCACCAGGACCTTGGTCATCGCCCTGCCTCAGATCCGTTCGTCCTCTTCGGATGGGGAGAGCGGGAAGGCCGCCAGAACCTCGTAGCCGCCCTGCGGGCGACCGCCTGTGGTGATCGTTCCCTGGTAGAGCCTGACACGTTCGGTCATGCCGATCAACCCGTGCCCGCCACGGCCTGCTCCCGGGGCGGGGCCCGCGCCGTCGTCGGTGACGCGGAGGGTCAGCAGGTCGGGCGCGTAGGTCAGGTTGATGTCCGCCCGGCCGGCCCCGGCGTGCTTGAGCACGTTGGTCAGCGACTCCTGGACGATGCGGTAGGCGCACAGGTCGAGGCCCGGCGGCAGTGTCCTGGCCGGGCCCTCGACGGTCAACCGGACGTTCAGCCCGGCCGCGCGCATGCGCTCCACGAGGGTCTCCAGGTCGCTCAGGCGGGACATCGTGGCGTAGCGCCCTTCGTCCTGCTCGTGGGCCTCGACGCGCAGGATCGACAGCAGGCGCCGCATCTCGGTGAGCGCCTCGTGGCTGGTGTCGGCGATGACGCCCAGCGTGGCGTGCGCGGTGGCGGGGTCGGACAGGGCCACGTAACGGCCTAACCCGGACTGTACGGAGATGACCGACATGTGGTGTGCGACGACGTCGTGCAGCTCCCGGGCGATGCGCACCCGCTCGCGGGTCACCGCCCGGCGGGCGGCCGCGTCCTGTTCCGCGGCCAACTGCTCGGCCAGCGCGGCCAGTTGCCTGCCGCGCGCGCCCAGCAGGCGCACGATGGTCCCCGTGGTGAAGGCCCAGCCGCCCACGATGAGCGACTGGCCCAGCGCCGACCACAGCGCCACGCCGGGCTGGTTGACCGAGGCATGCGTCCACTCGGCCACCACCAGCACCGCCCCGCCCGCGCCGGCCTGCCAGGAACCGTGCGCAGCCACGGAGTACAGCGCCAGCAGCGGGCCGATGCTGTTGAGCCCCGGGTGGTGGCCCAGCAGGTGGTAGAGCAGCGCAGCCGACGTCGAGACGACCAGGACAGTGAGCGGCGCCCGCCTGCGCAGTGCGAGGGGAGCGTTCACCAGCGCGGTCAGCACCAGCGACTGCGCATCGGCCGGGCGCCCCTTGCCCAGCTCCAGCACCTCCCACAACGAGGTGCCGACGCCCAGCGCGACCGCCAGGGCGAGGTCGAGCAACCGCGGGTCCAGAGCGGAGAGCCGACGGGCGAACGACGCGGACCTGCCGGACAAACCCTCACCCCCGCACCAGCGTCAAGGTCCGCCTCCAGGAAGGGAACGGCGCTTCTACGATGCCCGGCCGCGGCGGGCGCCGCAACAGACGCGTGCGTTGACGTCGGCGAGTGCCGCAGCCGGGGCGGATGTCCACGGAGTCGGCCAAGGAGCGCACATGTGGCCTGGTCGTCAGGTGCCGAGCAGGAAGTCGATCGAGCGCCGTAGTTCACCCTGCCAGTTGAGCCACTCGTGACGATGGAAGGGCTTGATGCGCACCCGCACTGGGATGTCCAGCTCGCCCAGTTTGTCGATGGCCTGCGTGGCCATGCCGTACACCGACTGCTCGACCGGATCCACCAGGAGGGGGTTGCCCACCCCGGCCTGGTCCTTGCCCGCCTGGCCGTCGCCGGTGGCGATGTAGAGTCTCGTCCCGCGCAACGCTGCGAGCGAGTGCTTCGGGTTGTACCGGTTCCAGTACTCACCGCCGACCGGGCCGTAGATCTGCTCGACGGTGACGCCGCAGGTCAACGCGCCGCTCGCGATCGCGGCCAGCGCAGGCAGGCCGGGGCTGCCCGGATAGTCGTTGTCGAGCGCTCCGCTGAAGGAGGCGGCGGCGGTGAACCTGCCGGGGAAGCGGGCGGCGTATCCGATGGCTCCGCCGCCGCCCATGGACAGGCCCGCGATGGCCTGCCGGTCGCCGGCGCGGTACTCGTTCTTCAGCAGGTCGTAGAGCTCGCCCATGTGGAAGGACTCCCACTTGTGCGGCGGAACGCCCGGGTCCTTCCAGTCCATGTAGCCCGAGCAGGTGCCGGTGTCGGGCATGACCACCAGCACGTCGCGGGTGCCCACGATCGCGTCGGCGTCGCCCTGCGCGGTCCAGTCGGTGTAGGAGCCGCCACCGCCGTGCAGCAACCAGAGCACCGGCCAGCGGCGGGTCGCGGTCTTGCTGTAGCCGGGCGGCAGGAGCAACCGCACCTTGCCGGGGACGTCGATCAGCGGTGAGTCGATGGTGAGGTCGAGGATGCGCCCCTCCTTGATCACCGTCTCGGTGACCTCGGAGGACGACGATGTGGCCTGGACCGGGCCGGCGAGGGCCAGCAGCAGGGTGAGCGCCGCCAGCGGGCGCGAGATGAAGATCGACATGACTGGTGCTCACATTTCGGTCAGCTGTTCAGCGCGGACTGCACCAGCGCGGCGTACGCTCGCTGGCCCGCGGGGTTGGGATGGTAGGAGGCTCCGTCGGTGGTGATGTCGATCGCGCGCACGTAGGGGTTGTCGTCGCAGATCGCGTGGCCGGTGAAGGCCGGCACCGGGTCGATGAAGGAGATGTCGACCCCCTCCTGGCGCAGACGGGTGATGGCGGCCGAGCTGACGGCGTTCATCTTGTCGGTCATGTCGTTGAGCCACAGGGCGTCGAGCTGGCCGATGCGGAAGGAGCTGATGCAGGTCAATGGCGCCTCGTTCTGCACGTTGAACAGGTGCGGGTAGCCCAGGACGATGATGCGGGCGTTCGGCGCCTTCTGATGGATCTTGGTATAGGTGTCGGTGAGCGGGCCGTCGAGCGCGGCGATGGCGCGCTCGGTGCTGTCGTCGCGGCAGTTGAGGCCGAGGCTGCAGCGGCTGATGACGTCGGAGAAGCCGGCGTCGTTGCCGCCGATCGTCAGGGTCACCAGATCGGTGTCGGCGTCCAGGTAGCCCTGGTCGATCTGCGGCGGCTCGCCGTTGGCGTAGGCGTCGCCCGTGACGTGCTTGGTCTGGGCGCCCGAGCAGGCCAGCAGGGCGAAGCCGGTGGTGCCGTTGCCGGTCCTCGCCTCGCTCTCGATGGTGCTGGACGAGCCGGGCCGGCTGACCATCCGCGCGTAGGCGTCGGCCTTGGACCGGTGGCAGGTCGAGCCGCGGGTGCCCAGGGTGAAGTTGCTGACCTCGTCGTACGGCTCGTTGCCCTGCCCCGCCGAATAGGAGTCCCCGAGGGCCACGTAGTCGACCTTGGGCTTGCTCGTCGGGATGAAGGCCATGGCGTCGAAGGCGATGTCCCAGTCCCAGTCGCGGCCCTCCTCACGTCTGGTCAGGTTGCTGAGCGACACGCTGGCGCCCGAGTTGAGCTGGAACACGCCGAGATCCACCCAGGTGTTCTTCTGCCAGTGCTGGCCCACGATCCGATGCCGGGTCGGCGCGTTGCCGCCGGGATCGATGATGTAGTCGGCGAGCTGGGTATGCGCGCCGATCTCCGGGAGGTGCACCTTGATGCGCGTCCACCCGGTCATGGAGCTGGGCGGGCGCCAGATGCCGGTGACGCCGAACTTGAGCTGGCCGGCATTGGTGGCGTCCCTGGTGTGGGCGAACCAGAAGTGGTCGCCGAAGCCGCCGCCGAGCTGGTGGAAGTCGACTCTGGAGACGTACGGCGCCGGGTCGGTCTCGTTGAAGTAGAGCGTGAACGAGCCGTAGTCGCCCCAGGTCCTGCTGCAGCCCGCGCGCACGATGGGCACCGAGGACGGCACGTCGTCCACGACGTAGGCGTTGGACGGGATGCCGCTGAGCGAGCAGTTGGGCGTGTAGTGGGTGCCGTCGGGCTGCTCGGGATAGGAGGTGTCGAAGCGCAGCAGTTCGTGGCCGCATACGCCGCTGCCGCACGTCCGGTACCAGGTCGGGGTGTGCCACCAGCACTTCAGGTCGTACTGGCCGGCGGCGTCCTTGTGCTTGCACGGCGCGGCCTTGTCGCCCGGGTCGCAGTCGTTCTCGCCCGGGTCGCAGAAGGACGTGAGGAGAGGTTTGGCGGCGTTGCGGTCGTCGAGGCTGACCCACCAGGCGGGGCGGAAACCGGGGCCGTCAGGGGTGGAGATGGAGTAGGCGGCGAAGCCGATGACCTTCTCCTCGTACGGCCAGAGCTGCGGCTCGGCGGGGTCGTGCGGATTGCTGTTGAAGAAGTGGCGGTTGGCCGGGTAGACGGGGTTGGCGGGGTTGTTGGCCCAGCCCACTCCCCACGGCGAGCCGTCGTGCTGGTCCGGGTGGAAGCCCGAGTTGTAGGCCCAGATGGCGAAGATCCAGTTCTCCAGCCACGCCGGATCGCCGTTGCTGTGGATGAGGCCGGCGTTGTAAGTCTGGTTCCACTTGTCCTGCAGGATGCGCAGGCCGACGGCAATGTTCGTGGCGTAGTCGACGGCGATCTCCCGCTGCTTCCAGGCGGGCAGCGCGATCTCGCAGAAGTTCTCGTCCGGCTTGCAGGGACGCTCGTGGCCCTGCTTGCGCATGCCGTCGGTGATCTGGGTGATGCCGTATCCGCAGTCGCTCTTGTCCCAGTCGATCATCCAGTCGTCGGACGGATCGCCGTTGTAGAGCTCGCGGCCGTAGTAGTTGCCGACCAGCGGGTTGCCGGTGCTTCCCGGCAGCACGTGGCCCGTGGCCTGCCAGAGGTTCGACTCCTGCGACATGATGCCGAGGAACACCTGTACCGGAACCCGGCCGCCGCCCGCCAGGGAGAGCGGCGGGAACTCGCCCTGCGGTCTCCACTGCGTCAGGCCCGACTGCTTCCAGCCGGTCGGGCGGAGCATCGTCAGGTTGCCGACCACCGCCTGGTCCGCGGCCCACTCGACCTGGCGCGGCGTCGGCTGGTACACCTGCGTGTACGGATCGTTGCGCGGCACGGAACAGTAGGCGCCGGTGTCGACCGTGCCGGTCCCCGAGCCGGCGGTGGCCGCCGCTGCCCTGCGGACCGCGGCGGTGTCGGTGACGGGCATGCGGTCCGAGGTCCTTACCGTGAAGTCGGTCTCCCCGCCGGTGGGCGTGATCTTGGTCTTCAGGTGGACGACCTGGGGTTCGCCGGGGCGCTGCGAGGTCATCGCCCGCACCCATTCCTCGGACGGCTCCGTACCCGAGCCCATCGAGGGCCGTTTCTGCGGCAGGACGGCCAGCCGTCCGTGGGTCGAGAGCCTGGCCGCGGCGGGAACGTCCACGCGGGTCACCGGGGCGGGCAGCGGCCGCGCGGGCGTGAGGCTCCCGGTGAGGAACACCTTCCCGCCCGTTCCCGCGCTCACGTTGACGTCGGTGAGCGGCCCAGAGGCCAGCTCCGCCGCCTCGCCCCCGGCGAGCGGCACGCGGCGCACGCGGGCGACCTCTCCCTGGTGCTCCATGAACACCACGCCGCCGTCGGCGTCGGCGGCCAGCCTGAACGGGACCGACGCCGCCCTGGCGAGTTCGCGCGGCTTGCCGTGCGCGGGAAACAACTGCAGGCTGCCGCCGGTGGCGGCCACGATGCCGCCGTTCACGGGGATGGCGGACGTGACCTGCCCGGCCCGCTCGACGGGCGCGGCCAGCCGTCCCGAAGTCGCGTCGAGTACGGACAGCCGGGTGCGCGCCGGTGCGTCTCCCGGTTCACCCCCTCCCTTGGCCTGCGTGATCACACTGCGCTCTCCCTGTCCGCAGCCGGGATTGAAGTAGGCGAGCGAGGAGCGGATCGGCAGCTTGGTGACCTTGCCGGTGGGCACGTCGATGAGCGCGGTGAAGGCCCCGCGGTCGAACAGGTCCGCCCGGTTGGTGAAGGCGCGCGGCGCGTAGACGGCCACCGCCTTGCTGCTGGAGGCGGTGAAGCAGACATTGCCGATCCAGCGGTCGGTGTCGAAGCCGGGCTCGCTCAGCGTCGCCAGCGTGCGCCAGGTGTAGCCGGTGCGTTCCTCGGCCGTCAGCAGGTGGAAGCCGGTCGCGTCGCCCTCGGCGCTCCAGGCGAGGTCCGGCGAGGTACGCCAGTCCGCGGCCAGCACGCGGTCCCGCTCGGCCGGAGCCACCGACGAGGGCGGCTGCTCCGGCGAGGCGGTGCTCGGAGGAGCGACCGCGTCCGCCGGAAGGGTGAGCCCGGCCGTGAACAGCACGGCGGCCGCGCCGATGCCGAGCGCTCTGATCGTGAATCTGTTCATGATGGGCTCCATGGGGGGTGGCGGATGACGCTGGGCGGAACCGCAGAGCCTGGGTAGGGGCTACCTGTTGCCGAAGTAGGCGTAGACGTCGACGGAGATCGTCACCGGCGCGGCGCCGGTGTTTCTCAGCACGACCGTGCCGTCCGGGCGGAGCGCGGCCGTGGCGAAGCCGACCGTGTTCCTGCCCGCCGCGTACGCCACCGTCCGTACGGCGGCCGCGGCGTCCGGGGGAATGACCTCGACAGTGCCGTTCGCCGTTCCGCTCGCGGTGACGGCGACGCCGACGGCCGAGACACCCGACGAGGGGACGTCGCCGCTGCCGGAGGGCCGCAGCACGTACGTGCCGCCAGGGGCGACCGTCACGCCGCCGCTCACCCGGACCGGGGCGATCGCCTTGACGAGGGAGGCGCGTTCCGCGGCGGTGTAGTAGCCGTTCACCTCCACCGAGACCTCGGCCGCGCCGCCGCCCAGGTTATGAAGGTTGATCTTCCCGTTGGCGCCGGGTCGGACGATGGTGAAGAACTGCACCTGGGCGTTGGCGGGGTAGTCGACGTTGGCGTCGGCGGGGAAGGCCTCACCGGCGGGATAGACCCGGATCGTGCCGGTGGAGGCGCTCTTCACCAGCACCGTCAGGGCGACACTCTGCGGGGAGGGCAGGCCGGGCGTCGTCAGCTCGAGATTTCCCAGCGCCGGGACCGGCACCCGGTCGGCGATGCGCGACGGCGCGGCCGGGTGGTAGGTGCCGCCGAGGGTGGCCGCGGCGTGGTCGAGGGTGTAGCCGTGCACGTCGAGGTAGACGCGGACGGCCTGGCCGCTGCGGTTTTCCAGCTTGAGCGTGCCATCGTCGCCGACCTTCGCCACGACCATGGTCGAGGCGTACCGGGTGGCGTCGTAGAAGAGCACGTCACCCTCCGGTTCGGGCTCGCCGGAGGGATAGACGGCCAGCGAGCCGGTGTTGAAGAAGTCGCCCTTGGCGGCGATGTTGACGGCGACGGCGGCGATGCCGTCGGCGGGAAGCCCGGCGACGCCCGCGACCGGGACCGTCATCGTGGAGTTGGCGCTGATCTGGGCGTTGCCGAGGATGCGGGTGCGGGTCTGGAAGAGCTGGTGCGGACCGGGGCGGGCGGCTGAGCCTAGGGCGGCCTCGTCGAGCTGGATCCGGGGAGTGGTGTCGCCGCCGTACACGATGGGCTTGCCGGTCTCCTCCAGCGCCGCCTCGATCTCGGACGGCGTGGCGTCGGGACGGGCCTGGCGCAGCACTGCCAGGGCCCCGGCGACGTGCGGGGCGGCCATGGACGTGCCGCTCTTGGACTGCCACCGGCCCCCGGGCACCGACGAGACGATGTCCGACCCGGGGGCGAACACGTCCAGCAGCGGCCCCCGGTTGCTGAAGGAGGACACCTCGTCCTGGTCGGTGGTGCTGCCCACCGCGATGGCGGAGGAGACGCAGGCCGGAGCGCTGACGGCATCGGCGTAGCCGTTGTTGCCCGCGGCCACCACCGTGGGCGCACCGGCGACGAGCAGCCGGTCGATGACGGGCTTGCGCGGATCGTCGTCGCAGGGCGCGGTGTACCTGCCGCTGCCCAGGCTGAGATTGACCGCGGCCACGGGGACGCCCTCGTCGATCAGCTCCAGAACCTTCTCCATGCCCGCGAGCTGAGCGCTGACGAAGCTCAGCAGGCACGGCGGCCCGGCGGTCCCGCAGTACGAGAAGGAGTCGAACCTGCTGTAGACCTGAACGGCGACGAGACCGGCCCCCGGGGCGACCCCGCCCGCGGCGTCGCCGGTCTCCTGACCGGCGACGATTCCGGCCACGTGGGTGCCGTGGCCGCAGTCCAGGTACGCGCACGGCCCGCTGTCGGCGTCCGCCGCTCCGGGCCCCTCCTGCCGGTCCGCGCCGTCCGGGCACAGGCTGGAGGCTCCGTAGGCGGGGTCGGTGGGGGAGAAGCACGCCTCGGCCACGACCCGCCCGCCGAGGAAGGGGTGGTGGACCGCGACGCCCGAGTCCAGGATGGCCACCACGCTGCCCTCACCGGTCAGCCCCGCCTCCCGGGTACGGTCCGCGCCGATGAGGGGCACGCTCTCGGCGAGCGCCGGCGGGATCGGCACGTCCTCCGACACGCTGACCACGCCCGGCTGTCCGGCCAGCCGCTCCACGTCCGCCCGGTCCGCGCGCAGCGTGAGCACCGGTAATCGCGACAGCGTCTGGATCACCTGGCCGGGGCCGACCGCGGAGGCCGCGGCGGACAGGCCGGCGCGGTCCCGCGTCACCACGTTCACGCGGACCTCGCCGCCCGCGGACAGCTTCTCCGCCAACTCGGGGTCCATGCGAGGGCCGGGCGCCGCCTGCGACGGCATGGGCGGCACCGTCACGAGGGCCGTCACGAGGGTGGCCGCGGTGATCAGGCGGCGGACCAGGTGTTGCTTCATGTGATCTCCGCTCGACATAGGACGTGCCTCGGCACAGTTCCCGCGCGGGCCGGGCGGCCGGTCCGGCGGCTCACTGGCCCGCCAGCACCGCCTCGGCACGCTGCACCCAGGTGGTGAAGACGGACAGCGACTCGGTCAGCGCCTGCCGCTGGTCCCGCACCATGATCTCTTCGTAGGCGCGCTTCGCCGCCCGGTACGTCGGCAGCAGGCCGGCGCCGTTCGCGCAGGCGGCGTCGTCGGCCGCGACCTGCTTCTCCGCCTGCGTGGCGGCCACACCGGGCTCCCGGTTGGCCCAGCGGAGGTCGGCGCGGGCGCTCATCGGGCTGTCGTAGGCGTACCCCTTGGCCGCCATGCAGCTCACCCACTGGGTCAGGGCCTGCGCGACGGCGGTGTGCTCCAGGGCGAGGAAGCTCGCGTCGTCGGCCAGCAGCCGGGGGTCGGCGGCCAGGGCGTGGTCCTGGCCCAGGACGCGGGCCTCGCCGCTCGTCGCGCAGCCGCCCTGGGGGATGGCCTGGCCCGGCCCGGTCGTGGCGGCGGTGCCGTCGTAGGCCTGCATCTCCTCCGGTGTGGGGGCACGCTGGTCCGCGGGCTCCGAAGCGGCGGCCGCCGCCGCGGGGTCGAGCGCGGGCCGCGGGTATCCGGACCTGGAGGCCGCGGAGGCGTCGAGGGGTTCGATCAGATCCGCCTCCACGTAGTCCTCGGGGTTCCAGTTCCGTACGACGCCCGCCGTCCAGGCCGAGAAGCCGAGCGACTGCATGCACGTGGCGGTCGCGGCGTCCTTGGCCAGGTCGATGGTGTGGATGTCGGCCATGGACGTCATGTACGGATCGAGCGGCATCGGGAGGCCCGGATCCGACGGGATGGCGGTGAGCGCCGGCTCCGGGATCGGGGACGGCTCCGGCCCGAGCGCCCCCGTGGGCCCGGGAACCGGCAGAACCTCACCCGTGGTGGGCAGGGGGTCGGGGTCGAGAGGTGGGGAGATGGCGGAGCCGTACGCGGCCGGATGGAGGTTGAACGCGGCGGCTCCGATGGTCAGCAGGACGGCCCCGGCGGCCAGCAGCGGTGGTGTGCCCTTTCTCATTTGCCGTTCCTCCTCCAGAAGCACTCGCCCTTGCCGATCCAGCGGCCCTCGGTGCAGTACTCGCGCGAGTAGAGAATGACGTTGGAGTAATGGAAGGGCTGCAGCACGCCCAGAGTGTCGTGCCAGATGTCGCCCCGGCAGCCCTGCCAGTTGTACCAAATGAGGAATCGGCGGTTGTAGATGCTGCTGTAGACGCTGCGGCCCTTCCACTGCTGCTGGAGCCCGCCCCACCAGCTCCACTGCGTGACCGGGCACGCGGCGCCGTTGTAGCTGGGGGAGAAGGTCGAGTTCCAGCGGTCCATGGACTTGCCGCTGTTCACGTTGCGGACGCGGTAGTAGCCGGCGCTGGTCTTGGTGTCCTTCCACAGCTGGTTCTTGCCGCCGTTGTAGGACCAGACGGACACGATGCCGCCGTTGGCCTTCGACTTCTGGTACACCTCCAGGTACCGGCGCGTGTACTCGTTCTGCCAGCGGTACGTGCCGTCCGCGTGCGCGGCGGCCGGGAGGACGATCGCCGCGGTCGCGATCGCGGCGACGACCGTCACCGCGGCCCGCGTGGCCGTGCGGACGGCGGGACGAGAGCCTCTCATCGGGTGGATCTCCCTTCTGCGCGGAAGGTGTGAGGGATCCGGCCGGCATGACGTTCACCGCCGGGCGTACCGGTCAGGAGGCGCTGCTCACGAACCCCGGACGTGCCACCAATTGGTGCACCTCCAGCTGCTGCCGCCCTTCACACAGGCTCTGAAGTAGCGGCCGTCCACCTCGTTGACCCCGCCCGTGGTCCCGCTGCTCGCGCCACTGGCGATCGTCTTGTGGCAGGCGTGATAAGAGGAGCCCCCGGTGTCGGACCAGTCGAGCGACACCTTGTCGCCCGCCTGCAGTCCGCTGCCCCACGCCCACCAGATGTCGGAGTCCCACGTACCGCTGTAGAGGCCCGCGCCACCGCGGGACGTCCCGGCCGCGTACTCCAGCTGGGCCCGGTCGGCTTTGGCGGGGTAGTAGTCGTACGGGTTGTAGTTCGGCCCGCATGAATAGTTGATCAGCCCCGCCGCGTGGACCTCCTCCGAGATGATCACGTCGCCGTCGCCGGTCACCGGCTCGCGGGGCGGGCTCGGGGCCGGCTGGGGGGAGTGGGCCAGCGCGGGCGGCGTGGTGAGGAGAGCAGCGGCGGCCACGCCGAGTGCCAGTGCTGAAGCGACTTGGGCTGCTTTCACGTGTTGTCACCTTTCGGAGGGCTGGATACCGCCGTAACGTCCGAGCGCGACCGGCCGGTCGTTCATGCGACAAGGTATCCACGGGCGGCCTTGACTGTCGTCAATCGTCCGGTGGACGTGCGCCTCCACCCAACGCGGTAGCACGCGCCGCCATGTCAACCAGAGCCGTATGCCTCCCTCAGGATCGGGAGGCCCCGGCGGCTACGGGGTGGTTGTCCCCGGCCACCTGACGCGACTGGCGGGCATCAGTACGGACCAGGTCCGCCGGCACCGAATGCCGCCTGCGGTACTCGCCGGGTACGGCCGTCAGGTCACTCGACCGTGATCGGATGGGTGGCCTTGGCCGGCCCGGCCGCGGCATCCCCTGACCACAACGCGAGGTAGTCACGCCGTCAGCACGCCGGTCAGCTCCATGGCCGTGCCGACGACGCCTGACTGCGGCCCGTCCAGGGTGAGAGTGGATCTGTGCCTGACCGTCACCATGACGGAGGCGCTGCTTCGGCGGTAGCGGTCGTCGCCGTCCCAGAACACCCAGTAGGTCACCTCACCGATGTCCGGCGGGTGGTCCCACGTCAAGATCGGCCGTTCGCGCGACACCCAACCGTGATCAAGCATGCTCCCGCCCCGGTCGAGGGAGCGTTCTCGGGTGGAGTCCTGCTGACTCGGGAGCCGGCGCTTGTATCTTGAGGCGGTGTATCCCCCGATCGAACCGTACGACCACGGGCACCTTGACGCCGGTGACGGCCACCTCATTTACTGGGAGGTCTGCGGCAACCCCGAGGGCAAGCCCGCGCTCGTCGTCCATGGCGGCCCTGGCGGGGGCTGCACGCCTGGTCAACGCCGCGGCTTCGACCCCGAGCGCTACCGCGTCATCTTGTTCGATCAGCGCAACTGCGGTCGGAGCCTGCCGCACGCCGGCGACCCGGCCGTCGATCTGAGCACCAACACCACCCAGCACCTGATCGCTGACATGGAACGGTTGCGCGAGCATCTCGGTGTCGACCGCTGGCTGCTTTATGGCGGTTCGTGGGGATCCACGCTGATGCTTGCCTACGCCGAAGCCCACCCGGCGCGGGTGTCGGAGATGGTCATCTGCGGCGTCACCATGACCCGCCGCTCTGAGATCGACTGGCTCTACCGCGGTGTGAGTCGTTTCTTTCCCGAGCCGTGGCAGCGCTTCCGCGAGGGCGTCCCCGAGGCCGAACGCGACGGTGACCTGCTGGCCGCCTACGCGCGGCTCATGTCCGACCCCGACCCCGCCGTACGCGCCAAGGCCACTCACGACTGGGCGGACTGGGAGGACGCGGTGATCTCCCTGGAGGTCAACGGCAGACCGAACGCCTACAGCGACCGGCCGGCGGCCGATTTACTGGCCTTCACCCGCATCTGCGCCCACTACTTCTCCAACGCCGCCTGGCTGGAGGAAGGCATCTTGCTGCGCAATGCGCACAAGCTGGCCGGCATCCCCGGCGTGCTCATCCACGGCCGCTTCGACCTGGGCTGCCCGCTGGAGAACGCCTGGCAGTTGGCCCAGGTCTGGCCCGACGCACGGCTCGTCGTGGTGGACGACTCGGGACATACCGGCAGCAGCACCATGGCCAAGGCGGTTCCCGCCGCCTTGGACGGCTTCGCGAGCTGAGTGGTGGCGCAGGGTGAGTCGCCCTGGACACCTGCGCCACGGCCTCGCGATCAGAGCCCGCCGACGTGGCTCTGATCAGGCACTCACTCAATGATTCGGTACGTGGGCCCGCTGTGCGTGCCGGGGCGTGCTCGGCCGGGGGCGCTCGGGCGTACCGGGCAGCCAGGCCAGGGCGACGAGGACGCCCAGGAGGCCGAGGCCACCGCTGGTGGCCAGGACGATGTCCAGGCCATGGACGAAGGCGGAGCGGACCGTGTCTGCCAGGGTCGCGGAGCCGGCGGATCGTGCGGCGGCCAGCCCTGCGAAGACGCTCTCGCGTGCTTGCTGCGGCACCTCGGCGCGGTAGACGGACGTCAGGATCGAGCCGAGGACCGCCGCGCCGAAGCTGCCGCCGAGGGTGCGGATGGACTGGTTCACCGCTGCGCCGACGCCGGCGTTGCCGGGCGACAGGGCGCCCAGCGCCGCGTCCATGACCGTGGGCAGGACGAAGCCGAGCCCGAGGCCGTACATGGCCGTCCACGCGGCCGCCGACCCGGTGCCGCTGCCCGTATCGGTGGTGGCACCCCAGAACAGGGCCGCGGTGAGCAGGACGAATCCCAGGCCGGCCGCGAGCTTGGGGCCGATCAACCTGCTCAGCCTGGCTGCCGCCGACATCCCGATGAGCATCCCGGCGATGAGCGGCAGCAGCCGCAAGCTGCTGCCCATCGCGTCCGTGCCCAGGTTCGCCTGGAAGTACTGCGGTAGCGCGAACAGGACGCCGAACATGGTGAAGTTGGCGAGCGTGGCCAGCGTGGTGCCGACGGTGAAGCGCGCGTTGGCGAACAGGGACAGGTCCACCAGTGGTTCGCGGGCCCGTCGCTCCCAGAGCACGAACAGCACAAGCGCCGCCGTCCCGCCGAGGATCGGTCCGAACACGGCTGGGTCCGTCCAGCCTCGCTCACCGATTTCGATGAGGCCGTAGGTCAACGCCGTCAGCGCCGCGCTCGACAGCACCACGCCGCCCGCGTCGATCCGCCTGCCGCGCTCGCGCGGCGACTCGGGCAGCCAGGCGGCGACCGCGAGGAACGCCAGGACGACCACGGGGATGTTGATCAGGAAGACCGAGCCCCACCAGAAGTGGTTCAGCAGCCAGCCGCCCAGGAGCGGGCCGATGGGGAAGGCCAGCATCGAGGCGCCCGCCAGCGTTCCGATCGCCTTCGGCCGCTCCTCCGCGGTGAACATCGTCGGGATCAGCGCGAGCATCGTGGGCATGAGGAGCGCCGCTCCCAGGCCCAGCACGGCACGCGCCGCGATGAAGATCCCGGTCGATGGGGCGTAGGCGGCGACCAGCGAGCTGACCCCGAAGATGACCAGCGCGACCAGGAGCGTCCTCTTGCGGCCGAAGCGGTCGCCCACCATTCCCGCCGGGATCATGCCGGCGGCGAGCACCAGCGTGTAGACGGTGACGAACCACTGCAACTGCGCGTTGTCGGCGTGCAGGTCCTCGGCCATGCTCGGCAGCGCCAGATTCAGGATGGTCACGTCGAAGCCCACGGCCAGCGACATGAGCACGAGCGCTATGAGCGCCCACCATCTGCGTGAGTGGGGTTGGTGTGACATCGCGGCGGCCTACTTCGCGGAGTTCGTGAGGAGCTTGTCGAATTCGCGGTCCGGCAACGTCCTGTTGAGCTCGAGGAGCCTTTCGGCCATGTAGCCGACCGCGTAGCGCGTCTCGGGCTTGTCGGCTTCGATGGCCTGCCGGATGGCGGTGGCGACCACGCTTGGGTCGCTCGCCGGGGTGTTCTCGCCGAGCCGGGTCTCGGCGCGTTCGGCCATGGCTTCGGCCATCTCCCCGTACGCGGTCGTGCCGGAGATCTCACGCAGGTCTTGTGCCGTGTGGTCTTCGAACTCGGTCTTGATGATGCCGGGCTGGATGATCACGACGTCGATGCCGAACGGCTCCACCTCCATGCGCAGGCTGTCGGAGTAGGCCTCCAGCGCGTGCTTGGTCGCGTAGTACCAGCAGCCGAGCGGCAGCGCGATCTCGCCGCCGATGGAGGAGACGTTGACGATCGTGCCGGACCCCTGCTCGCGCATGTACGGCAGGGCGAGCTGGGTCAGCCGGGCCGGGGCGAAGACGTTGACCTCGAACTGGTCGCGTGCCAGGTCGATGGGGATGTCCTCGGCCGCGCCGTGCAGGACGGTGCCGGCATTGTTGATCAGGACGTCGATGCGGCCCTGTTCGGCGACGATGGCGCCGATGACGCGTTCCAGGTCCTCCGGCCGGCGTGCGTCCAGCTCCAGGGCGTGTCCGCCGGCGTCGCGGATGTCGTCCATCTTGTGTACGCGCCGCGCGGCGCCGTAGACGATGTGGCTGGCGCGGATGAGTTCGAATGCGGTGGCCTTGCCGATGCCGGCGGAGGCGCCGGTGATGAGTACGACCTTTTTCATGGTGAAACCTCCCTTTCGGTCTGGGTAAACGCTAGGGTCGTGTTCTGGGATGAGACAACTCGAAGAACTCATATGTGCAGGTCAGAGGCCACATATTGGTGCAATGAGTTTGTAGCTGAGTGCAACCGCCTTGCAGCACCGAGAGCTCGATCGGGGAGGATGACATGCCAGGAGGTCGGCTGACCGCCGAGGATCGTCGCCGCATCGCCGAAGGGCTGGCGGCCGACCTGACCTACGCGGAGATCGCCCGCCGGCTGGGGCGGTCCAGGTCCACCGTCACCCGCGAGATCGCCAGGAACGGTGGCCCGAACGGCTACCGGGCGGCGCGCGCCCAACATGCGACGAACTGGCGCGCCCGCCGCCGCAAGCGCGCTCCCCACGCCGATGTTCCGCACACCACCGACAACCGTGACGTCCGCACGGCCCGGGAGTTCGAGGAACAGTTCGTCGCCATGATGATCGAGGGCGGGATGGCACCCATGACGGCCAAGGTGTTCGCCGCGCTGTTCCTCAGCGAGGGCGGCAGCCTGACCGCCACGGAGCTCGCCCGGCAACTCCTTGTCAGTCCGGCGACGATCTCCAATGCCATCAAGTGGCTGGGGCAGAGACAGATGGTCGCCAGGGAGCGCGAGGCGCGCCGGGTGCGGTACTTCGTCGACGTGGACGTCTGGTACCACACGTGGGCGGCCAGTGCCAGGTCGATAGCGATCTGGGCCGACACCACGCGACACGGCGTCGGGATCTTCGGCGCCGACACACCCACCGGCGACCGGCTCCGTACCACCACCCAGTTCTTCGAACTCCTCGGCCACGACATGGGGCAGGCGGCCGAGCACTGGCGGCAGGCCCTCTCCATGCAACGCCAGCGGTGAACTCCGGCACGTTGGGGGTCGCATGGGTAAGCGGTTCTCGGGTTGAGGGCTGTATCACCGGGGATCTTGCTCCACCCCGGCTCCGGCCCCCGACCGTGTCGCTACGACGTCATAGCGATCGCCAGCGGCCGGCCTGACCGACGTCGTCGGTCAGCAGGCGGGCTGTCCTGATAGGCGGTGCGACCCGGATGTAGGCGCGCGTTCTCGC
>NZ_JBEXCR010000089.1:0-26176 GCF_040605375.1 Nonomuraea sp. NPDC005650
CACGCCGTCGCAGCCGGGCCCGATGCGAGGCTGAAGAGCAGGGCGAACCCAGCCGTAAGCACCCCTCTGGTTCTCATGCGGATACCTTTCTGCGCACACCGGAGGAGCGATGTCCGCCGGCGCCGCGAATCCTGTCCGTCGGATCTTGCGAAGCGCTCTTTCTGCGGATCAAGATTGCGAGTCCGGCATACAAAGAACATCCAAAATCGGTATAAAGGCCCTTCCAGCTTGAACGCACTCAACGGGCGGCCCCGCACGGCGCCCAGCTCAGGAGAACGCGCGGTCATGGTGGTTGAACAGCCCGTATTCAAGGTCCTCGGGCCGTTACAGGTCCGGGGCCCGAATGGGCCCTTACACGTAGCGGGCAGGAAGCCCAGGCTTCTGCTCGCCTCGCTGTTGCTGGAGGCCAACGAGGTGGTCAGCTCGGAGGCGCTCGTCGAGGTGCTCTGGCCGCGGACGCAGCCGTCGTCGGCCGTGGCCAACCTGCGCACGTACGTGAGCGCGCTGCGCTCGGCCGGCGTCCAGATCGAGGCCCGCGCCTCCGGCTACACGATGGAGCTCGCCCCGGGGCGGCTGGACGCCCTGGCGTTCGAGGACCTGGTGGGCAGAGCGCGGGCGGCGGGGCGGCCGGAGGAGACGGCGGAGCACTTACGCCGGGCGCTGGCGCTGTGGCGCGGCACGCCACTCGGCGACCTGCCCGCCAGCCCGCTGTGGGACGGGCGCTTACGCTCGCTCACCCAGGCCAGGCTGACCGCGGCCGAGGAGCTCGTGGCGCTGAAGGTGGCCCGCGGCGAGCACGCCGCCGCGATCGACGACCTGCGCGACCTGATAGGCGAGCACCCCTACCGCGAGGACCTGTGGCAGCAGCTGATCCTCGCCCTGCACCACAGCGGCCGTCGGGCCGAGGCCCTGAACGCCTACACCACGATCAGGCGGCAGCTCGTCGACGAGCTGGGCATCGAGCCGGGGCAGGAACTACGCGAGGTGCACGCCTGCGTACTGGCGGGCGATCCCCCGCCCGCGCCCGCCGCGGCGCCGCCCCACCAGCTCCCCCCGCCCGCGCCCGTCGTGGCGCCGCTCCACCAGCTCCCCGCGGACGTGCCGGACTTCACCGGCAGGGCGCAGGACGTAGCGGCCGTGACCCGCGCCCTGTCCCCCGAGGCTCGGCGGCCGGACGGACCGCCCGCGATCGCCGTGGTGACCGGACCGCCTGGAATGGGCAAGTCCGCGCTGGCCGTGCACTGCGCCCACGCGTTGCGGCCGGACTACCCCGCCGGCCAGCTCTATCTGTGCCTGGGCGGCACCGACGCCGACCCCGCCGACCCCCTCGACCTCCTCGCCGAGGCGCTGCGCGCGCTGGGCGTCGCGGAGGCGACCCTGCCACCGACCGTACGCGAGCGGGCCTCGCTCTACCGTTCCCTGCTGTCCGAGCGCCCCATGCTCGTCTTCCTGGACGACGCCGCCGACACCGCCCAGGTACGCGCCCTGCTCCCCGGCAGCGGCAGCGCGGTGCTCGTCACGAGCCGGCGGCGGATCGCCGAACTGCCCGGAGCGCTCCAACTCGAACTCGACGTGCTGCCCCCCGCGGAGGCCGAAGAGCTCCTGGGCAGGATCGTCGGCCCCGGACGGGTGACCGAGGAGCGCGAGGCCGCCCAGGCGATCGTGCGCGCCTGCGGCCACTTACCGCTGGCCGTCCGGGTGGCCGGGTCCCGGCTGGCCGGACGGCCCGGCTGGTCGCTGGCCGTGCTGCGGCAGCGGCTGGAGGACGAGGCCGGCCGCCTCGACGAGTTACGCGCCGGCGACCTCGAGGTACGCGGCTCCTTCGAGCTCAGCTACCAGCGGCTGCCCGACGACGCCGCCCTGGCCTTCCGCGCGATCGGCCTGCTGGGCGAGCAGTCCGTGCCGGGCTGGGTGGCCGACGCCGTGCTCGACCGGCCCCGCGCCGACGCCGTCGTGGACGCCCTGGTCGACGCGAACCTCCTACGCCTGGCCGGCACCGACCACGTCGGCCAGCCCCGCTACCGGCTCCACGACCTGATCCGCTGCGCCGCCAAGGAGAAGGCGGGCGGCGACACCGAGCGGCACGCGCTGGCCCGGGTGCTCGGCGGCTGGCTGACCGCCGCCGAACACGCCTCCTTACGACTTCCCACCACCCTCTTCGGGCTGACCTCCGACCTGGCGCCCCGCTGGAGCCTGGAGCGGGAGACCCTCGGCCGCCTCACCGCCCAGCCGCTGTCCTGGTTCGACGCCGAGCGGGAGTCCCTGGTCGAGGCCGTACGGCTGGCCGCCGACGCGGGCCTGGCCCAGTCCGCGTGGGGGCTGGCCGCCACCTTGGTCCCGTACTTCGACCTGCACTGCCTCCTGGACGAGTGGCAGCTCACGCACCGCCTCGCCCTGGACAGCGCCCGCGCGGCCGGCGACCGCCACGGGGAGGCCGCCATGCTCCGCGGCCTGGCCCAGGTCTGCCTCTACCAGGACCGCTACGCCGAGGCCGAGGACATGTTCCGGCGGGCCCGCGTCATCTTCCACGAGCTGGGCGACACGCGCAGCGAGGCCATCTCGATCTGCGGGCTGGCGGCGGTCAACCAGTTCTCCAACCGGCACCTGAAGGCGCTCGGGTCCTTCCGGCACGCGCTGGCCATGTTCCTGGCCATCGGCGACCGCAGCGGCGAGGCGTACGCGCGGCAGGCGATCGGGCGCGTCTACCTGTCGCTGCGGGACCTGCGGCAGGCGTCCAGGTGGCTCGGGGACGCGCTGCGGCTGGCCGAGGAGCTCGGCGACGCCCACCGCGAGGGCTGCGTGTCGATGCAGCTCGGCCGCCTGTACGACCTGTCCGCCGAGTCGGAGCGGGCCATGCGCTTCCAGGGGCACGCGCTGGACATCTTCGAGGCGCTCGGCGATCGCCACTGCGGCGCGTACGCGATGCGGAACCTGGGCGGGCTCCAGGTGGCCAGGGGCCACCGGTCGGACGGCTCCGACCAGCTGGAGCGCTCCCTGGTGATCTTCCAGCAGCTGGGTGACCGCAGCGGGGAGGCGGACACGTACCAGACGCTCGGGGAGCTCTACCGCTCCTCCGGGCGCGCCGCGCTGGCCACGCACTACCTGCACCAGGCCCGCGAGCTGCGCAGGGAGCTCAGCGAGTCGTTCGCGTGAGGCCAGGGTGCCTAGGAGAGCCATTGTCCGGTGGGCCAGGTCTCCAGGCGCCAGGCGCTGTCCCAGAACATCCACTCGTACTCGGTGGCCCGGCAGAACGCCTCGTCCATCGCCCGGCGCGTCCCGGGGTCGGCGGTCTCGGCCAGCCGGTCGGCGATGGCCTTGGCCTGCTCGACCGAGGCGGCGAAGGCGGGGTCGGAGTAGGTGCCGATCCAGGTCCCGTACGGGTGCTCGGCCGCGCCCGCCGTGCGTTCGAGCAGCGCCGCGCCGACGTCCTGGTAGACCCAGAAGCACGGCAGCACGGCGGCGGCCAGCACGGGCAAGGGGGCGGCGAGGGCCGTGGCCTGGAGGTAGGAGGAGTAGGCCAGGCAGGTCGGCGAGGTGGCCACGGCCGCCGTCTCCTCGGCCGTCAGCCCGAACTGCTCCAGGTAGCCGGTGTGCAGGGCCCGCTCGACGACCAGCGCCGTGTGCGCGCTCTGCGCGAAGAACGCGGCGTCGGCCGGGGAGGTGGCGCGGGCCGAGGCCGTGGCGAGGACCTTGGAGTAGGCCACCAGGTAGCGCCCGTCCTGGACGAGGTAGAACGCGAAGCGCTCCCGGTCGAGGGTGCCGTCGCCGAGCGCGGTGTTGAACGGGTGGTCGTGGATCGCCTTGAGCAGCGTGGCCGTGCGCGTCCAGAGCTCATCACAGAAGGTCACCGATGACGTCCCTTCGCTAGTGCGAACTAGATCAGGTTCGACGGGTGTGATCTCAGCCCGGCAGCCCGGGCACCCCGCGTCGCGTTCAACGCTAGCAGAAGGCACGGCCCGGTCGTGAGGAAGGCTCGGAAGCTAGACAGCCAGCAGGCCCGTGGGGCCTACCTGGATTCGAACCAGGAGAAGGAAGCTCCCGAATGGCCTCACGACCGGAGGTCGAACGTATCAGGCGGGGATCAGTTCGTGCAGCGTGCCGGGTGTGTAGACGCGCGCCCCCGCCGGGAGGTCGGCCGGCGCCTCCAGGCCGATGTAGGTGGTGTGCCCGGCCGTGGAGCTCTTCGCGCGCAGCAGGTCGGCCAGGTAGCGGACGCGCAGGTAGTCGCGTTCGACGATGGAGCGCACCAGCAGGGAGGCGGTGACGCGGTTGCCCTCCACCTGGTTGAAGCCGGGGTCGCCGTTCAGGTAGAGGTGCAGCCACTTCACCAGCCAGCCGCCGTCGCCGCCGCGCAGGAAGACGAGCGGCAGGGCGACCGCGCCGGAGCCGCGCAGGTCCGACTTCATGCGCACGGTACGCGGCTCGAACGGCCTGCCCTCCTGCGCGGCGTCCCTGGTCATGTATCCGAAGAACGCCTCGGCGGCCTCGTCGAACCGCTCCCCGGCGTAGATGTGCACCTGCGGGATGATGATCGGCTGGGTCGCGGCGGCGAGCAGGATGTTGATGAACTCGGACGCGCCCTCGGGCGCCTCGGTGAGGTCGCCGGAGTACTCGGCGAAATCGTTGGTGTAGTTCGTCCAGGAAATGTGCGTCGGGTTGTCGTAGGAGTCGTCGAGCATGAGGGCGGACAGGTCGTAGTCGGTGCGCTGCCCGGCCTCGCGCCAGTGGACGAAGAACCTGAGCAGCTCGCCGTCCACCGCCGAGACCGAGCCCCGGGGCAGCATGCCGAGGCCGGGCGCGACGGCCTTGCCGGACAGCGGCAGGGCGACGTCGAGCACGTCGGGATCGACGATCAGCTCGCCGGGGTCGGGGAGGCGGCGGGTGATCTCCTCGTCCAGGATGGCCAGGGTCCGCGACAGTGCCTCCTCCGCCAGCGGCGAACGGGAGTCGGGGGTCGCCCACGCCCTGCCGTACCGGTTGGTGAAGACGCGGCCCGCGACGGGGGCGAGCCGGTTCTGCAGATGCTCGCGCAGCGACAGCAGGACGCGGCCGGAGGCGCCGGCGGCGGCTCTTTCCGCCGCATCCAGCACGTCCGTGGCGTCCGGCGCGTCCGTCGCGCGCAGCAGGTGGTCGAGGCGGCGCAGCAGCGCGCCGGGCGCCTTCTCCAGCAGCTTCACCGCCTCGGCGGTGCGGCCCGCCGACAGGGCGGCCTCGACCCTGCTGTCCAGGCTCTCGGCCCGGCGCGTGCCCCTGGCCGTTTCGAAGACGGCGGCGGCGTTGGGGAACTGCGGGTACTCGTGGGGGTGCAGCCGCTCGCCGAGGCGCTTCCACTCCTCCCGGTGGCGCGGCACGTCGCCGAGCTTGGCCGGGGACGCGACCGCGTCCAGGGCTCCCAGCAGGGCGCGGCGCTCGGCGCGGCGGAACGAGCGGAACCTGGTGGGCTCGGCCAGCGTGACGTCGCCGCCCGAGCAGCCGCAGGCGAGCCGGAGCACGTCGGTCACCGTGTCGACCAGCAGCGGCCGGCCGCCCGCGAGGCGGACCTCGTTGACGATCGCGCGGTTCTCGCGCACGGGGATGCGCTCGGGCTCGTCGGCGCAGAACCTGGCCAGCAGCCGCAGCGCTTCCAGGTCCTCGGCGGCCAGGGGCACCTCGGAGCCCGCCAGGGAGAAGTAGAGCTCCCGCGCCTCCGACTCCAGGCTCCCGCCCAGCTCCAGCACGCTCACCCGGTCACCGGCCAGCGGGATCAGCTCGTCGTGCGCGGCCAGCAGGTCCGCGTAGGTGTGCTGGTAACGGCCGTATCCGGGCAGGGAGAGCAGGTTGAGCGTGGAGGTCCGAACGCGTGCGGCGGCGACCGGGTCGAGCAGCGCCTCGCGCAGCAGCCCGGCCCAGAACTCCAGCGTGTCGGGCACGTTCTTGGGGAAGTCGAGGAAGTAGGCGTTGTGCTGGACGTGGTCGCCGACGAGGGTGCGGACGGCGGCCAGAATGCGGACGCCGAGGTCGACCACGGTCTCGCCGCGCAGCCCCGACAGCCGCTCGAGCAGCGTGGCCGAGCACGTGAAGCCGACGCTGAGCAGCGCCGCGTCGAGCTGGCGGGCGGCGGTCTCGCCCCAGCCGGACGCGGAGCCGGCGGGGGCGGCGCCGATGGGGACGCGCAGCCGGCGGGCGATGACGAGCCTTTCCAGAGTGTCCACGAACGGCACCATATAGCCGGGACACGCCCGAACGCCGGGGGTTTTCCGTGGGCCCTGAACGAAAATGACCATGGTCAGCGCCAAGGGCCACCCGCGCGCCCCGGCCGGGCGCAGCACACCCGCCCGCGCCGGCGCGGCCAGGACCCCGGCGCCGCCCACCACCGCGATCACGAGCCCGGGCGCGGTTCCGTGCTCAGCCGGTGCGGGCCGCGCTCATGGGCCAAGCAAGCGACCGCGTAAACCGCTACCGGACCCAGAGTTCCCAGTAGGTGCCGCTCCCCGAGCATTCGTACTGGTTCCACCCCTCACGGACCCACATCTGGCCGGCGTCGACGCAGTTGTGCTTGCTGGTGTACACGCCGATATACGTCCAGGCGGCCGCCTGAGCGGAAGCGGGGGCGCTGAGCACGCTGACGATCGCGGCGACCATACCCGCCAGCAGGAGCCCTGCACGTAGACGCATCCGTTCCTCCTTGAAACCCGGGAAGCGAAACATCATGATCATGCTGGAAGCGCACACCCGAACACAAGTGTTCAGCAATTCTGTTCACGATCAGTTCAAGCCGGGCAGGCGGCACACCGGACGCCGACCCCACACTCGGGGCCTTCAACACGGATGCCGCCCGAAGGCGCTGGAGGTGCGTTTCTGGATCGCCCGCTGCTTGCAGTGGCGTCGGCGGTTGCCGTTAACCAGTGGCGTCCCCGTGGACGAGTCTCCTAGCCTGTGCGCTCGTGGCTGATGATCCGAAGATGCGCCCGGAGCGACGTGACCTCGGCCGGTTGTTCAACGAGGTGCCGGAGCTCTACGACCGGGTCCGGCCGGGATACCCCGACGAGTTGTTCGCGGACCTGGGCAGCATCACCGGGATGGACGAAAGCTCGTCGGTGCTGGAGGTGGGCTGCGGTACCGGCCAGGCGACGCGCTCGCTGGCAGCGCTCGGCTGCTCGGTGACCGCGGTCGAGCCGGGCGTGGAAATGGCCGCACTCGCGCGCCGGCGGCTCGCCGGCTTCGGCAACGTCACGGTCGAGAGATCGACGTTCGAGGAGTGGGACGACCGCGGTGGACGCTTCGACGTCCTCGTGGCCGCGTCTTCGTGGCACTGGGTCGACCCGTCGATCGGCTGGCGGCGAGCGCACGACGTGCTCCGTCCCGGAGGCTGGATGGCGCTGCTCGGCCACGTCGTCGTCCGCCGGCCGGGAGAGCCCGAGGTGTACGCCGAGACCGCCGACCTCCACGAGCGGTTCTGCCCCGGGAACCCCGGTTGGGGCCATCCGCCGCTGGAGGACGACGTGCGCGCCACCGACGAGGGGTGGGGTCTGGTCGACGATCCCGGCGGCTTGTTCGGCCCGACGATCGTGCGCTGGTACCCGACCGTTCAGTGGCTCAACGGGGACGGCTTCGCCGATCTCCTTCGCTCGACGTCGCTGTATCGCAGACTCGACCGCGACGTCCGTGAACCCCTGCTGGACGCTCTCGCCGAGCGCATCCGCACACGGATGGGCGACCGAGCATCACGCCGCTATCTGAGCGCCCTCCGCGTCGGACAGCGCGCCGAGTGAGTCGTGGCTGGTCATGCGACCTTGGCCGGGTAGTCGATCCATCTCGCCGAGCCGGCCGGGCCCGGCACCACCGCCCAGCTCGTGGCCCTGCTCGGGCAGAGTCTGGACACCGCGGGCGGCCGCCTCGTGGCGTTGCGCAGGACGGGCATCCGCGTTCTGTACGCACGCACGGCCCTCGGTGACGCCCTGATCAACGGCCGACACCCGGCGCCCCGGGATTGCTAGACTGATCGTTCGCGTTCCGAATCAATCAGAGGGTCGGCGGCATGGCCAAGGCAGCGGATGGGCACGTGGGGGTCGTCGCCGGGCTGGTGCGTGCCTCCTTCCTGGTGAACGCCGTCTATGCGGAGTCGGCGCGCGAATACGGGATCACCGCGCAGCAGGGGCAGTTGCTGTGCGTGCTGATGGCGCAGCCGTACGGGATGCGGGAGCTGGGCGGGATCCTGCACCTGGCCAAGTCCAGCCTCACCGAGCTGGTCGACCGCAGCGCCCAGCGCGGCCTGGTGCGGCGCGAGCCGGATCCGCGCGACGGGCGCGCCGTCCGCGTGGCGCTCACCGGGCAGGGCGCCGAGCTGGCCGACGCCTTCTACGCCGCGACGTGCGCGCGGATCGACGAGCTCCCCTCGAGCCTGGAGCCCGGCGAGCGCGACGCGCTCGGGCGGCTGCTGGGCCGCGTGGTCGAGGACAACCAGGTTCCGGTGGTCTTCATGGAGCCCGCCGACGCGACCGCGCGCTGACGCGTGCCCTTCAGGTAGGGTCGAGCAAAAGAGACAATAGCCACTAAACTTCTCCCTACGTCATATCTATGTAAATCCTACTGATATAGTCGTTTATGTCACGAGTCCAGTGCTAAGCCCCGGCTTGCTGGACGGCAACCCTCCCACCGCGGCGGGGTGCCCCGGGTGATGACATGGTCGTCGAGCTGAACGGTGCTCCTGGCGGCAAGCGCGGATGTCGAGTCGTGCTGCCATGCGCCCTTGGCCGGCTGCTCGAATGGGAAGGGAAAGATGAAGGGCGGATTCACTCGCCTCGCGGGACTGGGCATGGTGGTCGCGCTGGCGGTCACGGCCTGCGGCGGCGTCGACACGGCCGGCTCCTCGGGCGGTTCCTCGGACACCGGCGGCTCCTCGGGCGGAGCGAAGCAGGAGCTCACGGTTACCGCGTTCGCGGGAGCGTGGGGAGAGCTGTTCAAGAAGTCGTTCGTGGAGCCGTTCGAACGCGACACCGGCGCCAAGGTGAACCTCGTCTACGGCGCGAACGCCGAATGGCTCACCAAGCTGCGCGCGGCCGGCGGCAAGAACCCTCCGTTCGACGTCATCGCCTTCACGCCGGACGCGTCGCTGCCCGCGGCCTCCGCCGGGCTGCTCCAGCCGCTGGTCACCGACAAGCTGGCGCACTTCAAGGAGCTGGACCCGGTGCTCGCCGGCAAGTCCGCGTACGACGGCAAGCAGTACGGCGTGCCGCTGACCACCGGCTCCACCGGCCTCCTCTACCGCACCGACAAGATCAAGACGCCGCCCGCGGACTGGACGGACATCTTCGACAAGCAGTACTGCGGCCACGTCGCCCTGCCGCCGCTCACCTACAACCCGGGCCTGGAGTTCTTCTCCGCCCTGGTCACCTCCCAGGGCGGCAAGCTGTCCGATCCGGCCGCCGTGGACAAGGCGTTCGACAAGCTCGCGACCCTGAAGGGCTGCGTGTCCTCCTTCCCCGCCAACGCGGGCAACGCCGCCACCGTCATCGAGAACGGCGACGCCTGGATCATGCCCTTCTGGGACGGCCGCGCCTTCGCCATGGCCCAGGCGGGCTCCCCGATCGGCTTCACCTACCCCAAGTCCGGCCCCGTGGGCGCGCTGACCTCGTACTTCATCGCCGCCGGGACGCAGCGCAGCGACCTGGCGAACAAGTTCCTCGACTACCTGACCGCCGCGCAGAACCAGAAGCCGTTCGCCGAGGGCACCTGGTACGCCGCGGGCAACGACTCGATCTCCTACAGCGAGCCGTTCGAGCAGAAGGTGAAGCACGGTCCCGACGTCTTCAAGAAGTTCATCTGGGTGGACTACACGATCGCCACCCCCAAGCTGAACGAATGGCAGCAGCGGTGGAACCAGATCTTCGGCTGAGCGCGGAAGAAGGCGGCGGGCACGTCGAGATCGACGGGCTCGCCGCCGGGTACGACGGCGCGCGCGTGCTCGACGTGGACCGGCTGTCGATCCGCAAGGGCGAGTTCCTGTCGATCCTCGGGCCCAGCGGCTGCGGCAAGACGACGCTGCTCAACTGCATCGCGGGCTTCGTCCGGCCCACGGCCGGGCGGATCGTGATCGACGGCTCCGACGTGACCGGGCGGCCCCCGTACCGGCGGGGTCTGGGCATGGTGTTCCAGAGCTACGCGCTCTTCCCGCACATGACCGTGGCCGCCAACGTGGCGTACGGGCTGCGCGTGCGTCGGCTCGACCGGCGGACGCGGGACGAGCGCGTGCGGGAGGCGCTGGGCCTGGTCGGCCTGGAGGGGTACGCCGGGCGGCGGCCCGGACAGCTGTCCGGCGGGCAGCAGCAGCGGGTCGCCCTCGCCCGCGCCCTGGCCATCCGGCCCGCCGTGCTGCTCCTGGACGAGCCGCTGTCCAACCTGGACGCCAAGCTGCGCAGGGAGATGCGGGTGGAGCTGCGTGCCATCCAGCGGCGCATCGGCACCACCATGGTCTTCGTCACGCACGACCAGGAGGAGGCGCTCGCGCTGTCCGACCGGGTGGCCGTCATGCACGGCGGCCGGGTCGAGCAGCTCGGCACCCCCGACGAGGTCTACCGGCGGCCGGCCAGCCGGTTCGTCGCGCAGTTCATCGGCGCGGCGAACGTCCTGGAGGGCACGGTGACCGCCTCGGGCGCGCTGGACGCCGGCGGGATCGTCGTCGAGTGCGGCCCGCTGTCGCTGCGGCCGGGCGACCACGCCGTCGTCGCCGTCCGCCCCGAACGCATCCACCTGACCGTCCCGGGCCCGGACGACGCGAAAGCACCGAAGGACACCCCGGGCGCCCCGGACGGCGGGGGCGCCGGTGGGGTGGCCGGGACGGTGGGTTATCGGGCTTTCGCCGGGGACGCGTGGCACGTGGAGGTGCGGCTGGCCGACGGGCGCACCCTGAGCGTGCAGGTCGCCGACACCGGCGCGGGCGCCGAGGACCCGCCCGGCGCGGGCACGTCCGTGTTCGCGAGCTGGGATCCCGCCGACGTCATCCTCCTGGAAACGGAGGCGCGATGACACGCCGGTGGGCGGGCCTGCCGTACGCACTGCCGCTCGTCGCCTTCCTGGCCGCCCTGTTCCTGGTCCCCCTCGTACGGCTGCTGCGGCTCAGCTTCAGCCCCGTCGACGCCTTCAACGCGGCGTTGCCCGGATTCACGTTCGAGCAGTACGCCCGGGTGTTCACCGAGCCGTACTTCTACGGCTCCCTGCTCCGGACCCTGGCCACCGCGCTCCTGGTGGCGGTGCTGTGCGTGGCGCTGGCGTACCCGGCCGCGCACTTCCTGGCCCGGCGGCGCCCCGGCGTGGTGCGGACCCTGCTGTTCGTCATCGTGATCTCGCCGCTGCTGACCAGCGTGGTCGTCCGCACCTACGGCTGGGTCGTGCTGCTGTCC
Source organism: Nonomuraea sp. NPDC005650 (assembly GCF_040605375.1). Lineage (NCBI taxonomy): Bacteria > Bacillati > Actinomycetota > Actinomycetes > Streptosporangiales > Streptosporangiaceae > Nonomuraea > Nonomuraea sp. NPDC005650. The sequence goes on from NZ_JBEXCR010000089.1 coordinate 11,379, forward strand.
GGCAACGGGCTCGTCAACCGGGCGCTGGTCGCGTCCGGATTGCGTGACCAGCCGGCACAGCTGCTCACCAGTTACCCGGCCGTCGTGGTCGCGGTGACGCACGTGCTGCTGCCGTTCGCGATCATCCCGCTCACGACGGCGCTCGGCGGCCTGGACCGCAACCTGCACCGGGCCTCCCAGACGCTCGGAGCCGGGCCGATCAGGACGTTCCTGCGGGTCACGGTCCCGCTCAGCCTGCCCGGCGCGGTCACCGGCGCCCTCATCGTCTTCGCGCTGGCCATGGGCATCTACATCACGCCGCTCCTGGTCGGCGGGGTGACCCAGCCGCTGACCGGCATCCGGGTCTACGACCAGGTGACGACGGTGTTCGACTACCCGGTGGCGGCGGCGCTGAGCTTCGCGCTGCTCGCGCTGACCCTCGTGGCCACGGGGTTGCTGGCCAGCGTGTTCCGGATCTGGGAGAGGCGCCTTCATGGCTGAGCGGGGCTACGACAGGATCGTGCGGCTGGTGGCCGCGGGCCTGGCGGCGCTGGTGTTCCTGTTCCTGATCGCGCCGCTGGTCGTGCTGGTGATGAGCTCGTTCAACCGGGCGGGCTCGATGGCGTTCCCGCCGTCGGGGCTGTCGCTGCGCTGGTACGCCGAGGTGCTCGGCTCGCCCGACTGGCAGGTCTCGTTCCGGCTGAGCGGCCTGCTGGTGCTCCTGGTGGTGCCGACGACCGTGGTCATCGGGACGCTGGCGGCGTACGGGCTGACGCACGGGTCGTTCCCCGGGCGGCGGCTGCTGCAGGGATTCGCGCTGTCCCCGCTGATGGTCCCGGAGATCATCGTCTCGCTCGGCCTGCTCTACTACTTCCACGGCGTCGGGCTCATCAACTCGGTGACCGGGCTGTGGCTGGCGCATTCGCTGGTGGCGCTGCCGTTCGTGGTGCGGGCGGTCATGGTGAGCGCGGCGCAGCTCGACCCGGCGCTGGAGCGGGCCGCCCTGAGCCTGGGCGCGGGGCGGGTACGGGTGTTCCTCACCGTGACACTGCCGCTGCTGCGGCCCGGCATCCTCGCCGGCGCGATCCTCGCCGCGGTCACGTCGCTGGGCGAGGTCGCCGTCACGGCCCTGGTGGCGGGCGCCAACACCACGACGGTGCCGCTGCGCATCTTCTCGGCCGTGCAGTATCAGCTCGACCCGTCGATGGCCGCGGTCTCCACGCTGCTCATGGCGGCCAGCGTGGTGGTGATGGTGGTCGCGGACCGATTCGCTCGCATCTCGGAGGCGTTGTGACAAGCACGGGTACGGTGACCGCGGCAGGCGCGCGGATCGGCATCGACGTCGGGGGAACGTTCACCGACCTCGTGGCCTCCGTACCGGAACGCGGCCTCGTGGTGCACCACAAGGAGCCGAGCACGCCGGCCGACCCGTCCCTGGCCGTCGCGGACGGGCTGGCGGCCCTCCTCGCCCGCGCGGACCTGCGGCCCGGCGAGGTCTCGGGCCTCGTCCACGGCACCACGATCGGCCTGAACGCCGTCATCCAGCGGCGCGGCGCGCGCATCGCCCTGGTCGTGACCGAGGGCTACCGAGACATCCTGGAGATCGGCCGCAGCCGCATGCCCTCCTCCTTCGACCTGTACGCGGGCAAGGAGGAGCCACTCGTCCCCCGCAACCTCATCGTCGAGCTCCGGGCCCGCCTGGGCCCGCGTGGCGAGCGCGTGAGCGAGCCGGACGCCGCCGAGCTGGACCGCGTCGCCGCGCGCCTGCGGACCACCGGGGCCGACGCGGCGGCGGTCGTGATCCTGCACGGCTACACCGACCCGGCCTTCGAGGAGGGCGTCGCGGCGGGCCTGCGCGAGCGGCTGCCCTCGTTGCCGGTGACGGCCTCGGCGACCGTGTGGCCCGAGGTGCGCGAATACGAGCGTGCCCTGGTGGCCTGCATGAACGCCTACATCCAGCCGCTCATGCGCGACTACTTCGCCCGCCTGGAGAGCCGGGTGCGCGGGCTCGGGGTGTCGGCGCCGATCTTCATCAGCGCGTCGAACGGCGGCTCGATGAGCCTGCGCTCGGCCGCGGAGCGGCCCGTCGAGACCGTCCTGTCGGGGCCGGCCGCCGGCGTGGCCGCGGCCGCCCGGCTGGGCGCCGGGGCCATCGTCACGTTCGACATGGGCGGGACCAGCAGCGACATCGCCGTGTCCGTGGACGGGTCGCCCGAGCTGGCCACCCACACCACGGTGGGCGGGCTGCCCCTGATCGTGCCGGTCGTGGCCGTGCACGCGATCGGCGCCGGAGGCGGGTCGGTCGTCCGGGTGGACGGGCAGGGCGTGCTCAAGGTCGGGCCGGGCAGCGCGGGCGCCGACCCCGGCCCGGCGGCGTACGGCAGGGGCGGCGACCGGCCGACCGTGACGGACTGCTACCTCGCGACCGGGCTGATCGACCCGCGCACGTTCCTCGGCGGCCGGATGCCGCTCGACGCCGACGCCTCGCTCAAGGCCCTGTCGGGTATCGCCCCCCACCTCGCCTCCGGGGGCGAAGCGGCCGGGGGCGAAGCGGCCGCCTACCGGGTGGCGGAGTCGGCGTTGCGGGTGGCGACGGCGGGGATGGCGACCGAGCTTCAGAAGATCATGGCGCAGCGCGGGCTCGACCCGCGGCGGTTCGCGCTCGTGCCGTTCGGCGGCGCGGGTCCGACGCATGCCGCCATGCTCGCCGAGGAGGTCGGGATCGCGCACATCGTGGTCCCGCCGACCGCCGCCACCTTCTGCGCCCTGGGCGCCGCGGGCGCCGACCTGCGCCGCGACTTCGCCCGCAGCCTGCGCCGCCCGCTGGAGGCCGCGAGCGCCACCCGCCTGGCGGGCGTGCTCGCCGAGCTGTCCGCCCAGGCCCGGGAGTGGCTCGCCGAGCAGAACGGCGAGGCCGGGGCCGGGGGGCGGCTGTCGTTCGCGGCCGACATGCGCTACTCCGGCCAGGCGTACGAGCTCCGCGTCGCCCTCGACCCCGACCGGCTCGACGTCGAGGCGGTCTCCGAGGCGTTCCACGCCGAGCACGAGCGCCTGTACGGCTTCCGCGACCAGGACGCGACCATCGAGCTCGGCACCGCCAGGCTCGGCGTGGCCGGTCCGCCGACCGAGCTGCCGCCCGCCGCCGTCCCCCCGGGCACGGGCGCGCCCCCTCCCGCGCACCGCAGGCGGGTCCTGCTGGCCGGCACCTGGCACGACGCCCAGGTCCACCTGCGCGAGTCCCTGGGCGTGGGAGACGCGTTCGACGGTCCGGCGATCGTCGAGCAGGACGACACCACCGTGGTCGTGCCGCCCGGCTGGTCGGCGGACGTGGACGAGGCCGGCAACCTGCACCTGCGCCGGACGGACGGCGCCCACAACCACCCCCGGAAGGCCTGAACGTGCGGCTCGACCCCGTCACCATGGAGATCGTCGGCAACCGGCTCAGCGCCATGACCGAGGAGATGTGCCTCACCCTGCAGCGCACCAGCCGCTCCCTGTACGTCAAGGAGACCGCCGACTTCTGCTGCGCCTTCGCGGGCCTGGACGGCGGCTTCGTCGCCTACCCGCGCGGCATCGGCGTCTCCGGCTTCGTCGGCCTGAACGTGCTGACCGCCGTACAGGCCGCCGGCCCGCTGGAGCCCGGCGACGTGATCATCACCAACGACCCGTACCGCTCCGGCGGCCTGGCCACCCACCTGACGGACATCCAGCTCATCGAGCCGTATTTCCACGAGGGCGAGCTGGTCGGGTACGGCTGGGCGTTCATCCACTGCTCGGACATCGGCGGCCGGGTGCCGAGCAGCCTGTCGCCGGTCAACGACGAGATCTTCCAGGAGGGCCTGCAGATCCCGCCGGTCAAGCTGGTCCGCGCCGGGGAGCCGAGCCGCGACGTCGAGGCGCTGATCACGGCCAACAGCCGCACCCCCGAGGCGAACCTGGGCGACATCAGGGCCATGTGCGCCGCCCTGCGCACCGGCCGGGAGCGGCTGGCCGGCGTCGTCGCCCAGCACGGCCTGGCCGCCGTGCTCGACGCGCAGCGCGACCTGGTCGAGTACACCGCGGGCAAGGCACGCGCCGCCCTGGCCACGCTCGGCGACGGCACCCACCGCTTCGTCGACTACCTCGACGACGACGCCGTCTCCAGCCTCCCGGTCCGCCTGTCGGTCACCGCGACGCTGCGCGCGGGCGACCTGCACCTCGACTTCACCGGTACGGATCCGCAGGTCGCCGCGGCGTTCAACATCGCGACCCTGGGCCGGCCGCACGCCTGGATCACCACCAGGGTGCTCGCGCTCATCTGCACCCTTGACCCCGGCATCGCGCTCAACGCGGGGCTCATCGCGCCGATCACCGTCACCACGCCCGAGGGCTCGCTGGTCAACCCCGTGCACCCGGCCGCCGTGGGCGTGCGGCACGCCTCGGCCAACCGCGTCAACGACGCCATCGGCGGCGCGCTCGGGCTGGCCGCCCCGCACGTGCTGCCGGCGGCCTCCAGCGGGCTGGTGGTGCCCGTGGTCGTCGCCGAACAGCGCGGCGCCGGCCAGAACGTGCAGGTCCTGGAGCCGATGGTGGGCGGTACGGGTGCGCGCGACGGCGCCGACGGGGTGGACGGTCGCGACAGCGGCATCTCCAACCTGTCCAACAACCCGGTGGAGACCGTCGAGACGGAGATCGGGGTCGAGATCCTCAGGTACGGGCTGCGTACGGACTCGGGAGGCGCCGGGCGCTGGCGCGGCGGGTGCGGGCTGGAGCTGACCTTCCGGGTGCGCGGGGAGGGCTCGAAGCTGCTGGCCCGGGGGCTGGAGCGGATGTGCTTCCGCCCGTGGGGCGTGCGCGGCGGCGCTCCCGGCGCGGCCACCGAGCTGATCGTCAATCCGGGCACGCCGCGGGAGCGCCGCCACTTCAAGATCGACCTGCTGCCGCTGGAGCCCGGCGACGTCGTCACGCTGCTGACCTCGGGTGCGGGCGGCTACGGCGACCCGTACACCAGGGACCCTGAGGCGGTCCTGCGGGACGTGGAGCGGGGCGTGGTCTCCTTCGAGGCGGCGGCGCGCGAGTACGGCGTGGTGCTGGCCGAGCGGGACGGTGGCCTGGCCGTGGACGCCCCGGCCACCGCGAACGCCCGCGCCCACCGGCCGGAGCGCCCCGCCGCCGACGGCGGCCCGGAGGGCCGGGAGGCGGGCGCCGCCGACAGCGGGGAGGAGCGGCGGGCGTGGGAGTCGGTGTTCGACACCGCCGCCGTCGACCGCCTGGTGGCCGCCCTGTTCCGGCTCCCCCGCCCGGCCCGCACCCCGCGCAGGACGGCCCTCTACACCGCGGTCCTGGCCGGGCTGCCGGCCGGCTTCCCCAGGACGCCCCCCACCCCCGAGCAACGCGACGCGGCCCGCCGTACCCTCATCCAAGAGATCTCCCAACTGGAACGGATGTCGGCATGAGCGATCAGGACGCCATCGACGCGATCATGGCCGAGCTCACGGGCCCGGCGCTCGACGAGCTGGCCGAGCTGTATCGGGACCTGCACCGGCACCCCGAGCCCGCCTTCGAGGAGAAACGCACGGCGGGCATCGCCGCCGACCGGCTGCGGGCGGCCGGGTTCGAGGTCGTCGCGGGCCTGGGCGGCACCGGTGTGGCGGGCGTGCTGCGCAACGGCGAGGGCCCGACCGTGGCGCTGCGCGCCGACATGGACGCGCTGCCGGTGCTGGAGGACACGGGCCTGCCGTACGCGAGCACCGCCACCACGCCCGACGGGGTGCCGCTCATGCACGCCTGCGGCCACGACATGCACGTGACCTGCCTGAGCGGCGCGGCGCGGCTGCTGGCGGCCGGCCGCGACCGGTGGCGGGGCACGCTCGTGGCGCTGTTCCAGCCGGCCGAGGAGATCGCGGCCGGGGCGCGGGCCATGCTGCAGGACGGGCTGTTCGACCGGATCGGCACCCCCGACGTGGTGCTCGGCCAGCACGTCTTCCCCAACCCGGCCGGGACGCTGCTCCTCAGCCCCGGCGAGATCCTGGCCGCCGCCGACAGCATGGAGATCCGGCTGTACGGCCGGGGCGGGCACGGCTCGCAGCCGGAGCGGACCGTCGACCCGGTGGTCCTGGCCGCCTCGACCGTCATGCGGCTGCAGACGGTCGTCTCGCGCGAGGTGTCCCCGTTCGAGCGGGCGGTGCTGACGGTGGCCCAGATCCACGCGGGCCACAAGGAGAACATCATCCCCGACGAGGCGTCCATCACGATCAACCTGCGCTCGTTCTCCCCCGAGGTCCGCCGCACCCTGCTGGCCGGGGTCGAGCGCGTGGTCAACGCCGAGGCGGCCGCCTCCGGCGCGCCCCGCCCGCCGGAGATCCGCCCGCTCAACTCCTTCCCCCTCACCGTCAACGACGACGACGCCACGACCCGGGTGCGCGCGGCGTTCGCCAGCCGCTTCGGCGCGGGCCGCGTGCCGGAGATGGCGCCGCTGATGGGCAGCGAGGACTTCGGCCTGTTCGGCGCCGCGGCGGGCGCGCCGTCGGTCTTCTGGGGCCTCGGCGGCGCCGACCCCGAGCTGTACGCCCGCGCCGAACGGGAGGGCCGGCTGCGCGAGGACGTGCCGGGCAACCACTCCCCCTTCTTCGCGCCGCAGATCCTCCCCACGCTCCCCACGGGCGTCGAGGCCCTGGTCATCGCCGCCCTGGCCTGGCTGCCACCCGTGACAGCTCGATAGCGACGCGGTTCCGGCGCGTTGAAAGTTTCACGCGCCGACCTGCGCGGACGCCGCCCGGCGAGAGCGTGGCTGGTGCCCGGGTGCGGCCCGATCTAGGGTGGCGATGCCTGTCCGGTGCCGGCCGCCCGACCGATGCCGAAGTGGCGCGCCCCCACGCGAAAGGGACCCCCGATGGCACCTCGGCACCGGCTCGTTCGGAGACCCGCCAGGGCAGCCGCGTCACCGTCTCCGCGAGCTGCACGGGCTGACGCCATGTCCCGTCTCCTGACCCTGCTGGCCGGGCTCTGCCTGGCGCTCGCGCTGACGCCCGCCGTCCCGGCGACGGCCGCCCCCGTGACCGTGCCGGTGGGCGCGCAGTTCACCGACACCTCGGGCAACCTGCTGCACGCCCACGGCGGCGGAGTGATCAAGGTCGGCTCGTACTACTACTGGTTCGGGGAGAACCGCAACGCCGACGGCACCTTCCGGTACGTCTCCGCCTACCGCTCGGCCGACCTGCGCACCTGGGAGTTCCGCAACCACGTGCTGACCCAGTCCAGCCACGCCGAGCTGCAGGTCGCCAACATCGAGCGGCCCAAGGTCGTCTACAACGCCGCGACCGGCCGGTTCGTCATGTGGATGCACAAGGAGAACGGCCGCGACTACGGCGAGGCGCGGGCCGCCGTGGCGGTCTCGGACACGGTCGACGACGCCTACACCTACCTGCGCAGCTTCCGGCCGCTCGGCCACATGTCGCGTGACATCACCGCGTTCGTCGACACCGACGGCGCCGGCTACATGATCTCGGCCGCGAACGAGAACTACGACCTGCACGTCTACCGGCTCAGCGCCGACTACACCGACGTGGCCTCACTCGCGCGCATGTGGGCCGGCGACCACCGGGAGGCGCCGGCGATGTTCAAGCGCAACGGCGTGTACTTCATGCTGACCTCGGGCGCGACCGGCTGGCAGCCCAACCAGGCCCAGTACGCCACCGCCACCAGCATCACCGGCACGTGGAGCGCCTGGCAGAACGCCGGCGACTCCCAGACGTTCGGCTCCCAGCCCGCCTACGTGCTGCCGGTGCAGGGCACGTCCGGCACGTCGTACCTGTACCTGGGCGACCGGTGGGCCGGCGCGTGGGGCGGACCCGTCAACGACTCCCGGTACGTGTGGCTGCCCGTGCAGTTCCCCACCGGCACGTCCATGAGCCTGACCTACGCGCGCCAGCTCACCATCGACGCCGCCGCCGGCACGATCGCCACGACGGGCTCCGGCTACGACCGGCTGGCGGTGCGCCACTCCGGCAAGTGCGCCGACGTGCGCAACGCCTCCACCGCCAACGCGGCCGCCGTCATCCAGTACGCCTGCGGCGGCGGCGCCAACCAGCAGTGGCGCGTCCAGTCGATCAGCGGCGGCTACGTGCAGGTCGTGGCCCGCAACTCCGGCAAGTGCCTGGACGTCGACGGCGTCTCCACCGCCGACGGGGCGGCGCTCCAGCAGTACACGTGCGGCACCGGCAGCAACCAGCAGTGGACGCTGCAGGACGCGGGCGGCGGCTACCTGCGGCTGGTGGCCAGGCACTCGGGCAAGTGCGCCGACCTGCCGAGCTCGTCGCAGGCCGACGACGTGCAGTTCAAGCAGTATCCCTGCAACGGCGGCCAGAACCAGCAGTTCACCCGCACCCCACTGTGACCAGCGCCGGCGCACGATAGCCCCAAGCCACAGAAGAGCACGTCAAGCACCGGTCAATACCCCAGCCCCGCCTCTTTCGGCACAAATCGTGACGTTAGAGTGACATATTGTGAACGAATCGAAGCGTGTGGAAATCACCTGGCCCAGCCTCGGTATCACCGTGAAGGCCGAACTCGACCAGCGCAACCGCGCCCTGGCCCAGTGCCTGTGGGACGCCCTGCCCTACCGCAGCCTGCAGGGGCACGCCCTGGTCGCCGGATATCACCTCTACCACCTCGCACCGGTCCATTCGCTGCTGCACACACCAGCGGAATACCGCGTGGACCGGCGTACCGTGCCCGACGGCACCCTGTTCTGCTCGCGGCTGCAGCATCTCGGCATCAAGTACGGCGAGCTCACCGAGCCCATGACCGCCACCCCGATCGGCCAGGTCGTCCCGGAGGACCTCGACGCCCTGGTCCAGGCCGGCCGCGACGTCTGGCACTCCGTCTACACCACCAAGAAGCCCGTCATCGCCGAAGTACGCCGCGAGGGCGAGCCCAGCGGCCACCAGCTCCCGCGCCTGCCCATCGGCGACCCGCAGCTCAACGAGCTGGTCAAAGACGTGCACGCCGAGACCGAGCGCATCTGGCTGGACCCGCCCCGCGAGCTGCTCGACCTGCACGCGGGGCGCATCCCGTCCGGCGCCGGCAGCTACGAGACGGTCCTGACCACGCTGCTGTTCGTCAACGGCGAGACCCGGCCGCTCGGCTACAGCTGCTACGGCGGCCTCGTCCGCGCCGCCCTCGACGGCATGCCGATGCCGTGGCTGCGCCAGATGACCCGCCAGCTCGCGCACACGCCCGCCGAGTTCCTCGGCTACTGCGGCCTCGACACCCTGTGGGGCTTCACCCAGCGGCTGCTGGACGGGCTCGACCGCCTCGACGACCACGAGGACTTCGTCTCGGTCATGGCCCACATGGCCCTCTACTGCAACTGCCTCGGCGGCTGGAACCTGCACCTGTTCCCATGGGAGGCGGGCGAGCACCTGCGCCGCGAGGAGACGCCCGCATGAGCAGTCCGCGGGTAGTGGTCGTCGGCGGCGGCGTGATCGGCCTGTCGATCGCGTACCACCTGGCCGAGGCCGGCGTCGACACCACGCTGTTGGAGCGGGACACGCTCGGCTCCGGCGCCTCGCGCGCCACCGCCGACGTGGTCCGCTCCTACTTCGCCGGCAACCCGGTCAGCTCGGCGCTGGCCGTGCGCAGCCTCGCGGCCTACCACGCCTTCCCGACCAGGCCCGGAATCGACCTGCCCCTGCGGCAGGTCGGTTACCTGGTGCTGTTCACCGAGGCCGACCAGGTCACCGCCTTCGAGGCCGACCTGCCCGCCCAGCACGCCGCCGGCGTCGACGTGAACCTGATCAGCGCGGAGGAGGCCAGGGAGCGCAACCCGCTCATCGGGGACCTGCCGCTGCGCGCCGCCGCGTACTCGCCGCAGGCCTACATCTCCGACACCACGGCCATCGTCACCGCCTACGCGCGGGCGGCCGAGCAGGCGGGCGCGACGCTGCGTACCGGCTGCCCGGTCACCGCCATCGACACGCGGGCCGGACGCGTACGGACCATGGACGGCGAGATCGACGCCGACGCCATCGTGTGCGCGGCCGGCGCCTGGTCCGCCTCGCTCGTCCGCGAGGCGGGCGTGGACCTGCCGCTCACCGAGCCCATCGAGCAGGAACTGCTCACCACCGACCCGCTGCCGCCGGACACGCCCGACATCCCGGTCACCCTGCACGCCGCCAGCGGCCTGCTCGTACGGCTGCGCGGCGACCGGCTGCTCATCGGCATGGGCTACCCGGGACCCGACCGGCAGGCCTGGCGGCGCCAGGTCGCCGAACGCCTCGCCGCCACGTACCCGAGCCTGGCCGGGGTCGCGCTGCACACCGCCGTCACCGGCCTGCGCGACGCCAGCCCCGACAAGACCGCCTTCATCGGCCACCACCCGGGACCGCCGGCCTTCCTGTACGCGACCGGTTTCTCCGGGCACGGCCTGTGCAACGCGCCCGCCGCCGGCGAGCTGGTCCGCGACCTGTACCTCGACCAGGACCCCGGCTTCGACGCGACTGCGCTGGCCCTGAGCCCGCGACGCGCCGGATGACCCAACGACAGATGGACGGGGAGACCCATGAGCCAAGACAGCCGCCTCGACCAGGACACTCTCGAAGCTCGGGAAGAGGAAGCCGCAGAAGGCCACGCCCCGGACAGCGGCCCAGGATGCCCGCATGCCCGGTTCGTCCTCGACCCGGCCACCCCGAGCCTGCACGCCGACAACGACCGGCTGCGCGAGGCAGGCCCGCTCGTGCCCGTGACGGCCGAGGGCGTGCCCGCCTGGGCCGCCACCCGTTACGCCACGCTGCTGGCGGTCCTGACCCATCCGGACCTGTCCAGGGACATCCGCCACTGGGCCACCCGCGACACCTGCCCGGCGGGCACCGCCATCGACCGCATCGTCACCGACACCTCGATGCTCAACGCCGAAGGCGAGGACCACCGCAGGCTGCGCACCCCCGTGGCCGGCGCGTTCACCGCGCGCCGGCTCCGGCAGCTGCGCCCCAAGATCGAGGCGCTCACCCAGAGGCTCGTCGACGCGCTCGCCGACCTGCCGCCCGACCAGCCGGTGGACCTGCGCAAGGAGTTCGCCTACCCGCTGCCGCGCGAGGTCATCTCCGAGCTGATCGGCATCCCGGCCGAGCACCAGGACGCGCTGCACGAGCTCTCCGACGCCGTGGCCCAGGTCTCCGACACCCTCGACGACTCGCCCGAGGTACGCCGGGCCCTGCACGAGCTGCTCGACCGGGTCATCGAGGAGCGCCGGGAGACGCCCGGCGAGGACCTCATCACCGACCTGTTCAAGCTGCGCGAGAAGGACGGCGACCGGCTGTCGTCCGACGAACTGTTCGCCACCATCGAGCTGCTGTTCATCGCCGGGCACGTGACCACCGTCAACCTCATCACCAACGCCATCGGCGCCCTGCTCAACCGGCCGGACCAGCTCGAACTCCTGCGCACCGGCCAGTGCGACTACGGCTCGGCGGTCGAGGAGACGCTGCGCTGGGACTCGCCGATCGCCTACTTCCCCATGCGCTACGCCGTACAGGACGTCGAGATCGACGGCGTGCGCCTGCGGGCCGGCGAGCCCGTGCTGGCCTGCTTCGCCGCCACGGGGCGCGACCCCGGCCAGTACGGCGAGAACGCCCACCGCTTCGACATCGCCAACCCGCCGAGCGCCCACCTGGCCTTCGGGCACGGGCCGCACTTCTGCCTCGGCGCGCCGCTGGCCAGGATCGAGGCCGAGATCGCGCTGAAGGCGCTGTTCGAGGCGTTCCCGCAGATCGCGCCGGCCGCGCGGCCCGAGGACCTGGCCCCGCTGGACACGCTGCTGGGCAACAGCACCCGCAGCATGCCCGTCCTGCTCGGCCCGCGGGCCCGCTGAAACGCCCCGGGCGGGCGGGCCTGCCCTCCCGGGGTCAGCGGACGCTCTCTTCTCACCACACGCTCTCTGGGCGCCGGTCGTAGTGGCGCAGGAACATCTCCTCCAGCGTCGGCGGCCGGCTCACCAGGCTGCGCACGCCCGCCTGAGCGAGCCTGCGCATCACCGGGTCCAGCGCCGCGCCGTCCACGCTGAAGCGCACCCGCCCGTCACCGGCCCGCAGGTCGTGCACCCCGGGCAGCTCGGCCAGCCCGTCCGGCGGCCCCGCCAGCTCGGCCTCGATCGACGTGCGGGTCAGGTGCCGCAGCTCCGCCAGCGTGCCCGTCTCGACCGTGCGGCCGTCCCGGATGATCGTCAGCCGGTCGCACAGCGCCTCGACCTCGGCCAGGATGTGGCTCGACAGCAGCACCGTGCGCCGCTCCCGCTCCTCCCTGACGCACTCCCTGAACACAGCCTCCATCAGCGGGTCCAGGCCGGAGGTGGGCTCGTCCAGGATCAGCAGCTCCCCCTCGGAGGCCAGCGCGGCGATCAGCGCCACCTTCTGCCGGTTGCCCTTCGAGTACGTACGCGCCTTCTTGCGCGGATCCAGGTCGAAGCGCTCAAGCAGGTCCGCCTTGCGCCGCTCGTCCAGCCCGCCGCGCAACCGCCCCAGCAGGTCGATCACCTCGCCGCCCGACAGATAGGGCCACAGCGTCACGTCGCCCGGCACGTACGCCAGCCGCCCGTGCAGCTCGGTCGCCTCCGACCACGGGTCACCGCCCAGCAGCCGGGCGGTGCCCCCGTCGGCCCGCACCATGCCCAGCAGGATCCGGATCGTCGTGCTCTTCCCCGCCCCGTTCGGCCCCAGGAACCCGTGCACCTCTCCCGCGCGCACGGTGAGATCGAGGCCGTCCAGCGCCTTGACCGTCCCGTACGACTTCACCAGCCCCTGCACCGCGATGGCGTCGTCAGTCATGGTGCCGCTCCTCCAGATTCACGCGCTCGCGCCCCGATCGAGGGCCTTCCTGGCCTCCGCGGCCTCTTCCAGGCTGAGCAGCGGGTGAGAGTAGAGGTCCACGATCACCCGCATCAGCTTGACCTGCCCCTCCGGGCTGGTCAGATCCACACCCATGCCGCGCTCGACGTGCTGGCGCAGCACCGTGGCCGACAGCGCCATCGCCGCGATCACCGCCGAGCGGGACCGGGCGTCCACGTCGGGAGGATCGGGGCGGCTCTTGTCGACCTCGGCGATCCACCCCTCGCCGAGGTCGACCATCTCGTCGAACAGCGGCGCCGCCCACCCCTCCGTCAGCGCCCGCGCCAGATAGGGCTGGTAAGGGCCCAGGACGGCGGCGGGGTTGAGCCCGGTGCCGTACGGGTCCTCCGCGGCCTGCCGGCTCAGCCTGCGGATCGTCTTCATCAGGTGCGCGTCGCACGCCTCGCGCAGCCCCTGCTTCGAACCGAAGTGATGGCGCACCAGGCCCAGGGACACGCCGGCGGTCTCCGCGATGCCGCGGATCGTCGCCCGCTCGAAGCCGTGCTCGCCGATGTGCTGCATCGCCGCGTCCCTGATCCGCGCGCGTGCCGTGAGATCCTCCGGATCCGATGCGGTCGTCATCCCGTTCCCTTGTACAGCCGACTGTTCATCTGAAAAGCAGGCTATACCTCTGTATAGCGACCCCGCAACGCGACCCCCGGCTACGCGCATCGGCCCGTCTCGTTCTACGCTCCATGCACGACGATCGGAGACCACGCCGTGCCACAGCCCGACCCGGCGCCCATGCGCCTGGCCACCGCCATCCGCCCCTACGACTGGGGCTCGGTGACGGCCCTGCCGCAACTCTTCGGCACCGAACCCACCGGCCGGCCGCAGGCCGAGCTCTGGATGGGCGCCCACCCCGGCGACCCCTCCACCGTCGGAGGCACCCCGCTCAACGAGCTCATCGCCGACGACCCCGCGGGCACCCTCGGCGAGCCCGCCGCCGCCCGCTTCGGCCCCGCGCTCCCCTACCTGCTCAAGGTCCTGGCCATCGAACGGCCGCTCTCCCTCCAGGTCCACCCCACCACCGAGCAGGCCCAGGCCGGATACGCCGACGAGGACGCCCGCGGCATCCCCGTCGACGCCCCCACCCGCACCTACAAGGACACCTCGCACAAACCCGAGATGGTCTGCGCGATCACCCCCTTCCACGGCCTGTGCGGCTTCCGCGACCCCGCCGCCACCGCCGGCCTCCTCGACCGCCTCGCCCTGCCGGACCTGCGCCCCTGGACCGACCTGCTCAGGGCGGGCGACCTGCGGACGGTCTTCGCCCAGATGCTCGACGACGCCCACGAGCCGCTGCGCGCCCAGGTCGAGCAGGCCCTGCGCGAGTCGGACGACCCCGACCTGACCGTCTACGGCGACCTCGCCCGCGCCTGCCCCGGCGACCCCGGCGTCACCGCCGCCCTCCTGCTCCACCACGTCAACCTGGCCCCCGGCCAGGCCCTCTACCTCGGCGCCGGCATCCCCCACGCCTACCTCGGCGGCATCGGCGTCGAGATCATGGCCAACTCCGACAACGTGCTGCGCTGCGGGCTCACCACCAAGCACATCGACGTGCCCGAGCTCATGCGCGTCGTCGACTTCACACCGGCCGGCCCGCACCTGGTCCGGCCGGAGCAGGGCGTGCCCGGCGAGCACCACTACCGGCCGCCGGTCCCCGAGTTCGCCCTCACCCGCTACGACCTGGAGACCCCGCACACGCTGGCCGCGGGCCTGCCCCAGATCGTCGTCTGCGTCGAAGGGGAGGCCCGCCTGGCCGACCTGACGCTGCGGCCGGGCGAGTCGGCGTTCATCCCCGCGGCCGCCCCGTCGACGCCGCTTGCGGGCAAGGGCACGGCGTACCGCGCCGCGCCCGGCGCCTTTACAAAGTAGACTCAGCGGGCCCCTTCGGGGCGTGGCACATGTGGGAAAATCCTGCTCGGTCGCTCGCCGACGTCGCCGAAATCATGGCGC
>NZ_JBEXCR010000090.1:0-25478 GCF_040605375.1 Nonomuraea sp. NPDC005650
GGCATGTCCATCGAGATGCGCGACACCGACGAGGACGTCTTCCGCGCGGCGGAAGAGCTCGGCATCGATCTGTCCCGGCGTGAGCCGAGCAGCGTCGAAGAGGTCTGATCCCGACGGCGCCGGACGACGGCTCAGGCCGCGTCCGGCGCCGGGAGCGCCTGCTCGGCCCAGATGCACTTGCCGTCGGTGGTGAAGCGGGTTCCCCAGCGTTGTGAGAGGGCGGCGACGAGCTGCAGGCCGCGCCCGCCCTCGTCGGTCTCGGCGGCGCGGCGGATCCTCGGAGTGGTCAGGCTGCCGTCGGCGACCTCGCAGATGAGCGTCCGGCTGCGCAGCAACCGCAGCCGGAGCGGGCCCTTGGCGTGCCGGATGACGTTGCCGACCAGCTCGCTGGCCACGAGTTCGGTGGTCATGACGAGGTCGTCCAGGTGCCAGACGGCGAGCTGGTCACGCACGTGCTCGCGGGCCTCGCGGGCCGCGATCGGGTTGTCGGGCAGGGGCCAGGAGGCGACGTCCTCGGCCGCGAGCCGGTGGGTGCGGGCGATGAGCAGGGCGGCGTCGTCGGGGATCTGCTGCTGGGTCGGCAGCATGGCCTCGGTGACGGACTCGCACAGCCGGTCGAGGTCGCTGTCGGAGAGCCCGCGGCGCAGGCCGGTCAGGAGCCGGGTGAGCTCGGCCAGCCCGCTGTCGATGTCGCGGGTGGACGACTCGATCAGCCCGTCGGTGTAGAACACGAGCAGGCTGTCCTCGGGCAGGCGCAGCTCGTGCGTGCTGAGGGGCGGCGCGGCGGCGCCGAGCGGCGGATCGGGGGTCACGTCGAGCACGCGGACCGTGCCGTCGGGGTGGACGAAGGCGGGCGGCGGATGGCCGGCGCTGACCAGGGAGCACTCGCCGCTGGTCGGGTCGTACACGGCGTACAGGCAGGTGACGTAGAAGTCGTCGCCGAGGTCGCTGACGAGGTCGTTGAGGTGGGCGAGGAGCTCTCCCGGCGGCAGTTCGAGGTCGGCGAGGGTGCGGACCGCGGTGCGCAGGCGCCCCATGGTGGCGGCCTCGGTCAGGCCGTGGCCCATGACGTCGCCGATGACGAGGGCGACCCGGTCCGCGGACAGCGGGATGATGTCGTACCAGTCGCCGCCGACCGCCACGGTGCCGCCGGGCAGATAGCGGGCCGCGGCGGTGAGGCCGGGCAGGGACGGCAGCGCGCGGGGGAGCAGGTGGCGCTGCAGCTCCTGGGCGCGGGTGTGCTCCAGGTCGTACATGCGGGCCCGGGCCAGGGCCTGGGCGATCAGCCCGCTGAGCGCCGTGAGCAGGGTGCGCTCCTCGCTGGTGAACTGGTGCGGCCGGTCGAAGGAGATCACGCAGTAGCCCATCGGCTGATCCGGCACGCGCAGCGGCAGGATGGCCCAGCTGTCCATGCGCGAACCGGCCGTCCGGTCGGCGCCGCCGGGGCCCGGCCGGCGCTGCTCGGCCGTCGACGTGATGAAGATCGGCACGTGGGAGCGGAGCACGTCGGCGTAGGCGGAGGGGACGAGGGCCGCCCGGTTCTGGAACTCGCCGAGGATGTCGGTGGGGCTGCCGATGGACTCGACCATGTGCAGGTGATCGCCCTCCCGGGTCAGGACGGCCAGTCCCGAGGCCCCGAACGGCGGCAGCACCTGCACGGCGATGACCTGCATGACGTCGCGGAGCGTCACCGCGTCGCCGAGGGCGCGGGTCAGCTCCTGGATCCGCGCGGCCCGCTCGGCGGCGGCCTGTTCTGCGGCCTCGCGCTGCTCGTCCTGGATCCGCTTGTCGGTGACGTCGGCGAGGTAGAGCGTCAGGCCGTCCGGCACCGGCACCAGGCGCACGTGGTACCACCGGTCGTCGGTCGGCCAGCGCATGTCGAAGCTGGCGGGCACGCGTTCGGCGGCGACCTGGCGGCACATCGCCTGCAGCTCCGGCGGGTGATCCGCGGTCAGCTCCCACAGCACGCGGCCGAGCAGGTCGTCGGCCCCGAGGAGGCGTTCGGCGACGAGGTTGACGAACACGATCCGCCAGTCGCGGTCCACGGCGAGGAAGGCGTCGCTCATGTCGCGCAGCGCGCGGCCGGCCGACTCGCGGGCGACCCGGCTCTCGGTGGTGTCCCAGACGGTGCCGACCATGCGGAGCGGCTCGCCCTGCTCGTCCAGCACCAGGTGGCCCCGCGCGTGCATCCAGCCGGTGGTCCCGTCCGGGCGGCGGGCGCGGTACTCGACCTCGTAGACGGTCCGGGTGCGGATGGCCTCCTCGGTCGCGGCCATCACCCTGGGCAGGTCCTTCGGGTGGATGATGTTCGACCAGGTGTCGATGTGGTGCGGCGCGGTCGCGGGGTCGATGCCCAGCATGTTCAGCGCCGGCTCGTCCCAGCGGAGCTCGCCGGTGCGGATGTCCCAGTCCCAGGACCCGATCTTGACCTCTTTCAGCGCCTTGCGCAGGCCGGAGTCGGCGAACCGCTCCGGCCACCACAGGACCTTCATGCCCGAGTTGGCGCCGGTCCTGGCCAGCCGCTTGGTCAGCCAGACGGCCAGGGACTCCAGGAACGCCCGCTGCTCGGCGGTCGGCTCGGTGTCACCGTCCTGGAGCACCGACAGCACGCCGAGCGGCGGGCCGGGGCCGCGCAGCGGGACGGCGGTCACCGTCGCGACCGCGGTCCGGCCCGTCTCGGAGGTGGGGCGGGTGATGGGGGCGCTGGCGGGCGTCCCGTCGCGCAGGACGCGCACGATCACCTCCCGGGTCACGCCCCACAGCTCCATCACCGCAGGGGGCAGCCCGGACGCGGTCACCAGGCGCGGCTCCCGGCTGCCGACCGGCCCGGCCCAGTGGATCATCCCGCCGAGCGCGTGCAGGTCGGCGACCGCCTGATCCAGGCCGTACTCCAGCACCTCGATGTCGCTCAGCCCGGCGCACACCGAGGTGAGCACCTTGAGCCGTTCCTCCCCCGAAGCCGCGGCGGAGGACCTGTTCACCGCCATCCTCTCGCCCCCCAGAAGTCACGAGAGAGGTAGGCCACCAGCTTCTTTCACAGAGTAACGAAACGGGCCCCAAGACCAGGTAAAACGCTCAGCGGGCCGCCGCGACGGCGGCGGAGTGCGCCTGCCGCAGGGCGGAGGTGAAGACGTCGGCCGACTGGGCGCCCGACACGCCCCAGGTGTTGTTGAGCACGAAGAACGGCACGCCACCGGCGCCGAGCCGCTGCGCGTCGCGGACGTCCGCGGCCACCTCGGCGGTGTACGCGTCGCCGTCGACCACCCGCCGGACCTCCTCGCCGGGCAGCCCGACCTCGGTGCCCAGGCGTACCAGGGTGTCGGGGTCGTCGACCTGCTCGCCCTCGATCAGGTGCGCGCGCAGCAGCCGCTCGTGCATCTGGCCGTCCAGGCCGTGCTCGGCCGCCAGCTGGTTGAGCCGGTGCGCGTCCAGGGTGTTCACCGACACGGCGCGGTCGAAGTCATAGGCCAGGCCCTCGGCGGCGGCCAGCTGGGCGACCTGGCCGGTCATCTGCCGTACCTGGGCCGCCGACCCGCCGATCTTCTTGGCCAGCATCTCGTACACCGGCTCGCGGACCCCCTTGGGGTGCGACGGGTCGAGCTGGAAGCTGTGCCAGCGCACCTGCACCTGGTCGGCGTGTTCGAACCGGCCGATGGCCGTCTCCAGGCGCCGCTTGCCGATGTAGCACCACGGGCAGACGACGTCGGACCACACATCGATCCGTACCTGGGCGCTCACAGGTAGCACACCCCGTCCGTGCACACCGGCGCGGATTCCGCGCCGACGGGGATCAGGGCCGGGAGCTCAGGGTCGGGCTGGTCGGCGGCGTCGACCGGCGACGGCGCCTCGAAGGTGGAGGCAGACATGGTCACTTCCTAATAGTTACTTCTTGTATGCAACCTAAGGATAGGTAACCGAAGAGGTAACCAGGAAGAAGGTACATTCATGTCAGTTACGCACACGCGTGTGCCCAAGAGGAGGCGATCCGGTGTCAGGCCCGTACCTGAACGTTCCCGTGCCCGTCCCCGCCGACGGCGACTGCCCCATCCGCGAGGTCCTCGACATCGTGGCCGACAAGTGGAGCGTACTGATCGTCGTCCTGCTCGGGCAACGGGTCCACCGCTTCAGCGAGCTGCATCGCTCGATCGAGGGCATCAGCCAGCGCATGCTCACCCTCACCCTGCGCACCCTCGTACGCGACGGCCTGGTCGCCCGGACCGCCTATCCGACCGTGCCGCCGCGCGTGGAGTACGAGCTGACCGAGCTCGGCCGCACCCTGCTCGGCCCGCTGACCGCGCTCGACGCCTGGGCGCACGAGCACCGCGACGACATCGTGGCCGCCCGGCAGCGCCACGACGCCCCCGAGGCGGAGGCCGCCCGGCGGTGAGCCCCGGGGGTCAGGCCCGGGCCTCCAGGAGGCGGACGATCTCCGCGTGGCCGGTGCCGAGCCACGACTCCGAGCGCCGGCGGCCCGTGCCGTCGCGTACCTCGGCCACGATCCGCGTCTCACCCTCGGCTGTCGTCTCGTGGCGGACCGTGATCAGCGCGTCCTGCGGCGCGTACGCCGTGGCCCGCGCGACCAGCTCCGCCTCGAGGTCGCGGCCGGCGTACCGCCTGGCGAGGTCGACGGGGCGCCGGCCCCCGCCGTCGGCCGGTCCGGGGTCCGCCCCGGAGTCGAGCAGCGCTCGTACGACGGCCGCCCCGCCGCGCTCGGCGGCGTGGGAGAGGGCGGTGCGCCCGGCCGAGTCGGCGACGTCGGGATCGGCGCCCCTGTCCAGCAGCCGCCTGACCTCCTCCGCCTCCCCGGTCGTCGCCGCCGGCACCAGACCGTGTTCCGTCATGCGCCCCAGTCTGGACGGCGGGCTCTCCCGGGATCCAGCGATTTACCGGCGGGCGCCGGCGCTCGGGTCGTCCTCGCCGGCCCGGTACAGGTCCGCCGGGCGCAGGGTGATGGCCGTCACGAGCAGGCCGTCGGCGGCCAGCCAGCGGCCGGCGAAGCCGGTCAGCTCGCGGCCGAGCACCCGGGGGCCGGGGACGAGGAAGCGGGCCGTGAAGGTCCCCGTGCGGGTGAGGGTGATGTGCGCCTCGTCGAAGCCCAGCCAGCGCCGCGTCAGCGGGAACCACGCCTTGTAGACCGCCTCCTTCGCGCAGAACAGCAGCCGGTCCCAGTGGCCGCCGCCGCCGAGCCGGGCCAGGTCGGCGCGCTCCCGGTCGAGGGCGACGGCCTCCAGGACGCCGTCGGGGAGCGGCTCGTCGGGCTCGGCGTCGATGCCGACGGCCAGCGCGTCCAGGGAGACCGCGGCCGCCCGGTAGCCGGCGCAGTGCGTGATCGCCCCGGTCACCCCCGGCGGCCAACCGGGAGCACCGCGTTCGCCGGGCAGGATCGGGGCCGGGGGCAGCCCGAGCCGGGACAGGGCGCGGCGGGCGCAGTGGCGGGCCGTGGTGAACTCGCGGCGCCGCTTGTCCACCGCGCGGGCGATGACGGCCTCCTCCTCGGGGAAGAGCGTGGCGTCCGGCGGGTCCTCGAACGCCTCCTCGGCGGCCACCCACGGCGGCAGGATCTTCTCGATCACGGCACGGGCAGGATCTGCCGGAGCCGGCCGGGCGGGGTGGGGCGGGGCCGCCACTCGCGTGGGTAACCCAAGGAGACCTCCTCGAAGCGGATGCCGTCGTACCAGGTGGTGCGGGGGATGTGGAGATGGCCGTAGACGACCGCGCAGGCGTTGAAGCGCAGGTGCCAGTCGGCGGTGCGCTCGGTGCCGCACCAGATCGCGAACTCCGGATGGCGCAGGACGAGCGTCGGCTCCCGGACCAGCGGATAGTGGTTGACCAGCACCGTCGGCACGCCGGGCGGGAGGCCGGCCAGGCGGTGTTCGGTCTCGGCGACCCTGGCGGCGCACCACGCCTCCCGGGAGGGGTGGGGGTCCGGGTGGAGCAGGAACTCGTCCGTGCAGACCACGCCCTTGGCGTACGCGAGGGCGAGGGCCTCGTCCTTCGTCCGGGCGCCGGGGGTGCGGAAGGTGTAGTCGTACAGGACGAACAGCGGGACGATCACGGCCGGGCCGCCGGGGCCCGTCCAGGTCGGGTAGGGGTCTTCCGGCGTGACCACGCCCAGGCTGCGGCAGACCTTCACCAGGTGCTGGTAGCGCTCCTCCCCGCGCAGCTGGACCGGGTCGGAGGGGTGCGTCCACACCTCGTGGTTGCCCGGCACCCACACCACCTTCGCGAAGCGGCGGCTGAGCAGGGTCAGGGCCCATTCGACGCCGGAGACCTCCTCCGACACGTCCCCGGCCACCAGCAGCCAGTCCGAGGGGTCGCCGGGCCGGAGGTCCTCGACGATGCGCCTGTTGTCGGCGTATCCGATGTGCAGATCGCTGATGGCCAGCAGCGCGGTCATGCCCGGATCGTCTCCAGGGACTTGAGGATCGTCTCGGCCACGGCGGCGTTGTGGTCGCGGACGAAGAAGTGCCCGCCGGAGAAGACGTGCAGCTCGAAGCCGCCGCCGGTGTGCGCCTCCCACGCCTGCGCCTCGGCCAGGCTGGTCAGGGGGTCGGCGTCGCCGGTCAGCGCGACGATCGGGCAGCCCACCGGCGCCCCTCCCGCGAACCGGTAGGTCTCGATCGCCCGGTAGTCGGCGCGGATCGTGGCCAGCACCATCGCCCGCAGCTCCGCGTCGTCCAGCACCGCCGACTCGCTGCCGTTCAGGGCCTTCAGATGGCGCACCAGGTCGTGGTCGTCGAGCAGGTGCAGCATGTCGTGGCGGACCCGGCTGGGGGCGCGCCGCCCCGACACGAACAGCGCCAGCGGACCATGCTCGCCGAGGGCCAGCGCGGTCTCGAACGCGACGAGTGCCCCCATGCTGTGCCCGAAGAACGCCCGCGGCCGGCCGTCCCCGGGCCCCAGCACGTCGGCGACGCGGCCGGCCAGGACCCGCAGGTCCTGGACGGGCGGCTCGTGACGGCGCTCCTGCCTGCCGGGGTACTGGACGGCCAGCAGCTCGGCGGAGGGCGACAGCGCGGCCGACAGGCCGTGGTAGAAACTGGCCGACCCTCCGGCGTGCGGGAAGCAGACCACCTGGACGTCGCCGCGCGGCGACGGATGGGGGCGGTGGAGCCAGGGATTGGCACTCGTCACGACGTCTCTCCTTCGGTTCGGGGACTCAGTTCGGGGACGGGGAGTCGCGGAACTCGGCGGCGACGGAACGGATGTAGCGGCCGTAGCTGGACGCGGAGAGCTCACTGCCCAGCCGGTCGCAGGCGTCGGCGTCGATGAAGCCCATCCGGAGCGCGATCTCCTCCACGCAGGCGATGCGCACCCCCTGCCGCTGCTCCAGCACCTGGACGTACTGGCTGGCCTGGAGGATGGACTCCGGGGTCCCGGCGTCCAGCCAGGCGAACCCGCGCCCGAGGTCGACGAGCCGGGCCTTCCCGCGTTCCAGATAGGTGCGGTTGACGTCGGTGATCTCCAGCTCGCCGCGGGCGGACGGCTGCAGGTTCTTGGCGATGTCCACCACGTCGTTGTCGTAGAGGTACAGGCCGACGATCGCCCGGTTGGAGCGGGGGTTGACGGGCTTCTCCTCGATGGAGATGAGCCTGCCGTCGGCGTCGGTCTCGCCGATCCCGTAGCGTTCGGGGTCGCTCACCGGATAGCCGAACAGCACGCACCCGTCCACGTCGGTCGTGCTCCGCTGGAGGATGTCGAAGAACGAGTGGCCGTGGAAGATGTTGTCACCGAGGACGAGGGCCACCGAGTCGTCGCCGATGTGGTCGGCGCCGAGGATGAACGCGTCCGCCAGGCCGACCGGCTCGGCCTGCTCCGCGTAACTGATGTCCAGCCCGAGATGCGACCCGTCGCGCAGCAGGCGGGTCAGCTGCGGCAGGTCCGCGGGGGTCGAGATGATCAGGATCTCCGTGATGTTCGCCAGCATAAGCGCCGAAAGCGGATAGTAGATCATCGGCTTGTCGTTCACCGGGAGAAGCTGTTTCGAGACGGCCAGGGTCAGCGGGTAGAGCCGGGTTCCGTGACCGCCCGCCAGAATGATGCCCTTCATGTCTGATTCCTTCGATGAAGACTCGTAAATGGAAATCAATCAGTGGGGGGTGAGAGTGATCCTGCTCGCGGCGTTCCGCTCCACCTGCGCGCGGCTGTAGAGAAGCGGGAAATAGTCGCCCGACCGCCATCGTTCGGCCAGGTCCCGGTAGTGCGGGCTGCGCGGGTCGCCGGACTGGCCGGGGGCGTTCACCGCGCGGGAGTTGTCCCAGCGGCCGACGTCGAGCACCATCTTGAACGACGCGCCGGACGACTGCTGGAAGGTGGACGGGCTGTAGGAGGAGGCGTCCACCGTGTACGCCGAGCCGCCCCGGGGGAAGGGGCCCACGTCCGCGCCCAGCGGGTTCGTGAACGCGGTGTACTGCAGCGCCCCCCACCTCCACGTGCGCGGGTCGGCGCCGAGCCGCCCGGCGACCTCGCGGTAGGCGGCGGCCAGCGACGTCCGCAGCAGGTCGTCCCGCGCGGCCTTCCCGCCGGTCCCGAACCAGCGGTCCGGGTTCTCCAGCGCGTCGATCAGCAGGCGGGCGTCGACGAAGGGGATGGAGTCCGCCACCTCGGGCGGCAGCACGGCGCGGCGGAAGGCCGGCGTGAGCTGCCGCGAGAACCACGACTCGAACAGCGCCGCCGCCGGCGAGTCCGCGGCCACCACCCCGTCGTAGGAGCGCAGCAGCCGCAGCGCCCGCGCGGTGTCCGGGTCCGTGCTCTCCAGACCGTCGAGCCGGCGCACGATCCGCTTCGCGGGTGTGGACACCTGGTCGGCCTGCAGGCGGATGGAGTCCTCGACCGTGCCGCGCGGGCTCGACGCGAGCACCTCGTCGATCCGCTGCTTGCGGAAGGGCGGATCCCACTCGAACCCGACGTCGTCGGGGTGGTCCGCGGGGAGGTTGTACTCGTTCGCCGAGGCGACGAACCCCTGCCGCGGATTGTAGGAGCGGGGCAGGCGGGCGCCGTCGAGGAAGCCGTCCCACTCGTAGCGGCCGTCGCCCGGGACGGGCAGCAGGCCGTCGTAGCCGTCGCGCTTGGGGGTGAGGGCGCCGGGCACCCAGCCGATGTTGCCCGAGACGTCGGCGTACACCTGGTTCTCGGGAGGGCCGCCCCAGGTGCGCATGGCCGCCGAGAACTCCGTGAAGTCGCGGGCCCCCATGTACGACATGCTGCCGAAATAGGGGGAGGTGCCGGGCTCCAGCCAGGCGGTGCGCACGGCGTATGCCAGATTGCGCTGCCGGTCGATCTTGATCACGGGGCCGTGCCTGGTGAAGGGCAGCTCCACGTCCACCGGCGCCGCGCCCGCGACCGTCAGCCGCTCGGGCGTCGTCCTGAAGCGCTCCCAGCCGTCGCCGTACCGGTACCTGCCCGGGTCGGCGGGGTCGAGCTCGTAGACGTAGAGGTCCTCCTGGTCGGCGCCGAAGATGGTCAGGCCGAACGCGACGGTGCCGTTGTGCCCCATCGAGATCCCGGGGAGCGCGGGCTCGCCGGCGCCGATGACGTCGAGCCCGGGGGCCGACAGATGGGCCATGTAACGCAGCGAGGGCGCCGTCAGCGACCGGTGCGGGTCGCCGGCCAGGATGGGGCGGCCCGTGGCGGTGCGGCCCGGCGAGATCGCCCAGGCGTTGCTGCCCCCCGGGTCCGCGGGGGCGGCGGGGTCCTGGCGCAACGCGCCGTTCGCGAAGACCACGCCCCGCGTGGCCAGCTCGTACGTCCGCAGCACGTCCATGGGCACGTCGCAGGGGTCCAGCCCCTTGGGCACGGTGGCGTCGCGCTCGGGCTCCAGCCGCCACATGGCCGCGGAGGCCTTGGCCCCGCCCGCGCAGACGACGACCGAGCGGAGCACCTCGCTGTAGAGGTTCTTGGCGATGCCGTGGCTCCTGATCCGCACCACGTCCTCCGGCCGCCACAGCGCGGGCGTGTAGCCGAGCTGCCGGAACTCGGGCGGCAACTGCTCCGGGTTCCGCGCCAGCCAGCGCACGTAGGCGTTGACTCCCTCGGTGAAGCGGGTTGCGGCCTGCTTGGCGCCCGGGCCGTAGCTCGACCATTCCCGGTCCATGTCACCCCGGTAGAGGAACAGCCGCGCCGCCTTGTCCTGCTCCACGTAGGCGGGGCCGAACACCGAGGAGAGCTCTCCCAGGCCGCGCCGCCGCCAGAGGTCGATCTGGAACAGCCGGTCCCTGGCGGCGTTGAACCCCTGGGCGAGGAAGAGGTCGTCGGTGTTGCGGGCGTAGATGTGCGGCACCCCCCACCGGTCGACGATCAGCTCCACCGGCTGCCTGAGACCCGGGACCCGCTGGGTCTCGGTGTCCCGTAACCGGGCCGCCGCCGGCAGGGCCGTCAGCGCCAGGACGAGCCCGGCGGCCAGCGCCGTTGCGGCGCGCAGGCGTCTCCACATGGCACAGCACCTCTCGTTCAACGCGGCTCATATCCCTTGAGGGGCTTCCACCAGTCGCGGTGCTCCTCATACCAGCGCACCGTCTCCGCCAGTCCCTCGATGAACGGGACGCGCGGCGCGTAGCCCAGCTCCTTCTGGATCTTGCTGATGTCCACGGAATAGCGGAAGTCGTGGCCCTTCCGGTCCGCCACCGGCCGCACCATGGACCAGTCCATGCCCATGATGTCCAGCACGCGCCTGGTCAGCGTCAGGTTGCTCAGCTCGGTGCCGCCGCCGATGTTGTAGACCTCCCCGGCGCGGCCCTTCTGCGCGACCAGCGCGATGCCGTCGCAGTGGTCGTCGACGTGCAGCCAGTCCCGCACGTTCGCGCCGTCGCCGTAGAGGGGCACCTGCAGGCCGTCCGCCAGGTTGGTGACGAACAGCGGGATGACCTTCTCGGGGAACTGGTAGGGGCCGTAGTTGTTGGAGCATCGGGTCACGCACAGGTCCAGCCCGTGCGTCCGGTGATAGGCCAGGGCGAGCAGGTCGGACGACGCCTTCGACGCCGAATACGGGGAGTTCGGCCGGAGGGGATCGTCCTCCGAGAACGAGCCCTCCGGGACGGACCCGTAGACCTCGTCCGTGGAGACGTGCACGAACCTGCCGACGCCGGCCTCCAGCGCGCACTGCAGCAGCACCTGGGTGCCGAGCACGTTCGTCCGGACGAACTCCGCCGACCCCTCGATGGAGCGGTCGACGTGCGACTCGGCGGCGAAATGGACGACCAGCTCCACCTGGTCCATCGCGTCCCGCACGATCGGCACGCCGGCGATGTCCCCGTGGACGAACCGGAGCCGGGGGTCGTCGAGCACCTCCGCCAGATTCTCCAGGTTCCCCGCGTACGTCAGCTTGTCGAGCACCACGACCTCGGCCTCGGCCAGCGCCGGATAGTGCCCGTGGAACACCCTGTTGACGAAGTTCGACCCGATGAAACCGGCGCCACCCGTCACAAGAATGCGCATCCTCAGTCCTCTTCGTAGGCCCGATCCGGTCCGCCCGGCGGCGACTTCCATGACAGGACGCCCGCGGCGGCGTCGGCCAGTGAATTCGGGATATTTAGGGGGGACCGGCACCGGAAAAGCTCTTCCGTCACGCCCGCGCCGGACTTTTAGGGGCCGTTTAGGGGCTGACGGGACAGCGCTCGGCGGTGCCTGCCAAAACCCGGTAGGGGGGGTGATAAGGGTTGGTGTGCGAGTGGCGCCCATGTAGCGTTCTTGCTGATGAGATCGGCCGAATTCAGTGCCGTCTCGAAAATTCCCAGACGACCGGTCGCACCCGTGCCCACGGCTTGTGAGAGGTGGCGAACGTGCGAGAAAAGACCTCCTTTTCGGAATCAAATCCTTTTGAGGGCGGACGACGTTGCTGACTATCAGCTCAACCGGCTCCCCTGTCGTTCAGGAGGACCGCGAGCGCGATTTTCGTGAACCTGCCGTCCGCCTCGCCCGGCTGCTGGACGCCGGCTCGGTCGTGCCGCTGCACGACGCCGACGCCAGCGGCGTGACCGCCGTACGCGGGCGCGTCGCGGGACGGGAGGTGATCGCCTACTGCACCGACGCCCTCAACATGGGCGGTGCGATGGGCGCGGAGGGCTGCCGCTGGATCGTGGAGGCCATCGACGCGGCCGTGCTCGAAGGCGTTCCCGTGCTCGGCCTGTGGCATTCCGGCGGGGCCAGGCTGGCCGACGGCGTCGAGTCGATGGACGGCGTCGGGAAGGTGTTCCGCGCGATGACCCGGGCCTCGGGCCGGGTGCCGCAGATCTCGGTCGTCCTCGGGCCGGCCGCCGGAGCCGCCGCCTATGGGCCCGCGCTGACGGATGTCGTGATCATGTCGTCCGCGGCCCGCATGTTCGTCACCGGCCCCGACGTCGTACGCACCGTCACGGGCGAGCAGGTCGACATGGAGTCCCTGGGCGGCCCCGGCGCCCACGGCCGCAAGTCGGGCGTGGCGCACATGGTCGTCGAGACCGAGGCGGAGGCGTACCAGACGGCACGGCGTCTCACCGAGCTCTTCAACGGCCCGCGCTCCTTCGACCCGGACCTGGTCAAGGACGGCGACGACCTCGGGGTGCTGCTGCCGGAGAACCCGCGCCGCGCCTACGACGTACGGCCCCTGGTGCGCGAGCTCCTCGACGACGGCGTGTTCGAGGAGCTGCAGCCGCGCTGGGCGGCCAACGTCGTCATCGGCTTCGGCCGGCTCGCCGGCGGGACCGTCGGCGTCATCGCCAACAACCCCCTGCGCAAGGGCGGCTGCCTGGACTCGCTCAGCGCCGAGAAGGCCTCGCGGTTCGTCCGCATGTGCGACGCGTTCGGCATCCCGCTGGTCGTGCTCGTGGACGTGCCCGGCTACCTGCCCGGCGTCGGTCAGGAGTGGGACGGCGTGATCCGGCGCGGCGCCAAGCTCCTGCACGCGTTCGCCGAGGCCGTCGTGCCCCGGGTCACCCTCGTGACGCGCAAGTCGTACGGGGGCGCGTACATCGCGATGAACTCCCGCTGCCTCGGGGCGACGGCGGTCTTCGCCTGGCCCCAGGCGGAGGTCGCGGTGATGAGCGCGGAGGCCGCCGTGGGCGTCCTGCACCGCAAGAAGCTCGCCGCCGCCCCCGACGAGGACCGCGAGTCGCTGCGGCTGAGCCTCGTCGAGGAGCAGGTCCGCACGGCCGGCGGCGTGGGCAGGGCCCTCGCGCTGGGCGTCGTGGACGAGGTGGTCGAGCCCGAGCACACCCGGCTGAGGATCGTCGAGGCCCTGGCCGCGTCGCCGGCGCGGCGCGGCGACCACGGCAACATCCCCCTCTGACCGCGCCCGGTGACCGCTCATGGCCTCCGCCGGTACGGACGCGTGAGCGGTCGCGAAGTGTGATGGGAAAGGCGTACTGGCAGTGGCCAAGCAATCCACGGGAATCCTGGGAACCGGTTCCTATTTGCCCAAGGAAGAGGTCGCCAACGAAGAGGTGGCGGCCAAGGCCGGCGTCACCGCGGAATGGATCCAGCGGAAGACCCAGATCTCCTTCCGCCGCCATGCCGCGCCCGACGAGGCCACCTCCGACCTCGCCATCAAGGCGGCCAGGAACGCGCTGAGCCAGGCTCGCGTCGACATCGGCCGGATCGGCTACATCATCGTGTCCACCTCGACCGGCGACTCGCCCCAGCCACCGACTTCGTACCTGGTCCAGGACGCGCTCGGAGGGCACGGCGCCGCCTGCTTCGACGTCAACGTCGTCTGCAGTGGCTTCGTGTACGCGCTGGCGCTCGCGCACAGCCTCGTCGAGCTCCACCCCGGCGCCTACGCGCTGGTCGTGGCCGCGGACGTGTACTCGCGCATCCTCGACGCCACCGACCGCCGCACGGCCGTGCTCTTCGGGGACGGCGCCGGCGCGGCCGTCGTCGGCCCGGTGCCGGACCGGTCCGGGATCATCGGCTTCGACCTGTCCAGCGACGGCTCGGCCAGCCAGCTCATCAGGGTCGACGCCGGCGGCAGCAGGCTGCCCGCCTCCCACGAGACGGTCGAGGCCGGCGACCACTACTTCCGCATGGACGGCCGCGGCGTCCGGAACTTCGTCATGGAGCACGTCCCGCCCGTACTGGAGGGCCTGCTGGGCCGCGCCGGGTTCCGGCCGCACGAGGTCGACGTCTTCGTGCCGCACCAGGCGAACGGGGTCATGGTCAACGAACTGGTCGAAAGCGCCGGCCTCACCGGCGCGCACATCGCCCGGACGCTGGAGCGGTACGGGAACGTGGGCAGCGCCTCGGTCCCCGTGGCGCTCGACGAGGCCAACCGGTCGGGCCTCATCAAGGACGGCGACCTCGTCCTGCTCGCCGGGTTCGGCGGCGGCATGTCCATCGGGGCGTGCCTTCTTCACTGGTCGGCGCCGACGGTGCCGGTGTCACGGGAGGCGTGATGAGCGAGATCCACAAGGTCGGCATCGTCGGCTGCGGCGTCATGGGCTCGGGCATAGCCGAGGCGTGCGCCCGCGCCGGGCGCGAGGTGATCATCGCCGTGTCCACGGAGGCGTCCCTCGCGCCCGCGCGGCGGCGCCTGACCGCGTGGCTCGACCGGGGCCTGCGCAAGGCCACCATCACCGAGGCCGAGCGGGACGCGGCGCTGGCCCGGGTCTCCTTCGTCACGGACCTCGCCGAGCTCGGCGACCGGGAGATCGTCTTCGAGGCCGTCCCGGAGAGCGAGTCGATCAAGCTCGAGGTGCTGGGCACGCTGGACAAGATCCTGGACGACCAGAACGCGATCCTCGCCTCGAACACCTCGTCCCTCCCGATCATCAGGCTGGCGCGGGCCACCAGCCGGCCCGCCCAGGTGATCGGGGTGCACTTCTTCAACCCGGTGCCCGCGCTCCCGCTGGTGGAGCTCATCGGGTCGCTGCTGACGGCGGACGAGACGTACGCGCGGGCCGAGTCCTTCGTCGCCGGGACGCTCGGGAAACAGGTGATCAGGTCGCAGGACCGCGCGGGTTTCGTGGTCAACGCGCTGCTCATCCCGTTCCTGCTGTCGGCCGTGCGGATGGTGGAGAGCGGGTTCGCCCGCGCCGACGTCGTCGACCGCGGCATGGTGCTGGGCTGCTCGCACCCGATGGGCCCGCTGAAGCTGGCCGACCTGATCGGCCTGGACACGGTGGCCTCGATCGCGGAGGCCCTCTACGAGGAGTTCAAGGAGCCGCTCTACACGCCGCCGCCGCTCCTGCTGCGCATGGTCGAGGGCGGACTCCTGGGAAAGAAGACCGGCCGCGGATTCTACGAATACGCGTAGCGGCCGGGCGGACATCACAGAAAGGTTTTCGGACATGCAGATCCGCCAGCTCGCGGTGGAGGGCGCGTTCCTGGTCGAGCCCAAGGTCTTCCACGACGACCGGGGCCTGTTCCTCGAGGCGTTCAGCCAGCCGGAGTTCCAGAAGGCGGTCGGTCATACGCTCTCGGTCGCCCAGGTCAACTGCTCGGTGTCGCGCCGCGGCACCGTCCGTGGCCTGCACGGCACCGCGCTGCCGGGCCAGGCCCGCTACATGACCTGCCCGCAGGGCGCCATCATCGACATCCTGGTCGACATCCGGGTCGGCTCGCCCACCTACGGCGAGCACATCGCGGTCGAGCTGAGCGCGGACAACCGCAGTGCCCTCTACCTGGCCGAAGGGCTCGCGCACGGGTTCGCGCCGCTCACGGACCAGGCCACGGTCGTGTACCTGTGCTCCAGCACCTGGTCGCCCGACACGTCGATCCAGATCGACCCCCTGGACCCGGAGCTCGCGCTGCCCTGGCCGTCCAGGCGCGACCTGCTGTCGGAGAAGGACCTCGCCGCCCCGTCGCTGCGGGAGGCCGAGAAGCTCGGGCTGCTGCCGGACTACTCCGCGTGCCGCGCCCGCTACGCCGAACTCGAGGACCCCGCCCTCGTCGGCTGACGGCGGGCGCGCAGAGGCAAGGAGCACAACCCAATGATCCCGTTGTTCAAGGTGCCGATGTCCGACGAGGCGCCGGCCGCCGTCGCCGAGGTGGTCGGCAGCGGCCAGATCGGCCAGGGGGCCAAGGTCGTCGAGTTCGAGGAGGCGCTCGCCGCCAGGATCGGCAACCCCAGGGTGGCCACGGTCAACAGCGCCACCGCCGGTCTCCAGCTCGCGCTGCGCATGGTCGCCGGCGACGACGACGGCCAGGGCGAGGTGCTGTCCACGCCGCTGACCATGGAGGCCACCAACTGGGCGATCCTGGCCAACCGGCTGCGGATCAAGTGGGTGGACGTCGACCCGGCCACCCTCAACGTCGACCTCGACGACCTGGCCAGGAAGATCACCCCCAGGACCCGCGCCATCATGGTCGTGCACTT
Organism: Nonomuraea sp. NPDC005650; assembly: GCF_040605375.1. Lineage (NCBI taxonomy): Bacteria > Bacillati > Actinomycetota > Actinomycetes > Streptosporangiales > Streptosporangiaceae > Nonomuraea > Nonomuraea sp. NPDC005650. Next base: position 16,286 of record NZ_JBEXCR010000090.1, read on the forward strand.
CGCCGGGTACCCGGTGGACCTCGACCGGCTCGCCGCGATCCTCGACGACGCCGAGGCCGCGTTCGGCTCCCGGATCACCGTGATCGAGGACTGCGCGCACGCCTGGGGCGCCACCTACCGCGGCGCGCGGATCGGCACCCACGGCAACGTCTCCGTGTTCAGCTTCCAGGCCATCAAGCACCTCACGACCGGCGACGGCGGCGCTCTCGCGCTGCCCACCGACGAGCTGCACGAGCGGGCCAGGCTGCTGCGCTGGTTCGGCATCGACCGCGCCGCGGACCGGCTGCGCAACCCGCCCGACGTGCACGAGTGGGGCTACAAGTTCCACATGACCGACATCAACGCCGCGATCGGGCTGGCCAACCTGACCAAGGCGGACGAGGTCGTGGCCAGGCACCGCGACAACGCCGCCTTCTACGACCGCGAGCTGGTCGGCGTACCCGGGCTGGAGCTGACCGAACGCGCCGGCGACCGCCAGTCCTCCTTCTGGATCTACCCGATGAAGGTGGACGACCGGGACGGGTTCCTCAAGCGCATGGACGAGGCCGGGATCATGGCCAGCCACGTGCACGAGCGCAACGACCTGCACACGTGCGTGCGCGAGTACGCCGCCCTGCTCCCCGGGCTCGAGCGGGTCGCCAGGCGCGTGGTGTGCGTCCCCGTGGGCTGGTGGGTCACCGACGAGCAGCGGCGCCACATCGTGGACACCATCAAGGAGGGCTGGTGACCCCCGCGATGTCAGCGGAGACCGCGATCGTCTTCCCCGGGATGGGCCCCGTCCAGTTCGCCGACGTCGCCGACTTCATGCGGGGCGATCCCGCGGCGCGGCGGCTGGTCGCCGTCGCCGACGACGTCCTCGGCTACTCGCTGGTGGAGCGCTTCCAGGAGTCCCGGAGCGACTACACCGAGGCCGCCCAGGTGGCGTTCATGGTGAACTGCGTGGCCCTCGCGGACTGGGCCGAGCGGACCCTGGACGTGCGGCCGGGGGTGTGCGTCGGCCCGAGCTTCGGCGGCAAGGCCGCCGCGGCCTACTCGGGCGCACTGTCCTTCGACGACGCCGTGCGCATGACGGCCGGGCTGGCCCGCTGCACGGACGACTACTTCGCCCGCGAGCACCGGGACATCGTCACCCACTCCTTCGTGCGCACCCCGGAGCCCAGGCTGCGCGAGGTGCTGGCCGAGCTGGACGAACGCGGCGAGTGGTACGACCTGTCCTGCTACATCGACCACGACTTCTACATGCTCTCCCTGGCGGAGCGGCAGGTGGAGTGGCTGCAGCAGCGGGTGCGGGCCATCGGCGGGCTCCCGCTCTACACGATGCGCCCCCCGATGCACTCGGCCGCGTTCCGGCCGCTGCGGCGGCGGGCGGAGGAGGAGGTCTTCGGCGGCCTGCGGTTCGCCGACCCGAGGCTGCCGGTGGTCGACGACCACGACGGCGCGCTGCTGACGACCGGGGACGGCGTGCGGACGATGCTGCTCGACGGCTTCGTACGGCCCCTGCGCTGGCCGGAGGTGGTGGCGGCGCTGCGGCGGCTGGAGGTCGCCAGGGTGTGCGTCTCCGGCCCGGACAGCCTGTTCGGCAGGGTGGCGGTCACCAGGGAGAACTTCGCGGTGACCCCGGTGAACCCGAGGCTGGCGATGCTGCCGCGCCCCGCTCCGGTGGCCTAGCCCGGCATGCGACGAGGCCACGGCTCACCCGGTGAGCGCGTGGCCTCGTCTCGGAACGTCAGCCGGCGTTCTCGGAGATCCGGTCCAGCGTCTTCCACAGCACGGCGGGCGTCTGGAAGGTCTCCGGGGTCAGCGCGTCGTCCAGGAAACGCACCCCGTACGCGTCCTCCAGGGCGCCCAGCAGTTGCACGATGCCGAGCGAGTCGAGGCCGAAGTCCGTCAGCCGGAGGTCCTCCTGGAGTTTCTCGTCGGCCGGGAGAAAAGGCAGGTGCTGGCGCAGGATCTCCTCGAAACGATTGTCCCACATAATGCGCGGACTCCTTTCTCAATTGAATTATCCACACTTGACGCTATAGCGCGGAAACCCCGATGTCCACGGATTCGGCAGAAGAATCCGATAAACGAATTCCGGGCCGGTGCCCGGAATAATTGTGGCCGGAGACGGCGAGGAGGAATAATGGCCGGAGAATCCAACCCCGCCCTCTATGAATTCTTTCTGCGGGGTCTGGCGAAGTCACCCGGCAGGGCGGCGTTCCGGGTCGGCGCGGAAACCCTGACCTATGACCAGGTCCACCGGCTGGCCCTGATGTGGGGCGGCGCGCTGCTGCGTACGTCACCCGCCGCCGTCGGGGTGCTCGCCGCCAAGGGGACCGTCTCCTACGTCGGGATCCTGGCCGGCCTCTTCGCCGGGGTGACCGTCGTGCCGCTGCAGCCGGACTTCCCGGCCGCGCGCACCAGGCAGATGATCGAGGCCGCCGGGGTGTCGGCGCTCATCGTCGACGAGAGCGGGCGCAAGGTCGCCGAGGAGCTGCTCGGCGAGGGCGTGGACGTCTCCGTCCTCGCGCCCGACGCCGACCCGATCGACCCCGGGCACGCCCTCCCGGAGCCCCGGCCGGTCGAGGCCGGCGACATCGCCTACGTGCTGTTCACCTCGGGCTCCACCGGGACTCCCAAGGGCGTGCCGATCACCCACGGCAACACCGGCCACTACTTCCGCTTCCTGGCCGGTCGGTACGACTTCACCCGCGACGACGTCTTCTCCCAGACCTTCGACCTCACCTTCGACTGCGCCATGTTCGACCTGTTCTGCGCCTGGGGAGCCGGGGCGACGTCCGTGGCCGTGCCGCCGCACGCCTACCGCGACCTGCCGCGCTTCCTCGCCGAGCAGGGGATCACGGTGTGGTTCTCCACCCCGAGCGCGATCTCGATGGTGCGCAGGACCGGCGGCCTCGGCGCCGCGGCCATGCCGTTCCTGCGCTGGAGCTTCTTCGCCGGAGAGGCGCTGAAGTGCGCGGACGCCACCGACTGGCAGCGGGCCGCCCCCGCCTCCGTCCTGGAGAACCTGTACGGCCCGACCGAGCTGACCATCACCATCGTCGGCCACCGCTGGTCCCAGGAGACCTCGCCCGAGCTGGGCGTCAACGGCCTGTCGCCGATCGGGTTCGTCAACGACGGCCACGACCACCTGCTGCTCGACGACGAAAGACGGCCGGCCGAGCCCGAGGGCGAGCTGTGGATCACCGGCCCGCAGACCACCCCCGGATACCTCGACCCGAAGCAGGACCACGGCCGCTTCGTCGAGCGCGAGGGCCGCGTCTGGTACAACACCGGCGACCGGGTCCGGCGCGCGGCCAACGGCGAGCTCGTCTACCTCGGCCGGGGCGACGCCCAGGTCCAGGTGCAGGGCTGGCGGGTCGAGCTGGCCGAGATCGACCACGCCGTACGCGGCTGCGACGGCGTCGAGGACGCGGTGACGGTCAGCACCACGGCCGACGACGCCACCGCGCTCGTCGTGTTCTACACCGGGGCCCCCACGCCGCCGGCCCGCTTCGCCGCCCAGCTGCGCAGGACGCTGCCGGTGGGCCTCATTCCCCGGCACTACCACCACCTGGAGGAGCTGCCGCTGAACCCCAACCGGAAGGTCGACCGGGCCGTGCTGCGGGATCGGGCCGCGGAGCTGGCCGGCTGAACGAGCACGAGGGGCGCGAGGAGGGCGGGGCTCAGCGGCCCCGCATCCCGCGGCGCAGCGAGAAGATCATGTCCTCGCGCATCTTCTTCGTGATCTCGGCGTGCGCGATCACGGACGCGCCGTGGAAGGTCCCCGGATACAGCACGAGCTCCGTCGCGACCCCCGCCTGGACGAGCCGCTGGGCGTACTCGATGCCCTCGTCGCGCAGCGGGTCGAACTCGCACACCACCACCAGCGCCGGGGGCAGGCCGGTGAGGTCGCCGGCCCGCATGGGCGCCGCGTACGGGGACACGTCCGGTCCCCCCGGAGCCGGGCCGTCCTTGAGGTAGTACCGCCACATGGCCTCGTTGTTGCGGCTGTTCCAGCTGGGCGTGTCGACGAACTCCCGCACGGACTTCGTCGTCATCCGATCGTCCAGCACCGGCACGTCCAGGAACTGGAAGCAGATCTCCGGGCCGCCGCGGTCGCGGGCGAGGAGTGAGACCGCCGCGGACAGGTTCCCGCCGGCGCTGTCACCGCCGACCGCGATCCGCCCGGGGTCGACGTCGAGCTCCCCGGCCGCGTCGCGCAGCCACGTCAGCGACGCGTACGTGTCCTCCAGCGCGCCGGGGAACGGCGTCTCGGGGGAGAGCCGGTAGTCGACCGACACGACGACGGCGCCGACCCGGTCGGCGATCTCCGTGCACCGGGCGTCGAACACCACCATGTCGGAGGCGACGAACCCGCCTCCGTGCAGGTAGAGGAGCGCCGGCATGGGCCGGCCGGCGGCGGACGGCCGGTAGAGGCGCACCTTCACCGGGGGAGCGCCCTCGGGGCCGGGGATCTCCCGATCGCCGATGTCCACGGCGTGCTCGGGCGTGTATTGCGGGAGCTTCTCGTGGAAGGCCCGCTCCTCCTCGGGGGTGAGGGTGATCTCCCGGTTGACGACCTGGGAGAGTTCGACGTCGGGAATCATCGACGCCCACGGCGCGAGCTCTGAGTCGAGGTTGTAGCGCATGGGATCATCCTCCGTGCCCGGGCGGCGCCGGGGCATCCGCCGAATGGCCGCGGCCGGGCGGGTCCGCCCGGCCGAACGGCGGTGGTCACTACTGCGCGGTGGCGCCGCCGTCGATCGCCAGCGCCGCGCCGGTGATGAAGGCCGCGTCGTCGCTGAGGAGGAACGCGACGAACGCGGCGATCTCCTCCGGCTGCGCCGCGCGTCCCGACGGGTTGGGCACCCGGGCCTCCATCGGCCCGTCCAGCGGCACCCCCATCAGGTTGCGGAGCAGCGGGGTGTCGACGTTGCCGGTGACCAGCGCGTTGACCCGGATGCCGCGCTCGGCGTTCTCCAGGGCCACGGCCCTGGTCAGCCCGACCACACCGTGCTTGGCGGCCACGTACGGCGCCGCGCCCGGGATCGCCGCGCAGCCGTAGGTGGAGGCGTTGGTCACGATCGAGCCGCCGCCGGAGGCCAGGATCGCCGGAACCTGGTGCTTGAGGCCGTAGAAGACGCTGGTGAGGTTCTGCTCCAGGTCCGCCCGCCAGCTCGCCTCCTCTATGTCGGACACCAACCCGGTCCCGTTCACGCCGCCGACGTTGTTGAACGCCCCGTCGAGCCGGCCGAACTCCGTCACCGCCGCCCGCACCACACGTTCGGCGTCGGCCTCCACCGTGACGTCGGCCCGGACGAACAGCGCCCGGCCCCCTTTCGCCTGGATGTCGGCCGCCACCTGCGCGCCGAGCTCCTCGCGCCGGGCCGCGATCACCACGGCGCCGCCGTCGGCGGCGACCCGTTCCGCGACGGCCTTCCCGATGCCGGAAGTCCCTCCTGTGATCACGACGACCTTGGAAGTCAGGTCAACGGCCACGTCTCATCCTCCGCAATCTCGGTGTCCGGATGTTCCGCTCAGTCCTCGCGGAACCGGTTGATCTGATCGATGTGGCGGGCGCGGAACTCGGGGTCGTCGACTCCGAGACCCGGGCGCGGTGCCAGGCACAGGACCCCGACCTTGCCGCTGTGGGCGTTCGCGTGGACGCGGCGGGTCGCCACCCCGACCTCGTCGAGGCCGTAGACGGCGGACAGGGTGGGGTGGATCGCCCCCTTGGCGATGAGCCGGTTGGCCTCCCATGCCTCCCGGTAGTTCGCGAAGTGGGTGCCGACGATCCGCTTGAGCGCCATCCACAGGTAGCGGTTGTCGTACTGGTGCTGGTAGCCCGAGGTGGAGGCGCAGGTGACGATCGTCCCGCCGCGGCGGGCCACGAACACGCTGGCGCCCATGGTCTCCCGGCCCGGGTGCTCGAAGACCACGTCGGGGTCGTCGCCGCCGGTCAGCTCCCGGATCCGGCCCCCGAAGCGCTTCCACTCCTTGGGGTCGGGCGTCTCCGGGTCCTTCCAGAACCGGAAGCCCTCCTCCGCCCGGTTGATGATCAGCTCGGCGCCCTGGGCCCGGACCAGCTCCGCCTTGTGGTCGCTGGACACCACGCACACCGGGATCGCCCCGGCGCGCAGGGCGAGCTGGGTGGCGTACGAGCCGAGCCCGCCCGCGGCGCCCCAGATGAGCACCACGTCGCCCACCTTGATCTGCGCCCCGTTGCGCGAGATGAGCTGGCGGTAGGCCGTGGAGTGCACCAGGCCGGAGGACGCCGCCTCCTCCCAGGTCAGGTGGGCGGGCTTGGGCATGAGCTGGTTCGCCTTGACCAGGCTGAGCTGGGCGAGCCCGCCGTAGTTGGTCTCGTATCCCCAGATGCGCTGGTCGGGGTCGAGCATGCTGTCGTCGTGGCCGTCGGCCGAGGAGAGCTCGACCGACAGGCAGTGCGCCACGACCTTGTCGCCGGCCTGCCAGCGGTGCACGCCGGGGCCGGTCTTCAGCACGACGCCGGACATGTCCGAACCGAGCACGTGGAAGGGCTGATCGTGGACCCCGGCCGACGGGACCGCCTTCGCGTAGCGCTTCAGGAAGCCGAACGTGTGCATCGGCTCGAAGATGGCGCTCCACACGGTGTTGTAGTTGATGCTGCTCGCCATCACCGCGACGAGCACCTCGCCGGGGCCGGGCTCCGGCGTGGCGACGTCGGACAGGGTCAGCGACTTCGCCGGGTCGCGGTTCTCGGCCGGGATGCCGCCGAACATGTCGACGTCGTCCCTGAGCACGACCGCAGCCCGGTAGCTCTCCGGGATCGGGAGGTTCCTGAGCTGCTCGGCGTCGTACTCCTCGGACAGGAGGACGTCTCTGATTTCCTTCATCGCTTCTCCTTGACGGGGGAGTTCGAGCGGGTTGGGGGTCAGGGGCGGGTCAGGACGCGCCGAGCTGGTCGTCCAGCGTGGCGAAGAGCTCCTCGTCGGAAAGGTCGTCGAGGTCCCGGTCGGCATCCTCGGCCGCGCCGTTCACCCCTTCGGCCACGTGCATGATGGCCCGGAACCGGTCGCTGACGTGCGCCCGGTCCCCGGCGGACAGGGACTGCTCGCGCAGCAGCCGCTCCATCTCGTCGAGCTGGGCGAAGATCGAGCCCGACGCCTGCTCGGGCGCGAGCCGTTCCTGGACGAACCGGGCGAGGACGGCCGGGGTGGGATAGTCGAAGACCAGGGTGGCCGGGAGCTTCAGTCCGGTCGCCCGGCCCAGCCGGTTGCGCAGCTCCACCGCGGTCAGCGAGTCGAACCCGAGCTCGTTGAACGCCCGGTCCGGCTGGACCGGGTCGTCCGAGGTGTGCCCCAGCACCGCCGCGGCCTCCGCGCGTACCAGGGACACCACCATGCGCTCCCGCTTGGCCGGCGGCAGGTCCGCGAGCCGCGCCGCGAACGCCGCACCGTCGTCGTCGCCCTCGGCGGCCGCCGGCGCGTCGAGCGCCCGCGTGAACTCGGGGATGGCGCTCACCAGGGGGCGCGGGCGCGCCAGCGCGAAGGCGGGCGCGAAGCGCTCCCAGTCGATGTCGGTCACCACCAGGTGGCCTCCGCCGTTGCTCAACAGCTGGCCGATGGCCAGTGCCGCGGCGTCGGGCGCCATCGGCCGCAGGCCGCTCCTGCCCAGCTGCTCGCCGGCGGCCTCCATCATCCCGCCGCCGCCCCAGCCGCCCCAAGCGATCGAGGAGCCCGCGAGCCCGCGGATCCGCCGGCGCTGCGCCAGCCCGTCGAGGAACGCGTTGGCGGCGGCGTAGGAGGCCTGACCGCTGGAGCCCCAGACGGCCGCGCCGGAGGAGAACATCACGAACGCCTCCAGCGGCCGGTCACCCAGGAGCTCGTCCAGGTTGATCGCCCCGATGACCTTGGAGCGCGCGAAGCCGGCGAAGTCCTCCAGCGTGGTGTCGGCCACGAGCACGTTGTCGTGCCCGACACCGGCCGCGTGCATCACCGCCGTCAGCTCGGGGAGCGAGTCCAGCAGGTCCCGCACCGCCGCGCGGTCGGCGACGTCGCAGGCGGCGACCGTGACCGCGGCGCCCAGCTCCGTCAGCTCCGCCTCCAGCTTCGCCACGCCCTCGGCGCCGCTCCCGCGGCGGCTGGCCAGCACCAGACGGTCGGCGCCCTCCCGGGCGAGCCACCGCGCGACGTTCGCGCCGACCCCGCTGGTGCCGCCGGTGACCAGCACCGTCCCGTGCGGCCTCCAGCCCTGCGCCGGACCCGCCCCGCCGTTCGGCGACCGCACCATGCGGCGCGCCCGTACGACGCCCGAGCGGATCGCCACCTGGTCCTCGCCGCTCGCGCCGGAGATCACCCCCTGGAGCAGCGCGAGGTCCTCGGCCGCCGGGGCGGCGGGAAGGTCGACCAGGCCGCCCCAGGTGTCCGGGTGGTCCACCGCGAGAACCGCGCCGAGGCCCCAGACGGACGTCTGGAACGGGCTGACGGATTCGGTGGCCTCGTCGAGGGCGACCGCGCCGGACGTGGCCAGCCACAGGGGGGCGCTCACCTCGGCGTCGGCCAGGGCCTGCACCAGCGTGACGGTCGCCGCGGCGCCCCGGGACAGCGTCGGGTGCCCCTCGTGGGGCTCGTCGTCGAGCGGCAGGAGACTGAGCACCCCGGTCAGCCCCGGCCGGGACTCCGCGCGGATGGCCTCGGCGAGCGCGGCGCGGTCCTCGCCGCCGACGACCAGCGGATACACCCGGGCGGCCTGCGCGGACAGTCCGTCGAGGACGTCCCGGACGATGCGCGGGTCCCCGCCCGCGGCGGGCACGGCCACCAGCCACGTCGTACCGGTGATCCCGGCCGCGTTCGGCGCGCTCACCCCGCGCCACACCAGCTTGTAGCGCCAGTCGTCGAGCGCGGACCGCTTGCGCTCCGCGTCCCGCAGGGACGACAGGGCGGGAAGCACGGTCCTCAGCGCGTCGGCGTCCACCTTCAACCGGGTGGCCAGCGCCTCCGTCTCCTCCGACTCCAGCGCCTCCCAGAACCCGTCGTCCCGGCGCCCTTCCGCCGCGTGCCCGTGGGCCGCCGGCTCCAGCCAGTAGTGGTGGTGTTGGAAGGGGTAGGTGGGAAGGTCGGTGGTGGTGGTGTTGGTGGGGAGGTGGTTGTGCCAGGTGATGGGGGTGGCGGTGGTGTGGGTGTGGGTGGTGGCGATGGCGGTCAGGAGGGTGTGGGGTTCGGGGTGG
>NZ_JBEXCR010000091.1:0-24945 GCF_040605375.1 Nonomuraea sp. NPDC005650
CAGCACCTGCCACGGACCGAGGAATCTGATCTCCAACGCCATACGGAGCGCTCCCACCCTTTCACCACAGTCGACATCATCACGACCTGACCGATGCAACACCGTCATCACGCGAAATCCGGCATCCCAGATCACCTACGCATGTCTAGACGTGCAGGCTTACACGTGACTTGCAGCAGACTCGCCAGGGAGACCGGTCCCATAGCGTCCGTGCCGGCATGCGCCTGCGCTGATCATCGCTCATACCCGGCTATGCCCGAGTCGCCACCTGCCCCAGAACTCGGGTCATCCCTGAGAGAAACCGATCTGGCCGGGTCAGTTCGCTCCCGCCCGGATCAGGCGGTGTGCCATGGTCACGCGACCTATCGCGCGGCTCCCACTCCGGCACTGGAGATATGGAAATGCACGCCCGCCGAGACAGAGAGCGCGACGACGGGCACAGTGAGCACATCTTCCGGGTCGCCGAGCGTGAACTCGAGGTCCTCACCCCCTCGGGCCGTAGGCCGTCATGAGGACGTGCACGAGGATGAGGACGACGATCCAGAACACGGCGCGTCTGGTCGGCGGGGGGCCGCTGCGCAGCAGGGAGATGCCCAGGGGGATGAAGGCGACGCAGAGGCCGCCCACGGCGATGAAGGACTGCGGTTCGGTGCCTTTGAGCGTCCCGAGCGCGAGCGCCGCCATCAGGCCGAGCGCGATCGAGCGGACCAGCCCCAAGGCGCCCGAGCGGTAGGCGCCGACGGCCAGCACGATCCAGCCGAAGAAGGCCGGTCCGGACATGGCCCTGAACGGATGCCAGATCGTGTCCCGCCACGCCAGGTAGTAGCCGTCGATGCCGCCGAGCATGGTCTGCAGGCCAAGGCTGTCGGTCAGGTGAAAGGCCAGGTGATCTGTGCCGAACTGGAAGGTACGGGTGAACAGGCCGACGAGCACCAGGCAGCCGCCCCACAGTCCCCACAGCGGGTTGGTGGCGGCGATCCTCTGCGCCAGCGTCATGACGGCCGGACACAGCAGCACGAACCCGCCGGCGAAGCAGACGTAGGCTGCGGTGACGAGGGCGGGATGCTGGGTGTAGGCCACGAGCTGATAAGGGACGAAGTAGTAGAACGGGGAGCGCAGGAGAGTCCCGGTCATGATCAGGATGGGGCCGCCGATGAACGAGATCGCGCTCACCCAACGGCCGGGGAACGAGGGCCGGCGGTCCAGACCGGCAGCGGCGTTGGCGGCCCGCCGGTCGGCGTCGGCCTGCCGCCATCGCGTGAATTGACCTCGAAGATCAATGTTCATGGATTACCGCCCGTCTTGTTCGCTTCGGAGCGCTCCGGCCTGGGATGCCGAGGGCGCTCCAGCAGCATGAAGGGCGAGGCAACGGGCACGCGTCTGGCTCAGGTCGCATCTTGGCCGGCAGACACGAGCAAGGAATACAACCCCAGACAGAAGTACATGTCCAACCGTGGGCTGATGCCGAATGATCGGCTGAGACGATAACTTCCCGTCATGGAGTGGGCACGGCGGATCGACGGAAAGGGCGCTGCCGACGCGGCGGTGGCCGTCATCGTGGCGCTGACCGTCGGATACGCCATTGTCGACCCGCCCGGGCCGTCGTCGACGTGGCCCGCCTGGTCCGCATGGCCGGTAGCGGCGGTCGTGAGCTTGCCGGCTGCAGTTCGGCGGTTTCGGCCGCGCACCATGCTCGCTCTCGCGGGCGCCGCCGGCGCTGCAGCGACTGTGACCGGCGCCGTCGCGGCAGGCGTGATCTGGCTGACATTCGTGCCGACCGTCCTGGTGCTGTACATAGTGGCCGCCACCGCCTCGGCTGTCTGGTCGGTGATGGGCCTGGCGGCCTGCACGCTCGGAGCGGTCGCAGCCATTCTGATCTTCTACGACCAGGTGCTCCCCGGCCTCCCACCCGCGGCGGCGCCCACCGAGATGCCGCCGTACTGGCCGGTGGAGATCGGTGCGACCTGCATCCTCCTGACCACCGCATGGGCCGTGGGGACGGTCGTCCGCTGGAAACGGGACACGACCGCCCGCCTCGTCCGCCACCTCGCCGAAGCCGCAGTGGCCGATGAACGCAGGCGCATCGCCCGGGAGTTGCATGACGTGATCGGCCACAGCATGAGCCTGATCGCCGTCAAGGCCACCGTGGCCAACCACGTCGCCGACGAGCGTCCGCAGGAAGTACGCGCCGCGCTGGACGTCATCGAGCAGACCAGCCGCAGCACGCTCGCCGAGATCCACCGAGTGCTCGGCCTCCTGCGGTCCGACGGCGATCTACAGGAGACCCACGTACCCGTCCCCGGCATGGCGAACCTGCCTGAGCTCACCGCCCACGCCCGCTCGGCCGGCGTCGAGGCGGACCTGACCGTACGCGCAGAGGCCGAACTGCCGCCCACGGTCGCGGTGTCGGTGTATCGGATCGTGCAACAGGCCCTGACCAACGTCATCACCCACGCGGGCCCCACCCGCTGCACGGTCACCGTGGACGTCGATGAGCGGGCAGCCGTTATCGAGATAGTCGACGACGGCCCCCGCCACGGCCGCCCACCGCGAACGGTCCCCGGCGGACACGGCCTGATCGGCATGCGCGAACGGGTCAAACTGTACGGAGGCACGTTCAGCGCAGAATTCCGGCCCGAAGGAGGCTTCCGCGTGGCGGCTCGACTGCCCTACAACCCGAACGGCACCACGACATGACCACCGACACCGGCCCGCACGATCCGCCCCCGCCCATCCGAGTCCTGCTCGCCGAGGACCAGGTCCTGATACGCGACAGCCTCAAAATCCTCATCGACGCCACACCAGGACTGGCCACCGTCGGCGAAGCGGGCACCGGCGCCGAAGCCATCCTCCTGGCCCGTCGCCACCGACCGGACGTCGTCCTCATGGACGTGCGGATGCCGGACATGGACGGCATCGAGGCGACCAGACGCATCTGCGCCGACCCCGACAGCGCCGGCATCCGCGTGCTGATCCTCACCACGTTCGACCAGGACGAGTACGTATACGCGTCACTCAGAGCCGGCGCCAGCGGGTTCCTCGTCAAGAGCGCCACAGCGACCGAACTCCTGGCCGCCATCCGCGTCATCGCCTCCGGCGAAGCACTGCTCGCGCCCACCGTCACCCGCCGGCTCATCGCCGAGTTCCTGCGCGGCCCGCACCCCGCCCCGGCCCTGAGAGATCTCAGCGACATCACCCAACGCGAGCGTGAGGTGCTCACCCTCGTCGGCAAGGGAATGTCCAACTCCGAGATCGCCGAGCACCTCCACCTCACGGTCGGCACGGTCAAGACCCACATCAGCCGCCTCCTGGCCAAACTGCACGCCCGCGACCGAGCCCAACTCGTCGTCGCCGCCTACGAAGGCGGGCTCATCACCATCCCAGAGGGCCGCCGGTAACCAACGGACGAGGCGCCGCCAGCAGATGCTTGCCGCGGCAAGCCTCGTGAACGCTTCGTGGATGTCGTCGCCAAACGAGCGTAACGGCTCCACCCCTGACCTCCTGACCAGCGCCGAGCCGCTCCACGACAGACCCGACGCCACCAGCTTTCCGGCGAGTGGTTGTGGACCCGGTCGTCTCGGGAGCGCCCGCCAGCTCGGAGCTATTCGGCAGAACGCGGCCCAGTGGGCGGTTTTGGTGTTGGTGGATTACGGGCGAAGCCCGTGCTTTTTGTGTTTTTGAAGTGTTTGTCCCCACCCATGCCCTTTACAAAGTAGATCTCCCAGGAGGCAGGAGTCGAGCCGAGGCGGCACGCGCACGGTTCGTGCCTCCAAGCCCACAGCCACCTGCGGCGCCGTGCCGCGACCTGAGGCGTGTGCTGGACAGCACGCGAGACTGCGGGCCGCAGACGCGGAGGGCTCTCCCCCGATGTACGGGCCACGCTCTTCCGCGCACTGCCCACGATCAAGGGCAGCACGCCGACTCAGGATGTGCCCGTCGCTGACAGGCGACGAGGTGTGGCATTCCACCTCACCGACACGGCGGCGCGCAGTCACCTCGGCCTGGACCCGCAGAGCGTCCACTACCTGGGTACCGACTCAACGCGGTTGAAGGACTGGACCTACGAGTTGGTCGATGGCGGTAGGGAGACCTTCAAGGCGGGCGCGGTGGGCCTGACCGCGCAGCTCGAAGCCACTGGTGCGGGCGGCCCGCCGGACCGTCTCGGTCTCGGCGACGCTCGCTCAAGCCAGGCCGGACTGGAGTTCGCGGGTCTCCCACCGCTTCGGCTACGCGTGCGACAACCTGTGGCCGAACCGGAACGTAGCGGCGGGCCCGTCGGCAGCGATGAACCGGTACGGCGGGTGCCTTCGCGGGCGGACGGGAGTGCGCATGGAGCCGACCGGGGAGGAACCCGGAGCCCGGCAGGCACGCGCGGCCCGGGAACGGATCGCCGTCGTGGTGCGGCGCATGGGCGGCGGCCTGCTGAAGCTGTCGCCGCACGGGATCGTGGTGACGCTGTGCGCGTGCGCCCTCATCCCGCTGACCTCCGGCAACCTGCTCGCCGCCGGGGCCGACGTGCTCGGCGGGGTGGGCGGCAACGTGCTCGCCGACGTGCTGATCAAGGCGGCGGACGCGCTGCGGCGGCGTACCTCCGGCCGTCCCCCCACGCAGGAGGAGCTCGAGGACGAGGTCGTCGCCCGGCTCCTCGCGGGCCTGGAGGAAGGCGGGGAGGGCGCCGGGGAGCTGCGGCGCGCGATGGCGGCGGTGCTGCACCGGGTGGACGCGGCGGGCGCCGCCATCGAGGCGGCCCTCGTCAGCGGCGACCGCCGCATCCAGGAGCGCCTCACCGAGGCGTTCGGCGAGCTGAGCGGCGACTTCGCCGAGTTCCGCCTGCTTCTGGAGGACATGTCGCGCAAGGTCGCGGAGCTCCTGCGGGTACGGCACCGCGAGGAGGCGCGGGCACAGAGCGACCGGGATCTCATGCTCAGGCAGTACGAGCATTCGATCCGGATCCTCGAAGAACTGTCGCTGCTCAACGGGCGTCTGGACGTCACGCGACCGGAGGGGGCCGCTGGTCCCCGCTGGCGTGCGGGGCGGGCGCCGTACCGGGGCCTGTGGCCGTTCGAGCGGGAGCACGCGCCGATCTTCCACGGCCGTGAACGGGACACCGCCCGGCTGCTGAGCCGGCTGGCAGAGCGCCTGACCGGATCGGGCCTGGTCATGGTGGCCGGGGCGTCGGGAGCGGGCAAGTCCTCGCTGCTGCGGGCCGGGCTGCTGCCCGCGATCTCCCGGGGCCTGCTGCCCGGCGCGCCCGGCAGCGAACACTGGCCGCAGGTGCTGATGACGCCGGGAGAGCACCCGCTCGACGAGCTGGCGGTCCGGCTGAGCCATCTCGGCGATCTGCAGGCAGGAGCGGTGCGCCGCTCGCTGGGCGCCAACCCTCAGGACGCGCACCTGACCGTGCAGCACGCTGTGCTGGCCGAGGCCGAACGGCTGAAGCGGCGCGACCCGGGCCGGCTGGTGCTCGTCGTGGACCAGTTCGAGGAGGTGTTCCTCCTGGCCGGGCGGGAGGAACGGGAGGCGTTCGCCACCGCCCTGGTGGCGGCGGCCCGCTCGTCCGCCCTCGTGGTCCTGGGCGTGCGCGGCGACTTCGCCACCGAGTGCAACGCCCATCCCGCGCTGGCCGAGGCGCTGGACGGCGGGCAGTACACGCTGGGCCCCATGTCGGAGTCCGACCTGCGCCGCGCCATCACGGGACCGGCCACGGCGGCCGGGGTGCGGGTCGAGCCGGCGCTGGTCGACGACGTTCTGCGCGACCTGCGCTCACGAACCGGCGAGGCCGGCTTCGGCACCGGCGCCCTGCCCCTGCTGTCGCACGCGATGCTGCTCACCTGGGAGAAGTGCGCGGGCGGCACGCTGACGAGCAGCGCGTACGGCGAGATCGGCGGGATCGCCCACGCCGTGGAGTCGGCCGCCGACGAGGTGTACGACGGCCTTTCCGCCGGACAACGGAAGGTCGCGCGGGAGGTCTTCCTGAGGCTGGCCGTCATCGGACCTGACGGACGGCCCGTGCGCCGCCGGGTGGCGGGCGGAGAGCTGGCCGGCAGGCGTCCGGCGGGCGGCACGGACGACGTCGAGGCGGTGCTGGAGGCGTTCACCGAGCGCCGGCTCCTGGTCCGGACCGGCGACACGGGCGGTGCCGCGCACGGCGCCGTGGAGATCGCCCATGACGCGCTGCTGGAGGAGTGGCCCAAGCTCAACCGGTGGCTCGACGAGGGCCGCGGCGACCACGTGCTGTTCCGCCAGTTCCTGGACGGCGTCGCCGACTGGGAGGCCAAGAAGCGCGACCCCGCCTTCCTCTACCGCGGCACCCGGCTGGCGGCGCTGCGAGAGGTGTTCCCGCGCTGGGAGGCCGACCCCGTGCGCGGGCCCGCGCTGACCGGCGCGCAGCGGGCGTTCCTGCGCGAGAGCGAGCGGCTGGAGAGGCGGGCCGTCCGCTTGCGCCGCGCGGGTGTGGCCGTGCTGGTGATCCTGTTCCTGACGTCGGTGGTCGGGGCGGGCGTCGCCGCGAACCGCGCCGCCGAGGCGAGCGCGCAGGAGAACGCCGCGCGATCGCGCGAACTGGCGGGCCGCAGCCTGGAGCTAGCCGAGACCGACCCGGCGCTGTCTCGGCTGCTGGCGGCGGCGGCCCGGCGGATGAGGGACACGCCGGGGGCCCGCGCGGCCATGACCGCCGCGCTGCTCAACCCGGCCCGCTCGGTGTTCACGGGCCACGCGGGGGTGGTGGAGGAGGTGGCGTTCGCGCCCGGCGGCAGGCTCCTGGCCTCGGCGGGGCGCGACGGCACCGTCCGGCTGTGGGACACCGCGACCGGCCGCCAGGCCGCGAGCTTCGCGACCGGGCCTGGTGAATGGGCGACGGGGCTGGCCTTCAGCCGGGACGGCCGGCTGCTGTTCGGCGCGAGCCGCACGGAGCAGGCCGACGGGGGCGCGATCCGGGTCTGGGACGTCGCCACCCGGCGTCCCTCGGGCGATCCGATCACCGCCGATGGGACCAGCACGCCCTTCGAGGCGCTGGCCATCAGCCGGGACGGCGCGACGCTCGCCGCCTCCGGAGGGGACGGCACGCTGTACCTGTGGGACGTCGCCACCCGCCGGCGGATCGGGGACTTCGGGGCCGACCAGGCCGAGGACGTCACCTTCAGCCCGGACGGCAGGACGCTCGCCACCGCCGGAACGCGGGGGCAGGTGCTGTTCTGGGACGTGGCCCGCCGCCGTGAGATCAAGCCCAGCCCGGTGACCCGCAGGGGGAACATCGCGGCGTGGAAGGTGGCCTTCACCCCCGACGGCACCAAGCTGCTGAGCGTCGACAGCGACGACACCGTGCGCTGGTGGGACACCGCCACCCACACGCAGCTCGGCGCCCCGCTCAAGGGGCCCGGCGCCGCTCTGGCCGTCAGTCCCGACGGCACGCTGCTGGCCGCCGACGGTGGCGGCGGCACGGTCGTCCTGTACGACACCCTCACCCGCGAGCAGGTGGGGACGCCCCTCGTGGGCCACACCGGCACGCCCCAGGACGTGACGTTCTCCCCGGACGGGACGCGGCTGGCGAGCGCCGGCGTCGACGGCACCGTCCGCGTGTGGGACCTGCTGCGCGGCCGGCAGGCCGGCAGACCTGTCACCAAGCGGGGCACGGGCACCATCTACCGCATGGCGCTCAGCCCCGACGGGCGCACGCCGGCCACATCGGGCGCGCCCGGCGCCTTTCTGTGGAACCTGGCCACGCGCGACCGTCTCGCAGGGCCCGTATCGGCCGGTGAGATGGGCGAGCACGGCCCGGTCGCCTTCAGTCCCGACGGCAAGGTGCTGGCCACCGGAGAGAGCAACGGGGCGATCCGGCTGTGGGAGGTCGCCACGCGACGCCAGATCGGGGTACCGCTGCTCGGCCACGCCGCGCAGCTCGACAACTGGGTGCTGGCGCTGGCGTTCAGCCCCGACGGCGCCATGCTCGCCAGCACCGGATTCGACGACACGCTACGGTTCTGGGACGTGCGCGCGCACCGGCAGATCGGCGCGCCGGTGACCGGCGTCCAAGCTTCGTCCCTGGCCTTCTCCCCCAACGGCGCCACCCTCGCCGTCGGCATGGACGACGGCAGCATCAGGCTCCTCGACCCGCGCACGCGCCGCGACGATGCCGCCCCTCTGCGCGGCCACACCGGCGCCGCCGAGCATGTCACCTTCAGCCCGGACGGCCGCCTCCTCGCCAGCGCGAGCGCCGACCGGACGATCCGGCTGTGGGACGTGGCCACCGGACGACAACTCGGGCAGCCGCTGGTCGGACACACCGACACGGTCTGGATGGTGGCCTTCTCCCCCGACGCCCGGCAGCTCGCCGGCGCCGGCCGCGACGGTACGATCCGGCTCTGGGACGTCGCCACCGGGCGGCAGCTCGGCCGCCCGCTGACCGGCCATCGCGAGGACGTCTCCGCAGTGGCCTACACCCCCGACGGCCGCACGCTCGTGAGCGCCGGCTACGACAAGACGATCCGGCTGTGGAACGTGGCCCTGCCCGCCGTGAGCGAGGAGAACGTCTGCGCCTTGGCCCAGCGGGCGCTCACCCGGCAGGAATGGGACCTGTACGTGCCGGGCAGAGCGTACGAGCCGGTGTGCGCCGGCCCCTGAGCGGGGTCTACAGATCGTTCTTGGCGAGCCAGGCCAGGCACGCCTCGGCCACCTCACGCCAGCCGTGGTCGATGGTCAGGGAGTGGCCCCGGTCGGGGAACTGCTGGATCTCGGTGATCGCGGCGGAGCCCCGATACTGCTTGAGCGTCGCTTGGGTGACCGTCTCGGGGACGGTGTGGTCCTTGCCACCGGCGATCAGCAGCAGCGGGCCCCGCGCGTCGTTGCCGGTGTCGACCTTGGCGGGCGAATGGGGGGAGAAGTTCGCGACGGCGGCCTCGAACAGCGGCTTGCCCGGCGCGGGGATGGTCCAGCGTTCGTACAGCTCGGCGGCTTCCTGAGCCGGGATGGCGTTGCCGAACGCGTAGGTGAACTGGTCGAGGGTGAGGGAGACGGCCCGGTGCCTGTTGGCCGGGTTCTTGAACACCGGCAGGGTCGAGCGCAGCGCCGACAACGGCAGCGGCAGCACCCCTTTGATCTGCGCGGCGTCGATCGCGATCGCGGCTCTGGCCAGGTCCTGCCCGAGCAACTTCTCGGCGATCATGCCGCCGAAGGAGTGACCGATCAGGATCGGCTTGACGTCCAGAGCGTTGATGATCTTCGTGTAGTGGGCGACGACGTCGTCGATGCCGTGGTCGGCGATGCTGTCGGGGTTCTTGCGGGACAGTTCGACGCTTTCGCCGTCGCCCGGCCAGCCGGGGGCCGCCGCGTCGTAGCCCGCGGTCGTGAACAGCTCGGTCCAGGAAGACCAGGAGGTGGCGTGCAGCCAAAGGCCGTGGATGAAGAGGACGGGAACGGTCGGTGCGGTCATCGGTTGCTCCTACGGAACACGACTGTCATGCCGGATGGGTGTGCTTGACCGCCTGGGTCGCGGTCGAAGCGGAAGCTCCTGCGGTCATGGCCTCACCGTAGGAAGCTCCCCGCGCGCCTCGCGAGCGTCACATGACTGTGTCACCGAACGTCACCAGCGCGTAGCGGTCAGGTGAGGCCGATACGCGCAGGGCCGTGGTCAAAGCCGATCGCGAGGTGATCGCCAGCTTGGGGAAGATCCTGTAG
Source organism: Nonomuraea sp. NPDC005650 (assembly GCF_040605375.1). Taxonomy (NCBI): domain Bacteria; kingdom Bacillati; phylum Actinomycetota; class Actinomycetes; order Streptosporangiales; family Streptosporangiaceae; genus Nonomuraea; species Nonomuraea sp. NPDC005650. The sequence continues at coordinate 9,673 of NZ_JBEXCR010000091.1, forward strand.
AGGTGGGAGCTGACGGTTCGATGGGACAGGTAGAGTTTCTCGCCGATCTCCCGGTTCGTCAGGCCGTCGGCCGCCATCTGGGCGATCTGGAGCTCCTGCGCGGTGAGCACGTCGCGGGCTTCGCTGCTGCGGCTGCGGCTGCTCTCGCCGGCGGCCCGCAGCTCCTGACGCGCTCGCTCGCTCCAGGGGATCACCCCCAAGGCGTCGAACGTCTCGCGAGCCGTGCGCAACGGCGCCCGCGACTCGGCCGTACGCCGCTGGCGCCGGAGCCACTCACCGTACGCCAGCTGCAGCCGGGCCCGTACGAAGGGCCATCGCCGCAGGTCGGCCCCCATCGCGGCGGCGAAGAACGGCTCTGCCGCGGCCTCGTCGGCCAGGACCGCCCGGGCATAGCGCAGGTCGGCGTGCAACGACGGCGACGGTGTGGTGAGCGCCACCGCCTCCAGTTCGGCGACGATGCCGGCGACCGCGCGGGCTTGACCGCTGTGCACCGCGGCATCTGCGAGTTCAGCCAGGGAAAAGCAGCGTAACGCCAGGTGGAAGGCCGGATCGGCGGGATCGTGCATCCGTCGCAGCTGGTCGAAGGCGTCGGCGTAACGTCCCTCGCCCAGCGCGGCGAGCCCGCGCGCGAGCTGCACCGTGGCCAGCACGGGGCGGGCTCCGACGGGCAGGGCCACCTGCTCGGCCGCCGCCGCGAGGCTCTCCACGCGATCTTGCTCGCCACGTAGCGCGGCGACCACCGCGCCTGAGGCCTGAGCTATGGCGTGCATCAGCGGCTGGGAGGTCTCGTGCGCCAGCCGAGCGGCCTCCTCGGCCGCGGGGATGGCCACGCTCAGGTCGGCCAGCCGGGCCGCGCTCCACGCCTGCGCGCCGAGGTCCCGTGCCAGATGGCTGAGCCGCCCCTGCGCACGCAGGGCCGGCAGCGACGCGGCACAGAATTCCTCCGACAGGTCGAACGCCCCCACCATCAACGCCGAGCTGCCCAGCAGGCGGGCCGCCAGCCGGCCGCCGGGCGGATGAGCGGCCAGCCGGCGCAATCGCTCCAGCACGACCTTGCCACGCTCGATCGGAGCCGCGAACGCCAAGACCGTCAGCAGCCGCCCGTCCAGATCGTCGACGGGCAGGCCCTCGGCCACGGTGACGACGCGTTGCCGTGACCGCTCGTCGGCATGAGCCCAGAAGCAGCGCAAGGCCGCGCTGGACAGGAGTTTCAGCGCGAGATCGACGTCGCCCTGCGCGGCCATGCTCTCGGCGAGGTCTGCCAGCGAATGCGCTGCCGCGCTGTCGTCGCGGATGCCGTCCTCGAAACCCTCGCGGATCCACACGATCCGGGCCCGCTGCCGGGCCGACGGCCGCAACTGCTCGCCCTCCCCCAGCAGCCGTACGACGAGATCGCGCCGTCCCATCTCGGCGGCGTACTCGGCGGCCCGCACCAGCCGTTCACACCGGTGAGCGGGATTCTCGCTGAGCCTGGCCGCGTGCTCCAGCGCCGCGACGGCCGCCAACAGGTCGCCCCGGCGTCGCACGCTTCTGGCCACGGTGTCCAGCTCGGCGGCGATGCTCTCATCCGGCCTGGAGGTGGACGCCGCGCGGTGCCAGAGGCGACGATCCTGTCGGCCGGTGAGGACGCCGGCCAACGCGGCGTGCACCGCGTGCCGCTGAGAGATGGTCGCCCCCTGGTAGATCGCCGAGCGCATGAGCGGGTGCCGGAACGACACTCCGGCCTCGTGCACGTCGACCAGCCGTACGGTGACAGCGGGCGTCAGATCGTCTGCCGTGGCCGCAACGCCGGTGATCAGCGCGGTGGCGTCGAGGATCTCGGAAAGGGCGGTGCTGTCGTTGAGCGCGGCCACCAGCAGCATGGTCCGAACGGTCGAGGGCAACCCCGACATGCGGGCGGTGAAGGTCTGCTCCAGCCGGGTGGTCAGCGGGAGCCACCCCGGCGGCAACGGCCCCTTCCCGTCCTGCGTTTCCGCGGCGATCGGCAGCTCGACCAGGGCCAACGGGTTTCCAGCGGCCTCCCGCAGCAACCGTGCGCGCACCGCCGGCTTCAGGGCGGGACTGTAGGCGTCCAGCAAGGCGGTCGCGGCCGTGTCATCGAGGCGATCGAGGAGCAACTCCGGCAGCCCTGCCCCGTCGAGCGGGCTCCGGAAACCGTCGCGGATCGCGGCCAGCAGCACGATCGGTTCGGACTCCAGCCGCCGCGCGACGAACGCGAGCACGTCGGCGCTGGCGCGGTCCAGCCAGTGAGCGTCCTCGACCAGGAGCAGGACGTGCGAGCGGGCGGCGGCCTCGCCCAGGAGGTTCAGCGCCGCCAGGGCGATGAGGAACGGGTCGGGCACCCGGGCGTCGGTCAGCCCGAACGCCGCTCCCAGCGCGTCACGCTGGGGGGCGGGCAGTTCCCCGATCTCGGCACGAAGGGGAAGCAGCACCTGATGCAGACCGGCGAAGGGCATGTGCGTCTCCGATTCCACGCCGGTCGTCCGTAGGATCCGCATGCCCAGGGCGGCCGCGGTCCCCGCCGCGTCCAGCAGCAAGGCCGACTTCCCGATGCCCGGCTCGCCGCGCACCAGCATCGCCCCACCGCGCTCGCGGACGCCGTCCACGAAGTCGCCGAGCCGCCGCCTTTCGGGCTCCCGCCCGAAAAGCGCCGACCGGTCTGCCGACGTATGAAGCCGTGATCGCCCGCACTCGGGGACCTGTCTGGCGAACGTGACCTCCGGGCAGGGACGGACCGGCGAGCCGGGGGTGGCGGTGATGAGGGTGCCGCCGGGGACGAGGACCATGCCTTCGTCGGGAACGCGGTTCATGGGCATTCCGGCCTTTCCCTTGTTCGTGGTCTGGGCGACTTGCCTGCGGCGGCGTTCATATCAAGCCGGCCCCGATGTCACCGGATGTGACCGGTGTCCGATCCCGCGAGGGCGGCCGCCTCGCGGATGAGGCCGGCGACCGTGGCCGGCTGGGAGACGTGGACGGCGTGGCTGCCGATGACCTCGACGACCTTCGCTCCGGCGCGCTCGGCCATCATGCGCTGGGCCGGCGGCGGGATCATCCGGTCCTCGGTCGCCACGAGGTACCAGCTGGGCCTGTGCCGCCAGGCCGGTTCGGCGACCGACCCGTCGAGGGCGTCCACGCCCCACGGGACCTGGGAGTCTGCCATGAACGCGGTCACCTGCTCGGGCAGGTCGGCGGCGAACGAGGCGGCGAACTCGTCGCGGCCGAGGAAGAGGAAGCCCTCCACGGGAGGAAGGATGGGCGGCACCGGCGCCCCGGCGATGAGGGTGCTGACCGATTCGCCCCGGTCGGGGGCGAACGCGGCGATGTACACCAGCACCACGACGTTGGGGTGCGTACCGGCCTCGCTGATGACGACCCCGCCGTAGGAGTGGCCGACCAGGACGGCCGGGCCGTCGAGGCCGTCCAGGACCCGGCGGGTCACCGCGGCGTCGTCCTCCAGCGACAGCGTCGGGTTCTGCACGATGTGGACGCGCAGTCCGTCCCTGGTCAGCTCGTCGTAGACGCCCCGCCAGCCGGATCCGTCCACGAAGCCACCGTGCACGAGCACGATGTTCCTGATGGTGGTCATGGTCGCCCCCGAGCTGGATGGACAGGCCCGGCGCCGGTCCCGGTGCACTCCATCCAAGTCGCGCGCACGTGGCCCGGCCACGCAGAACGGGACGCAGAAGTAGCGCGGAACCCGTCAGGGCGCGGCGTTCGCCAGGTCGCGGCAGCGGCCGCTCGCCTCGGCCTCGCCGATCGCCTCGTACACCTCGGCCGCCCGCGCGTGGGCCTGGCGGCTCTCGCCGGTGCGGTCCTCCTCGGCCAGCAAGGCCGCCAGTGTCTCCAGGGCGCGTGCCTGCGGGACGGGCAACTGAGCCTGCTCCATGAGGCTGATCGCCTCGGTGAGCTTGGTGATCGCCTCGGCCCGGCGGCCGAGCGATCCCAGACATTCGCCGACGCGGGCAAGCGCGATCGGCCTGGTGAACGCCGCTACGCTCGGCGTTATCCTCGAGCGGTCGTCGTCCAGCAGGGCCAGCAAGCCGAGGTACTGCTCCAGTGCCTCGGTGTACTGTCCGGCGTCGCGAAGACAGGTGCCGAGGGCGCCCAGACATTGGCAGTACCGATCGATGTCGCCGTTGGCCTTGTGTATCTCCGCCGCCCGGGTCTCCGCCGCGATGGCCTCGTCGAGCCGCCCGAGCCGTCGAAGCGCGCCCGCCGCATGGTGGTGGGCCAAGGCGATCTGCGCCGTGGCACCACCGCGGGCTGCCAGGTCCATCGCCTGGGCTGTGTAGCGCAGGGTGGTCTCCAGGTCCTCTCGCGGCACCAGATGGACCCAGGCCAGCATGTTCAGCTGCGCGGCCTGCCGGGCCGGATCGCCCAGGACAGCGGCGGCCTCGGCACCGAGGGTGAAGACCTCGTACCAGTGTGGCGCATGCATCCACCGGTCGGAGAACCAGTCCATCGACTCGGCGCAGTCGAGGACGGCGGCGAACCGGCCGATGCTCGCCACGTGACGTAACGCGCCCAGCCAGTTGTCCGCGTTCACGCGCAGCCAGTGGTCGGCCTCTTCGGGGGAGGACAGGCCGGCGAGGTCGGGGTCGGGACGGCCGTACGTGGGCTCGAACCACCGCCCGGCGGTGGTGGCCATCCGCACCAGCCACGACGCCATCGTCACGGTGAGCGCGTCGCGCTCGGCCGCGGGTTCCTCCTCCCTGAACCGGTCGCGGGCGAACAGCCGGACCAGGTCGTGGAAGCGGTAGCGTCCCAACGCGCTGTCCTGCAGCAGACCGAGGTCGACGAGTTCGTCGAGGGCGTCCCAGGCCCCCTCGGTCGACGTGCCGCCCACCACGGCGGCCAGCGCGGCGTCGAAGCTGCGGCCCGGCACCAGGGCGAGCCGGCGGAAGACCCGCCGCGTCGAGTGGGCCAGCTGCTCGTACGACAGCCCGAACGCGGTGGCTATCTTGAGATCGCCGGCGCTGAGCTGGTCCAGGCGGCGCTCCTCGTTCGTCAGCCGGGCGGCGAGGTCGGCGGCGTTCCAGCCGGGCCGGCTGACCAACCGATTTCCGGCGATCCGGAGCGCGAGGGGCAGACCGCCGCACAGCCGCGCGAGCTGCCCGACGGCCGATCCCTCGTCCGAGGCGCCGCGGTCTTTCAGGATTCCGGTCAGCAGTTCGGTGGCCTCCAGCAGGGGCAAGGGCCCCAGGCCAAGTCTGCGCACTCCCTCCAGACCGGCCAGCAGGCGGCGACTGGTCACCAGGGCCTTGCCCGCACCGCCGCCCGGCAGCAGCGGCCGAACCTGCTCCTCGGAGGCGGCGTTGTCGAGCACGATCAGCACGCGCCGCTCACGCAGCAGGGACCGGTACAAGGACGCACGCCCGGCGACGTCGCCCGGGACCTGCTGATCCGCGACGCCGAGCGCGCGAAGCAGCAGGCCCAGTGCCTCGTCAACGGGCAGCGGCTGCGCAGACATACCGAACAGGTCGAGGAAGAACACCCCGTGGGGGAACTCCGGCCGCAGGACCTGGGCGGCACGGACGGTCAACGTGGTCTTGCCCAACCCGGCAGAGCCGGTGATCAGCAGCACTCCCGCGGTGCCCGGCGCGTCCCCGGCGCGCAAGAGCTCGCTGGTCCAGGCCAGTTCCGCGGCTCGGCCGGTAAAGTCGTCGACGGAGCGCGGCAGCTCGCACAGCCCGGTCGGGCGGGCCCAGTGATCGCGCAGACGGCCCTCGCGCGCCAGCTCGACGAGCTGTCGGCGATCGGCGTCCGCCAGGCCGAGGGCGTCGGCCAGCGCGGTGACGGTCCGATGCTGGGGGCCCTTGCTGCGTCCGCGTTCCATGTCCGACAGCGTCCGGTCGCTGACCCCCGAGGCCTCGGCGAGCTGCTCCAACGTCAGACGTGCCGCGTGCCGATGGCCACGCAGCACCTCCGCGAAGCTGAGTGGGGCGCTGATCGAGTGCTCCTTCTCCGCGATCCAAGTGGAGACCACCCAAAGCTTACGGGGAAGACCGGTCACAGCGGCCTTGGCTCGGGCAACCCGCCGTCTGGAACAAGACCCGCAGTCACATAGCGCTCGGTGACGCAGTCAGGTGACGCTCGCCCGCCAAGCGAGCCGGTTTCTACGGTTTGCCCCATGAACACCCATCGCTCCTTGAGCAGCGATGCCGAGGCTCCCGACGTGGAGAGACCGGCGAGCCGGACCGCACGGTCGGCGCATTCAGCAGCCTGCGCCCCTCGCTCGCCGCGGAAAGGGGAACGCCTTGTGAACACGATCCACTCCCCCCTCAGTACGCCAGCCAGGTGACCGGGACCGTCATCGAGGACTCCGGTCACTGGATCTTCGAAGAACAGCCCGAACAGCTCACCCGCACGCTCCTGCGCTTCCTCGAGAAGAACTGACCCGACACCGGCAAGGGACGCCCGGCCCTGCCTCGGCGCCTCGTCTGAGAACCCCACTCCACCAAGGAGATCCGCCATGTCCACGTACGCGTCCCCGCTCCCCCGGCCGAGAACCCGGATCCTGACCGTCCTGGCCATCCTGGTCACGGTTCTCTGCTCATCGGCCACCGCCTCCACCGCGGCGAGCCGGCAAGCGGCCAAACCCACCGTGGTGCTGGTCCACGGCGCGTTCGCCGACGCCTCAAGCTGGAACAAGGTCGTCGCCCGGCTCCAAGGCGCCGGCTACCCGGTGATCGCCCCCGCCGACCCCCTGCGCGACCTGATGGGGGATTCGGCCTACCTGTCGAGCATCGTCTCCACCATCGACGGTCCGGTCATCCTGGTCGGCCACTCCTACGGCGGAGCGGTCATCTCCAACGCCGCCACCGGCCACCCCAACGTCAAGGCCCTGGTCTTCATCGCCGCCTTCGCACCCGAGGAGGCCGAGTCGGCGCTCGACCTGACCGGCAAGTTCCCCGGCAGCCAACTGCCCACCAGCCTGATCACCCGCCAGTACCCGCTGCCCGGCGGCGGCACCGGCACGGACGCCTACATCGATTCGGCCAAGTTCCGCGCCGCCTTCGCCGCCGACCTGCCCGCCCGCGACACCGCCCTGATGGCCGCCACCCAGCGCCCGGCCGCCCTGGCCGCGCTCGCCTCCCCGAGCGGGCCGCCCGCCTGGAAGACCATCCCCTCCTGGTACCTGGTCGCCGGCGCCGACCAGGCCATCCCACCCGCAGCCCAGCGCTTCATGGCCAAGCGCGCCGGCGCGCGCACCAGCGAGGTCAGGGAAGCCTCCCACGTGATCATGATCTCCCAACCTGACACCACCACGGCCCTCATCACAGCGGCAGCCCGCACCACGAGCTGAACCCACCCAACGCCGCGCCACCGCGGCAGGCCAGATCCCCCGCGCCTGTCGCGGTGCCCGCCCCGGCCGCCGCACCGCTCCGCCCGCCCCACGTTCGTCTGACCGCCACACCTTCCGAATGGAGACAACCCCCATGGCCCACACCAGCAGGCGAACCTTCCTCACCCGAGCGACCGCCGCCTCGGCGCTGCCCCTGGCCGCCGGCCTGCTCGGGCCCGGCGACGCGCCCGCATCCGGCGCGCTGCCCGACTACGCGCCCATCCCCGAGGCGTCGAAGGGCCCGGCGCTCAACGACCAGGGCTACTTCGTCGGCCGGATCGACGGCGACCTGTACTGGGTCACCGACTCCTTCTACCAGGCCATGTTCCTGACCACGCGCCAGGGCGTCGTCCTGGTCGACGCGCCGCCCACCATCGGGCACAACCTGCTGCGCGCCATCGACGAGGTCACCCAGGCCAACGGCCGCCCCCGGAAGGTGACCCACCTCATCTACTCCCACTCACATGCCGACCACATCGGAGCCGCCTCGATCCTCGGCAAGGACGTCATCCGCATCGGACACACCGAGACCGCGCGATTCCTGCGCCGGGACGCGGACCCGAACCGGCCGGCGCCCACGCTCACCTTCGACGACCACCACGTCCTGCAGGTCGGCGGCGAGCGCCTCGAACTGGCCTACCACGGCCCCAACCACTCACCCGACAACATCTTCGTCTACGCCCCCGAACAGGAGACCCTGATGGTGGTCGACGTGCTCTATCCCGGCTGGGTGCCGTTCAAGAACCTCGCCGTCTCCCAGGACATTCCCGGCTGGCTGCGGGCCCACGACATCGCCATGAGGTATCCGTGGCGCACCCTCGTCGGCGGCCACCTCGGCCGCCTCGGCACCCGCGCCGACGGCCACCTGCAGCAGCGATACCTGGCCGACCTGCAGACCAGCCTCCGTGACACGGTCTCCAGCCTCGACCCGGCACCGTTCTTCAGCAAGTACGGTCCGGCAGGCAACGCGTGGGCGATCTTCGCCGGCTACCTGAACGCGGTCGCCCAGCAGGCCGCCGCCCCGGTCGTCGCCGGCTACCTCGGCACGCTGGCCGCCGCCGACGTGTTCACCAAGGACAACGCCTTCGGCCTGCTGGAGTCCATGAGAATCGACACCGGCCTGCTCGGCCCCTTCAGCATCCATCCCTGACTGCCTGGTGAATCGGGAACTGAGAGCAGCGCCCGCGCGCTTCAGCGCCTGCGGGCGGCGCCCTTTACAAAGTAGAAAGGCTTCCGCGAACGTACACGCCGATCTGGTCAAGAATCGCGTCTGCGGGTGGGGAGCAGGAGGGCCGCGACGAAGGCGACGGCGAGCGTGCCCGCGCAGATCCAGAAGCTGGTGGTGAAGCCGGCCTCGGACGGCACGTGGCCGGCGGTGGCGTTGGCGGACAGGGTCGCGGCCAGGACGGCGGTGCCGATGCTGCCGCCGATGGAGCGGGCAAGGGTGTTGATGCTCGTGGCCGCGCTGGTCTGAGACGGTGGCACGGTGGCCAGGATCGCGTTGGTCATGGCGGCGGACGCCAGGCCGAGTCCGATCCCCATCAGCGAGACCGCGGTCAGCAGCTGCCACGCCGCGCTGTGCGCGACGGCGAGCAGCACGTACGACGCCGTGACCATGACGATGCCCAGCACCAACGGGAGTTTGGCCCCGAAGTGCCGGTCCAGCGCACCCGACAGCGGCGCGAACACGACCATCGCCACGGTCGCGGGCAGCAGGAACAGGCCGGCTTCGCTGACGGACTTGCCCAGGCCGTAGCCGGTCTCGGCCGGCAGTTGGAGCAGGAGCGGCACCAGCAGGAACGAGCCGAACGTGGCCACCCCGAAAGCGATGCCGGCGATGTTGGTCGTCCACACGCCCCGGCTGGCGAGCATGCGCATGTCCACCAGCGGTGCGCGAGCCCGCAGCTCGACCATCGCCCACGCGGTGAGCGTGACGGCCGCCCCGCCGAACAGGCTCAGGGTCAGGCCGCCGGCCCAGCCCCATGCGCCGCCCTTGCTGAGCGCCAGCAGCAGGCAGACCAGGCCGGCCGCCAGCAGCAGCGTGCCGGGCACGTCGATGCGGCCGGACGCGCGGACCGGGGATTCCGGGATGCCGAACACGATGCCCACGGCGGCGAGGGCGATCGCCATCAGAGGGAACCAGAACAGCCAGTGCCAGCCCAAGCCGGCCACGATCGGTCCGGCCAGCACCGCGCCGAGACCGCCGCCGGTGCCGAGCAGCGCGGACAGCAGGCCGACGGCGAGGCCGACGCGTTCGCGCGGCAGCTCGTCCCGGACGATGCCGAACGCCAGCGGCAGGATCGCGCCCCCGGCTCCTTGCAGAACGCGGCCGGTCACCAGGACGGCGAGGTTGCCGGCGAGCGCGGCGACCAGGATTCCGGTGGCGAGCACGCCGAGGACGATGAGCAGCACGCGGCGGCGGCCGAACATGTCGCCGAGGCGGCCGGCGACCGGCGTGGCGATCGCGGCGGCCAGCAGGTAGGCGGTCACGAGCCAGCTGATGTCCGCGGTCGAGGCGTTGAGCTGCCTGCCGATGACCGGCAGGGCCGGGGCGACGAGCGACTGCAGCATCGCGAACACCACCCCGGCCAGCGCCAGAGAGCCGAGCACGAGTGCGGGATTCGGGCGTCGCGGGAGAGTCGGAGCTTGCCGGGGTGTCAGGTCGCTGCGCATCGTGTCACCGGCTGACGGGGAGTTCGTGGACGCCGCAGGCGGACATGTCACACCAGAACCTGACGTACTCGTGCCGGCTCACCACCCACGCGGTGCCGCCGTCCACGCGCCGAACGCGCCAGGCCGCGCGCTCCCCCGCCGGATCGGCCCGGCAGCCCTGGGGCGGCGGGGTGGAGTCGGTCGTGACGTTCATGAGCACACGTCCTCGGTGGACTCTGGCGCGAGAGGTTCTTCTCGCGGCGCTTGGGGCTGGGGCATGCGGGGTCGCCGGTTCACCGGCCGGGCCGGCCTCCTGAAAACCCGATGGCCGGCCCGGCACGATTGCTCGTTACGGCTGGGCCGCGACGACGCGCAACAGTTGCGTGATCTCCTCGCCGGGACCGGCCGGGACGGTGTAGCCGGTCTCGTCGCGGATCTGCGCGAGGTGGTCGCGGACGTCCTCGATGGACAGCGAGGGATTGTGGTAGCCCGCGGTCCTGCTGGTGAAGAATCGGGCGACCTGGCCCGCGCCCGCGGTGAAGATCTCGCCGGTGACCGGGCAGTTCTCGTGCGCGAGGAACGCCACCACCGGTGCCACCAGCGCCGGATCGAGCTTGCCGACGATGGCGTCCATCATGGCCGTGGCCGCGGGGTCGAGCCGGGTGTTCCCGCCGAGGTGCTGGACGAGCATGCGGGTGGCGGCGATCGGCGCGATGGCGTTGACCCTGATGCCGTGCTCGGCGCCCTCCACGGCGAGGACTCGGGTGAAGCCGGCCACGCCCGCCTTGGCCGTGCCGTAGTTGCTCTTGTGCGGGCTGCCGAGCAGCCCGGCGGCCGACGTGGTGTTGATGACACGGCCGTAGCTCTGCTCCCGCATCAGCCGCCAGGCCGGCCGGGTCACGTGGAACAGGGCCTTGACGTGCACGTCGAGGACCGGGTCCAGCAGCTCGGGAGTCATGTCCTCCAGCAGCGCGTCCCGCAGGATGCCCGCGTTGTTGACGAGGATGTCGACGCGGCCGTACGTGTCGAGCGCGGCGCGGACGAGCGACTCGCCCCCGTCCGGGGTCGCGACGTCGCCGGTGTCCGCGACCGCTTCGCCGCCGTGGTCGCGGATCTCCCGGGCGACGGCCTCGGCCGGGCCGGTGTCCGCCCCGTCCCCGGTCACCGAGCCGCCGAGGTCGTTGACCACCACCTTCGCGCCCCGCGAGGCCAGCAGCAGCGCGTACTCCCGGCCGAGCCCGCCACCGGCGCCGGTGACGATCGCGACCCTGCCGTCGAACCTGAGGTCGGTCATGAAGTGTCCTCCGGTCACCAGTTGACGGGCAGGGAGTGGACGCCGTAGATGCTCATGTCGTTCCTGAACCTGATGTCCTCGATCGGCACCGCCAGCCGCAGTTCGGGGAGGCGGCGCAGCAGGGTGGGCAGGGCGATCTGCAGTTCGGCGCGGGCGAGGGTCTGGCCGAGGCACTGGTGCACGCCGTAGCCGAACGCGAGGTGCCCGCGAGCGGGCCGGGCCAGGTCGAGCGTGCCGGGGTCGGCGGTGAAGGCGGGGTCCCAGTTCCCGGCGGACAGGTTCATGATCAGCCCGTCGCCGGCCTTGACGAGCGTGCCGCCGATCTCGACGTCCTGCGTGGCGATGCGGGCGATGAGGCTGTGCACGATCGTGAGGTAGCGCAGGAGTTCCTCGACGGCGTTGGCGAGCACGTTCGGGTCGTCGGTGTCCCGGACCAGGGCGGCCAGGTCGGGGTTCTCCAGCAGCGCCACCGTGCCGAGCGCGATCATGTTGGCGGTGGTCTCGTGGCCGGCGTTGAGCAGGATCTGGCCGTTCATCGCCGCCGTCTCGCGGCTCAGCTCTCCGGTCAGTACGTGCTCGCGAATCACCCGGCTCATCAGGTCGTCGCCGGGCTCCTTCTCCTTGCGGGCCACCAGCTCCAGCATGTAGCCGAAGAACTCCCTGGAGGCCCTGGCCTTCTCCTCCGGCGGGGTGTACATGTTCATCAGCTTGCCGGTGATCGTCTGGAAGAACTCGTGGTCGGTGTAGGGAACGCCGAGCAGGAGCGAGATCACCATCGACGGGACGGGCAGCGCGTAGTCCTGAACGAGGTCGCCCGGCTGCCCCTTGGCGACCATGGCGTCGATGAACTCGCCGGCCATCGCCTCGATGTCCGGGCGCATCGCGTTGACCCGCTTGACCGTGAAGTCCTTGGTGAGCATGCGACGCAGCCGGGCGTGCTCGGGGTCGTCCATGCGGGGGAAGGTCTGCGGCGCGCCAGGACCCTCCCGTTTGACGTTGCCCTGCAGCACGCCGAGGACTTCCGCGCTGATCGCCGGGTGGGACATGGCGGTCTTGATGTCCTCGTAGCGGCTGACCGCCCACACGCTGTGGCCGTTCCAGTCGACCCGTCGCAGGCCCTCCTCATCGCGCCATCGCGTGTACTCGGCGGGCGGGTTGAACGGGCAGCGGGCTTCGCGTTCGCCGGGAAAGACCGGCAGATCAGTGGAGGTCATGAAAAATCCCCTTCTGTCAGGCGGCGGTGGTGAGTGCGGCGGTCCACGGCGTGCGGGCCGCGATGAGGGCGCGCCAGGTGCGCAACGTCTTGGCCGGCCGGCCGGCGGCGAGCACGCCGACGAGGCGATCCGCCTTGCGGTAGGCGACGAGGAGCCGGTCGCGGTCGAGGACGAGTGCCTCGTCGTGGTCGCGGAGGTCGCCGTAGGCCTGGAACCTGGTGTCGTACTGGTCGGACCAGAAGTACGGGACCGGGGCGAACGGGCGGGGCGGGGCGAGGATGTTGCGGGCGACGGCCATGCCCTGCTCGGCGGCGTTGGTGCGGTGCTCGATCCGCATCCCGGTGCTGAACAAGGGGTTGTGCCAGCGGGCCACGTCACCGACCCCGTATACGTTCTCCGCGGCGGCGCAGAACTCGTCGCACACGAGCCCGTCGTCGACGGTGAGCCCGCTGCCGGCGAGCCACTCGGTGTTCGGCGCCGAACCGATCGCCACCAGCACGTCGTCGGCCGGCACCACGGAGCCGTTGGCCAGCCGTACGCCGGTCACCCGGCCGCCGGTGCCGAGGATCCCGGTGACCGAGACCTGGGTGCGGACCGTGACCCCGTGCTCGACGTGCCTGCGGATCATGATCTGGCCGGCTTCCTCGCCGACGGCCTGTCCCAGCGGCACCGGCCCCGACTCCAGCAACGTCACCCGTACCCCGAGGGCGCGGGCGGTGGCGGCCACCTCGGCGCCGACGAACCCGGCGCCGACGATCACCAGGTGCCCTCCCGGCCGGAGTCTTTCCTTCAGCGCCAGCGCGTCCGGCAGGGTGCGCAGCGTGTGCACCCCGGCGAGAGCGTCGGTGCCGGGGAGGCGGCGGGCGCGGACGCCGGTCGCGACGACCAGGGCGTCGTACTGAAGGCGGGTGTCGTCGGCCAGCGTCACCTGCCGCCGGCTCGGGTCCAGCCCGGTCGCCGGCAGGCCCAGCCGCAGCTCCAGCCCCAGCGCGTCGAGGTCGGCAGCCGGACGCAGCGCGAGATCGCCCGGCGCCCACTGCCCGGCCAGCAGTTGCTTGGACAGCGGCGGCCGGTCGTAGGGCGGCCGTGGCTCCTCACCGACGAGCGTGATCACGCCCTCGAATCCCGCCCGGCGCAACGACTCCGCCGCCGCCAGCCCGCCGGCCGACGCCCCGACGATCACCACCCGGTTCACGACTCCGCCAGGCGGATGGCCGCGGCGGGGCACACCATGGCCGACTCCCGGACCGCGTCGTACAGCTCCGGGCCGGGCGTCTCGTCCAGCAGCACGACGACGCCGTCCTCCTCCCGCTGGTCGAACACCTCCGGCGCGAGCAACACACACTGACCGGCGGCGACGCACTTGTCGGCGGCCACGCTCACCTTCATCGGACTCCCCCTCGCCACAGCAATTGGCAGTTTGATGCCACTTCCCTTGCTGTCGCGAAACGTAGCACAACTGGCACGATGCTGCCAGTTAGTGTGACCGGGTGGTGGCCACAGAGACTGAGCGGCACCTGCGGGCCGACGCCGCGCGCAACGTCGAACGGATCGTGCGCGCCGCACACGCCGCCTTCACCGACGACGGCCCGGACGTGTCACTCGAGGAGATCGCCCGCCGCGCCGGCGTGGGCATCCGGACGCCCTACCGCCACTTCCCCCGCCGCGGCGACCTCATCCAGGCCGTCCTCGACCAACGGGTGGCCGAGGACCTCGACCCCAAGACCGAAGGCCGGCGCCGCTACCTCGGCTTCGTCCTCGACGGTCTCTCCCCCGCCACCGCGACCGTCCAACCCCCGGCCGTGCCCGTGGTCCGGAACCCGCGAGCGCGCAGCCTGTTCGACTGACCCCGCCAGCCAGTCGCCACGGCCACCCAGCCGGGCACTCCACCTTCGGCCACCTGACTACCCGACGCAACGAATCATGACCACAAGTAGTCGATTTTCAGGGCTGATCTCAGGGTGAACCCTGATGCACAGGGCTACAGTTGGCAGCAGACTGCCAGTTCTGTCCGGGGAAATCCATCTGAGAGGTGCTCATCATGGCGTTTACCAGCGTGCTGGATTGGTTGCAGTCGTTGCCGGAGCCCGCGATGCTGGCGGGAGCGGGAGTGCTCGCACTGGGGGAAGCCATCATCGGCGTCGGGTTCCTGCTTCCGGGAGAGGCGGCACTGCTGATCGTGGCGGCCACCATCGGCTCGGTGCCGGAGTTCCTGGTCATGTGGGCCGTGGTCACGCTCGGCGCCCTGTGCGGCAACGTGATCGGGTTCGAACTCGGCCGCCGCGTCGGTCCGTCATTGCGCGATACGAAACTCATCCACAAGTACGGGGGTGACGGCTGGGACAGGGCCTCGGCCCTCCTCCAAAAACGCGGCCGCTGGGCGGTGTTCACCGGCCGGCTGCTCCCGCTCGTACGTAGCTTCATGCCTGCCGTCGCCGGCGCGGCGCACATGTCCTACCGCGCGTTCCTGCCACCGGTGGCCATGGGTGCCGCCTGCTCGACGGCGCTACCCCTGCTGGTCGGCATCGCGGCAGCCGCGGGTCTGGGAAACGCCGACACCATGATGCTCGTCATCCTGGGCGGGTTGCTCCTCGTGGTCGTGGCGATCATCGTGATCCGCAAACTCCGCAAGAAGAAGTCCGCGGTGGCCACTGCCGGCAAGCAGGGCTAGAAGCAACGCCGTTCAGTTAGGGCTGGGGTAGCGCGTCAAGGGCTGGCCGGGATCATGTTGATGCTGATGGTGGCTTTGTAGGTGGTCCGGTCGATGG
>NZ_JBEXCR010000092.1:0-24032 GCF_040605375.1 Nonomuraea sp. NPDC005650
GGGCAGGGTGCGGCGGAGTCGGAGCTGCTGCAGGTGTGCCGTACGGCCGGGATGCGGCTGATCGGCCCGAACTGCCTGGGCGTGGTGAACACCGGGGCCTGGCTGAATGCCAGCTTCCTGCCGCACCGGCCCGTCCGCGGGCGTGTGGCGTTGATGTCGCAGTCCGGCGCCGTGGGGGCGGCGTTGCTGGACCGGCTGGATGTGTCGTCGTTCGTGTCGGTCGGCAACAAGGCCGATGTCAGCGGCAACGACCTGCTGGAGTATTGGGAGGACGACGACGACACCGGCGTGATCGCGCTGTATCTGGAGTCGTTCGGCAACCCGCGCAAGTTCGCCCGCATCGCCCGCCGGGTCGGCAAGCGCAAGCCGGTTCTGCTGGTCAAGAGCGGCCGTGGCGAGGCCGGCGGCAGGGCGGTACGCTCGCACACCGCCGCCGCGGCCACCCCGGACGTGGCCGTGGACGCGCTCACCCGCGCCGCCGGCGTGATCCGGCTCGACAGCGTGCACGAGCTGATCGACGTGGCCAAGCTGCTGGCCGCTCAGCCGTTGCCGGCCGGTCGCCGGATGGCCATCGTGGGCAACTCCGGCGGGCCGCAGGCGATGGCCGCCGACGCCTGCGAGGCCCACGGCCTGATCGTTCCGGAACTGCCGCCTGGGTTGCTGGAGGCACGTGCCGCCGCCGCGCTGGGCAACCCGATGGACCTGACCGCCGACGCCACCGCCGCCGAGATCGGCGCCGCCGTCGAGGTCCTCGCCGCTTCGCCCGACATCGACGTGGTGCTCGTCGTCTACACCCCGCCGTTCGGCGACGGCCTGGAGGCAACCCGCCAGGCCATCGCGGACGCCACCAAGACGGCGGCCAAGACCGTGCTGGCCTGCGTCGTCGGCCACGACGGCATGATCGACGGCCGCGTACCGAGCTATGCCTTCCCCGAACAGGCCGTCCAGGCCCTGGCCCACGTCGTGCGTTACACCGAATGGCGCAGCCGGCCCGTCGAACCCGTCCCGGTGCCTCCGCCAGCCGACGAGACGGCCGCCCGGGAGATCGTCCACGCGGAGTTGGCGGCGCGCCCGGACGGCGGCTGGCTGTCACCCGCTACTGCCGCCCGGCTGCTCGGCTGCTACGGCGTGACGCCGGTGGAGTCCATCGACGTGGACAGCCCAGAGGCCGCCGCCGCGGCGGCCTCCCGTGTCGGGCTGCCCGCCGTGCTCAAGGCCACGGGCCCCGTGCACAAGAGCGAGGTCGGCGGGGTCCGGCTCAACCTCCAGACCCCGGACGAGGTACGGCAGGCGTATCACGACATGTCGGCACGAATCGGCGCTGAGTTGACCGGGGCGATCGTCCAGCACATGTTGTACGGAGGCGTGGAGATCATCGTGGGCGGCGTGAACTACCCGGTGTTCGGGCCGCTGGTCATGGTCGGCATGGGCGGCGTGATGGCCGATCTGCTGGCGGACCGCGCTTTCCGGGTGCCGCCCGTCGTCGATGCCATCGCCATGATCAACGAGCTGCGCTGTGCCCCGGTGCTGCACGGCTACCGAGGTTCACTACCTGTCGACGTCCCCGCCCTGGCCGATCACATCGTACGGATCAGCAGGCTGCTCGAAGACCTGCCGCAGGTGGCCGAGCTCGACCTCAACCCGGTCATCGTCACCCCGCAGGGCGCGGCCACGGTGGACGCCCGGATCAGGGTGGCGCCCTGTGAAAAGCCGCCCTCACAATTGCTGCGGCGGATGCGCTGATCAAAGGTCAGGCCATCCGCTGGGCCATGTCGACCAGCCGGTTGGCATAGCCCCATTCGTTGTCGTACCAGCCGAAGACCTTGACCAGGTCCTCGCTCGCCTGGGTGAGAGCGGAGTCGAACACGCAGGAAGCGGCGTTGCCGATGATGTCGCGTGAGACGAGCGGGGCGGTGCTATAGCGCAGGATGCCGCTCAGTTCCTGCTCGGCGGCAGCGGCGAAGGCGTCGTTGAGCTCCTGCGCGGTGACGGGCCGGGCGAGCTGGGCGGACAGGTCGGTGATCGAGCCGTCCTCGACCGGCACCCGGATGGCGACGCCGTCCAGCCGGCCGTTCAGCTCAGGCAGCACCTGGCCGACCATGCGGGCGGCGCCGGTGGTGGTGGGCACGATGTTCACGGCCGCCGAGCGGGCCCGGCGCAGGTCCTTGTGCGGGGCATCCAGCAGCACCTGGTCGCCGGTGTAGGCGTGGATGGTGGTCATGAAGCCGCGTACCAGGCCGAAGCGCTCGTGCAGCACCTTGACCATGGGCGCCACGCAGTTCGTGGTGCACGAGGCCAGTGAGACGATCTCGTGCCGGTCCGGATCGTAGGCGGCGTCGTTGACGCCCGGGACGATGGTGGCGTCCAGATCCTTGCCCGGGGCCGAGAGCAGGACCTTGCCGGCGCCGGCCTTCAGGTGCGCGGCCAGCGCCTCTCTGGTCCTGAACCGGCCGGTGGAGTCGATGACCAGTTCGACACCGTGGGCACGCCAGTCGATGTCCGCGGGGTCCGCGTGGGCGCTGACGGCGATCGTCGCGCTGTTGATCTGCATTATCCCGTCCGAAGCAGTCACGGGCACATCGAGCGGCCCGTAGGTGGAGTCGTACTGCAGCAGGTGGGCCAGTGTGGCCGCATTGGTGATGTCGTTGACGGCGACGATGTCCAGATCTGTATGCAATGCACGTCGCATGACGGCCCGGCCGATCCGGCCAAATCCGTTGATTCCGATTCTCATGCTTTCATCGTCCGGCGCTGAGGGGTCGGCGCCTAAGAGGCGACGGTCCCGCGCCCGCTGGGACCTTCGGCCTGGCCGAAGTGAGATGGGTGACTTTTGACGTATTGCTTCCCAATTCGGGTTCTTTGCCGCTGGCGGCGGCGGACCTTCCAGACCTGAACTGGAAGAGGGGGTGTGTCATGTTCAGCACGATCAAGGAGACGCGGGCCGCCGTGGTGTTCCTGCTCGGCAAGCACGCCTACAAGCTGAAGAAGCCAGACAACTTCGCCACGTTGCATGCCAGGGAGGAGGCCTGCCGGCGTGAGGTCGAGCTCAACCGCAGACTGGCGCCTGACGTCTACGAGGGCGTGGCCAGCGTGCTCGGCCCGGACGGCACGGTCTGCGAGTACCTGGTGGTGATGCGTCGCATGCCAGAGGAACGCCGCCTGGCCACGCTCGTGCGGGCGGGCAAGCCTGTGGAGGAGCATGTGCGCGCGGTCGCGCGGCAGCTCGCCGACCTGCATGCCAGGGCCCGACGAGGCCCGCAGATCGATCAGGAAGGCGTGCGGTCGCGGTGGACGGCTGCCATCGAACGGGTCCGCGGTCTTTCCGGCGCCACGGTCGAGCCTGCCCTGCTGGACGAGATCGAGCAACTCGTGCTGCGCTTCCTGGATGGCAGGAGATCCTTGTTCAAGACGCGAATCGCTGAGGGCCACATTGTCGAGGGCCACGGCGACCTGGTGGCCGAGGACATTTTCTGCCTCGATGACGGGCCGCGAATCCTCGACTGCCTGGACTGTGACGAGCGGCAGCGTTTCCTCGACGGGCTGGACGACGCCGCTTACCTCGCCATGGACCTGGAATGGCTGGGCGCGCCGCGCCTGGCCGACCTGTTTTTGCGGTGGTACGTCGAATTCAGCGGCGATCAGGCACCCACGGCGCTGTGGCACCACTATGTCGCTTACCGGGCCTTCGTCCGAGCCGAGAGCGCTTGCGTGCGCCATTCGGAGGGCGACGTGGATGCCGCGTGGGAGGCACGGCGGCTGGCGGAGCTGGCGCTGCGCCATCTGCACGCCGCAGCCGTCACGCTGGTCCTGGTCGGAGGCCCGCCCGCGAGCGGGAAGACGACTCTGGCCGGCGCGCTGGCCGACCGGCTCGGCTTCACCTTGCTGCGCAGCTCGGACGTCCCCTCCGAATCCGAGCTGCTGTCCCGTGCCGAGCGATTGCTCGGCCAGGGCGAGTCGGTCGTTCTGGACGCTTCCTGGGCCGATGAGCAATATCGCGCGATGGCCGCGCAGGCGGCCGACCGGACCTCGAGTAATCGGGTCTCACTGCTGTGTACCGTCATGCCGCAACTCGCCGCCCCACGACTCGCCACCCGTGAGACACCGCCATCTGCCGCGGCCATGTCGCCGTGGCCGGACGCGATCGAGATCGACACGGGCATCCCCCTGGAACAGGCACTGACGCGCGCGCTGGGCGCCGTCCATCCCCCTGAGCTCAACATGCGCTGGCGTTTCCAGAGACCTCAAATGGAACCTGACTAGAAGGCCGCCGGCTCACCACGACCGGCCCGGAGCCGGGGAACTCGCGATCTCGGCGATGTCTCGTTGCGTGACGACGGCGAGTTTCCCGGCCAGATCGGCCAGTGCCCGCGCAGCCGCCAACTCGTCTCCGATCTCGGGCACCGACGGATCCGCAGGGTTACGGTGGGCGCGACCGGTGCCTGTCAGCCCTGTGTCGTCCCGGGTGGTCAGTACGGCTCGGGCGCAGGTGTCGTCGCCGTCCTCGCTGATGTAGACCTGCACGGTCCACTGCTTGGCTTCCATGATCGCAACCTCCTTCACGGCTCCATCCCATCGGCTTCCCGCGACGAACGGCAGAGGCGAAGGTCCGCGATCCGGCTGGACGAATGCCCCTGATCACCGGGTTCTCCGGGCGCGTTGATCTTCCTTTCCCAAGGTTTGGCCGTCTGCCGGGTCTCGTACGTCCTCGGCGGGATAGGCGTTCACCATGTCGACCTGGTCCGAAACAGAGGTCCCTGTGGTCAGGGCGGAAGAGCGGGTCATCGTCGTCGGCTATGACGAATCGCCGGGCAGCGAGCAAGCTTTGCGCTGGGCGGTGGAGGAAGCGCAATTGCGCAAGCTTCCCCTGGCGGTGTGCCATGCCTGGCATTGGCCCTATCTTCGGCGTCCGGTCGACAAGGAGGTTCTGGCCCAGTTGAGGGCCACCGGCACCGCTGTGGTGGAGGAAGGCGTGCGTCGCGCGCGAGAACTGGCGCCCGCTCTCGACGTCCGGCCCCTGTTGGGGAAGGGCGTGGCCACGGCGGTGCTCCTGCAGGCGACGCACAACGCCGAGCTGGCGGTGCTCGGATCTCGGGGGCAGGGCGGCTTCGAAGAACTGCGGGTGGGATCGGCGGCCGTACAGGTGCCTGCGCACAGCGTCAGGCCTGTCGTCATCGTCGGTCCTGGGAATGTGCCGGTGAGGGAGGGCAAGGCGCGGATCGTGGTCGGCGTCGACGGGTCTCCCGCTGGACAGAGAGCCCTGGAGTTCGCGTTCGAGGAGGCGGAGCTGCGTGACGGCTCGGTAACGGTGGTGTGTTGCTGGGAGGATGCCGGTGATCTATCTGGACAGGACGGTCTGCCCTTCGTGGATCGCAGAGCGCTCCGGGTCAACGCGGAAGCCTGCTTCCGGGGCGCGGTCTCAACGCTGATCTGCCGGTACCCAGACGTGCCGGTCACGACGGAGTTCGTAGCCGGGCGCCCCGAACGCGCCGTGATCGACGCGGCGCGGGACGCGACGCTCCTGGTTCTGGGGAGTCGTGGCATCGGCTCAACACCCACCACGCTCGTGGGGCCGGTCACCCAGGCCGCGCTCGCGGCGGCCGAATGTCCCGTCGTTGTGACACCACCCTCATGCTGACGCAGCCTGGCAGACATTCGGCCGTGAACTGACCGACTTTTGGCTTTGCCGGGGGCATTACCCAAGGGGGAGGTGACTGATGGTCCGGCTGGCCGATTTCCTGGCACGATTCCGTCCCTCCGGCGTGCCCGGGGCAGCGGCACCCGCAGGTGTCCCCGCCGACTACGTGGCCGACCAAGCCGAGGAACTGGCGCCGATCTTCTCCGCACTCGCCGACATCCAGGCCGCGTGCGCGAACGAACGAGACCATGCCCGGCGCCGTGCCGATCGCATGCGGGCGCGCGCCCACGATCAAGCCGCGGCCATCGTCGCCTCGGCCCACGCGGAGGCGGATGCGGAGCGCGCACGGTCATCGGCCCTTGCCCGCCAGAGCCACGATCAGGCCGTCGCGGAGCTCCTGCGAGAGGCCTCAGCCGCCGCTGAGGGTGTCCGCCGGCGCTCGGCCGGCCGGATGCCGGAGATGGTGGCCCGGGTGACCGACATGGTCAGGTCCTTGGCCGATGACCGGCCATGACCGCTTCGTGGGTCGCGGGGGCGACACGTGCCAGGGCTCTCGTCCGGCGGAGGGCGGGGATGGCGTGTGCGCGGCGCATCGCGGCATGCGGTTCCGTAAGCGAGGCGGTGGCCCTGCTGGGTGACACGCCGTATGGACATGACGTTCGGCGCGGGCAAAGCCTGGCGGAGGCCCAGTGGGCGGTTCTGGCGACTCTGCTGTGGCATCTGCGCGTTCTGGCCGGCTGGCTGCCTCGGGAGGGCGGGCAGATGGTCCGCGTGCTGGCCCGCTGGTTCGAGCTCGCCAACGCGGACGAGCTGATCTGCCGGCTCGCGGGAGGTGAGGCGGAGCCCGAGTTCGCCCTGGGCTCGCTGGGTACTGCGTGGCAGAGGCTGCGACTGTGCGGATCCCTTGCTGAGGTCCGGGCGGCCCTGGCTGCTTCCCCGTGGGGAGACCCGGGTGGTTCAAGCCCTCGTGAGATCCAGCTGAGCATGCGCCTGGCCTGGGCCGAACGGGTCGCCGAGACCGTTCCGCAGGCCAGGCCGTGGGCTTTGGGGGCGACAGCCCTGCTGCTCGCCCGTACGCACCTGGCAGAAGGCGTCAGGCCGGCCGAATGCTGTCGCGTGCTCGTCGGAGAAGGCGCGCTCGACGCGTCCTCGATCCCCGAGATGGCCGAACGGCTTCCCACGGCGGCACGCTGGGTGCTCCACGGGATCGAGGATCCGCGCGAGCTGTGGCGAGGCGAGGAGCGCTGGTGGCAGCGCGTGGAAGACGAAGGGCGCGATCTCCTGGCCGGGGCGGGATTCACGGCGGGACCGGTCCTGGGCGCGGTCGCCGTCCTGGCGGCGGACGCCCGGCGGGTGCGCGCCGCCCTGGAACAGGCCGCATGGCGGTGATCGCGATGCGCTCAGCCGATCAGGGACTGGCGCCATGAGCTGGCGAGAGGCGCTGCGGCCCGTCCGCATGGAGCGGGTGGCGATCGTCGCCCCTGCCTGCTCGCTGGACGATGTGCTGAGGATTGTGGGCGAAGCGGGGGTTGTTGAACTGGCCACACCATCTGACGCACAGCTGCAGGCGGTCTCGAAGAGCGCCGTCGTCCGTGGCGAGGTGGCGGCGCTCGTCGGCTGGATGCCCGCCAAAGTCGTTTCCGAACTCGCGGGCCAGGTGGCCCCCGAGGGCGGGGCCGTGGTGCCACTCGCTCGACCGCGAGGCAAGGAGGCCCCGTCCCTGCTGCGCACTGAAGGGCTGCGTGGCAACCTGGCCCCGCTCGTCAACACCTACGGGACGACGCCGTACGCCGACATCGACCCGACCCCGCTGGCGGTCGGCGCGTACGTCCTGATGTTCGGCATGATGTTCGGCGACGTCGGGCACGGCCTGTTGCTGCTCGTCGCGGCGGTCGGGCTGTATCGAAAGCGCCCGCGATGGCTGTCCCGGCTCCACCGGGCGTGGCCGTTCGCCGTCGGCGCGGGACTGGCGAGCATGGTCTTCGGCCTGCTCTACGGCGAGTTCTTCGGCCCAACAGGCGTCATCCCCGTGCTCTGGGTGCGGCCGCTGGCCGATCCGATCGCCCTCCTGGCTGCCGCTCTGGCCGGCGGCGCGCTGCTGCTCGCGGCCGCCTACCTGCTGGGCGTTGTGAACCGGTGGCGGGAGGGCGGTTGGCCGGCCACCCTGTACTCCCCGGCGGGGGTCGCGGGTTCGGCGCTGTTCTTCGGGCTGGGACTCGTCCTGTTCGGCTGGTACGCGAGGCTCGGCTGGCCGGTCGCCGCCGGCAGCGTGATCGCCGTGGTGGGCCTGATTCTGGCTTTCACCGGGTTCTACGCCGGAGCGGGAGGCGGCGCGAGCGGAGCCGCCCAAGCGATGATCCAGCTCTTCGACGCGGTCGTCCGGCTGGGCGCCAACGTCGCCTCCTTCGCCCGCCTCGCCGCCTTCGGCCTCACCCACGCCGCCATCGGCTCGATCGTGTGGAGCGCGACCACCGGGCTGTGGGCCGCCACCCCCTTCGCCGCGGCGGCGATATTCCTGCTGGGCAACGTGCTGGCGCTGACGATCGAGGGTCTCGTGGCCGGTGTCCAGGCGCTCCGTCTGGAGTACTACGAGCTGTTCTCCAGGGTCTTCCAAGCCGAGGGACGGCCCTTCCGCCCCTGGCACCTGCCGCCGGCGTCCAAGGAGGCCGCCCCATGTTCGTCTGGGTGAAACGAGGACTGCACGCGCTCAACGCGGTCATCGCGCTCGCCGCGATCGTCCTTCTCGTCTGCGCCGTGACCGCGGGCTCCGCTCAAGGGACGGCGACCGCCGACCCGGCCGGCGGCAACTGGGCGGCCCTGCTCGGCGCGGCCATCGCGGTCGCCAGCTCGGCGATCGGCGCGGGCATCGCCGTCGCCTACACCGGAGCCGCGGCGCTCGCCGCGATGAGCGAGCGGCCCGAGCTGTTCGGGCGCGCGATCGTCATCGTCGGCCTGGCGGAGGGGATCGCCATCTACGGGCTCGTCATCGGCATCATCCTCATCGGACGGGCTTGACCGGCCATGGCGATCGTCGCCGTCATCGGTGAGGCCGTCCGCGTGGTGGGCTTCCGGCTTGCCGGGGCGGTCGTCCTCCCGGCCGACACCCCCGGGGCCGCTCGTGCGGCGTGGGCCTCCCTCGGCGACGACGTCGCCGTGGTGATCCTCACTCCGGAGGCGGCCGAAGCCGTCGGCGAACAGGCCGGTGAGCGGCTGACGGTGGTGATGCCGCCGTGACGACCATGCGGGACGCGCTGGCGCCGCTGGCCGAAGCCCTGTCCAGGCAGGCCGGGCTCGACGCCCGGGCGATCATCACCGGAGCCGAGGAAGAGACCGCCGAACTGGTCGCCGCCGCCCGCCAGGAGGCCCGGACCGTCCTCGCCGACGCCCGCGCCGACGGAGCCGCCCAGGCCGAGGCGGATGCGGTCACCGAACGGATCCACGCCGAACGCCGCGCCCGCCGCATGGAACTCGCCGCTCGACGAGAGGCCCTGGACGAACTGCGCACCCGATCAGCCGCCGCGGTCAGGGCCCTGCGTGACGATCCCTGCTACCCCAGGCTCCTTGACCGGCTGAGCCTCCTGGCCCGTGCCGCCGGGGGAGAAGATCTGGTCGTCAAGGAGCAACCTGACGGCGGCGTGCTGGCGGAGGGGCGCGGCCGGCGCGTCGACTGCACGCTCAGCGCGCTGGCCGTACGAGCCGTGGACGCGCTCGGAGCGGACGTGGAGCGGCTGTGGGCACCGTGACCCGAGTCAATGGCCCCTTGGTCGAAGTCGAGGACCTCGCCGGCGCGGCCATGTTCGAGCTGGTCCTGCTCGGGCCCCACAAGCTGCTGGGTGAGATCGTCACGCTGGGAGGCGGCCGCGCTACGGTGCAGGCGTACGAGTACACCGGTGGGCTGGCTCCAGGCGATCCTGCCGAGCGCGGTGGAGCACCCGTCTCGGCTCTGCTGGGGCCTCACCTGCTCGGCGGGGTGTTCGACGGCCTGCTCCGGCCGCTCACCGGCGCGGGCCCCTGGCTGGACCCGGCCGTGCCCGCGCTCGCATCCGTCGCCCGCTCATGGCGGTTCACGCCGCTGGTCGAGCAGGGCCGGAAGGCGGCGCCGGGCACGGCCATCGGGCGCGTCGAAGGTGCGGGCTCGCTGGCATACCTGGTCCTGTCGCCGGGGGGCGAGGTTTCCGCCATCCGGCAGACGGGCCGCTACCCTCACGACGCCGCGGTCGCGGTCGTCGGCGGAACCGAGGTCCGGCTGACCCGCCGGCAGCCGGTGCGTCGCGCACTGCCGTACGCGTCGCGGCTGGACGAGACGGTGCCGCTGGTCACGGGGCAGCGGGTCATCGACCTGCTCCTGCCGGTGTGTCTCGGGGGCAGCGCGGCCGTGCCCGGCGGGTTCGGCACGGGCAAGACCGTGCTCCTCCAGCAGATCGCCAAGTGGTGCGACGCCGATGTGGTGGTCTACATCGGCTGCGGGGAGCGCGGCAATGAGATGGCGGATGTCGTCGCCGAGCTGGCCGAGTTGCCGGATCCCCGTACCGGCGGGCGGCTCTCCGACCGGACCGTCGTGATCGCCAACACCTCCAACATGCCGATGATGGCGCGCGAGACCAGCATCTACACCGGAGTCACGGTCGCCGAGCATTTCCGCGACATGGGCTATGCCGCGGTGGTCATCGCCGACTCGACCTCCCGCTGGGCGGAGGCCCGCCGGGAATTCGCCTCCCGCAGCGGAACCCTCCCGGCCGAGGAAGGCTACCCGGCGGACCTCGCCTCCGCCCTGGCCGCGTTCTACGAGCGAGCCGGCCGGGTCGTCACGCTGGGCGGTGCCACCGGGTCGGTGACGATCATCGGTGCCGTCTCGCCCCCGGGCGGCGATCTGACCGAACCCGTCACGGCGCACACGGAGCGATTCGTGCGAACATTGTGGGCCCTGGACCGTGACCTCGCCTACGCGCGGCACTACCCGGCGATCTCCTGGCGCGAATCCTTCTCCCGCGACGCCGATGCCCTGACGCGAGGCGCTCCCGAGAACGCGGCCCGCCGCGCGCGCGTGGGCGGCCTGCTGGCCGAGGCCGACCGGTTGACCGCGCTGGCCGAGCTGGTCGGAGCAGGCGCTCTGCCCGCCCGCGAGCGCATCGGCCTGCTGGCCGGGCGCCTGCTGCGGGAGGGCTTCCTGCGGCAGAGCTCGCTGAGCACGCTGGACGCGTACTGCCGGCCCGAACGGACCGCCCTCATCGCCGACGCGATCCTGGCGATCCTGGCGCTCTGCCAGGACCTGGTGGAGTACGGCGTGCCCGCCGCCGCCGTCGAAGATCGCGACTTCTCTTCCATCCTGCGTGCCAAGGAGGCACCGGAGGAAGAGATCACGGCACGACGCGACACCGTGCTGAACGAGCTGGAGACACTGCGGTGACAACGTGGGCTCCGATCGAATACACCGACGTGGCGGAGCTGCGCGGGCCCCTCATCGTCGTCCAGGGCACCCGGAACGTCGGTTGGGACGAGTACGCCATGATCACGCTTGAGTCCGGCGAGCGCAGGCATGGCCTCGTCCTGGACGTCGACCGCGACCTCGCGGTCGTCCAGGTCCTCGAGGGCACCGGAGGACTCAGAGCGGAGACGACACGGGTCACCTTCACCGGAAGCCCGCTGCGCATCCCAGTAGGCGCCGGATGGCAAGGACGCGTCTGCAACGGGCGCGGCCGGCCACTGGACGGCGGCCCTCCGATCTTCGGTGACGACAGCGCCCCCGTGGCCGGCTTCCCGATGAATCCCACGGTGCGAGAACCTCCCGCCGAACCCGTGATCACCGGCGTCTCCGCCATCGACGCGCTGACCACCCTGGTCCGCGGCCAGAAGATCGCCGTCTTCGCCGAAAGTGGCCTGCCCCACCTGGAGCTCGCCGCCCAGGTGGCAGCCCAGGCCCACACCGGTGGCGAGCCGTTCAGCGTCATCTTCGCCGCCATGGGGCTGACCCACGGTGACGCGGGGACGGTGCGCGACATCCTGGAGAGGCGTTCGTCGGCCGCGGAGCTTACGCTGCTGCTCAACCTCGCCGACGATCCCGTGATCGAACGGCTGCTCACGCCGCGGATAGCGCTGACCGTGGCCGAGCATCTGGCGTTCGTCCTGCGGCGTCATGTTCTCGTCGTGCTGGCCGACATGACGAGCTACTGCGAGGCGCTGCGCGAGGTCTCCGCCGCCCGCGGCGAGATTCCGGCCCGCCGGGCCTATCCGGGCTACCTCTACAGTGACCTGGCCTCCATCTACGAGCGGTGCGGCCGCATCCGGGGACAACCCGGCTCCATCACCGTGCTGCCGGTGCTGAGCATGCCCGCGGGCGACATCACCCATCCAGTGCCCGACCTCACCGGATACATCACCGAAGGCCAGATCCTGCTGAGCCGCGAGGTCCTTCCGTACCCGCACATCGACCCGCTGTCGTCCCTCTCCCGCATGATGCGTGCGGGGGTCGGCGCGGGACGGACCCGGCCCGAGCATCTGGATCTGGCGGCGCAGATCCAGGCGGGACTGTCTCGCGCCCGGCAGGCCGGCGAACTCGCCGACCTGGTGGGGGAGAGCGCGCTGAGTCCGGCCGACCGTCGCTACCTGGCCATGGCGGAGGCATTCCGGACGCGCCTGCTGGCCCAGCGGCCCGAGGAGGCCCGGACTCTGGAGGAGACCTTCGAGCGGGCTTGGCAGGTGGTCTCCGTGCTGCCGCGGAGCGAACTGTCGATGCTCAGCGAGGAAGCGCTCGAAGCCGGATACAAGGGAACGTCATGAGACTACGGATCCCGCCTGGCCGGGCAGGGCGGATGTGGCTGCGCCGCCGCCTGACCACGGTCCGGCACGGGCTCGACGTACTCGACAGGAAGCTGCGGATTTTGCGGCGGGAACAGGACCGGCTCACCAAGAACGCGGCACGGACCCAGGCTGAGTGGTTCGCCGCATGCCGGGCCGCCGACGAATGGCTCCTCCGCGTGACCCGCCTCGGTGGCCAGCGGGCCGTGCGCCTGGCGGCGGGCGACCGCCTCGCCGAAGTGAACGTGCACTGGGCCGACGCCGTGGGAACGAGCTACCCGGTCCGGGTCTCCTGCGTGCTCCCCGAACTCGACGCGGTGGCCCCCCTCCCGATCACCACCGCTCTCGTTCCCGCCAGGCACGCCTACCGCGTTGCCTTGCTCGCCGGGCTGGGACACGCGATCGCCGCGGAGGCCGCACGAATCATGACGGCCGAGACAGCTTCGACGAACCGCAGGATCCGCGCCCTCAAAGATCGCCTCCTCCCTTCGCTGGAGGAGGCACTGGCTGCCGTCGAGCTGTCGCTGGACGAGATGGAGCGAGCCGACATCGACCGCGCACGCCGTATGAGCGACTCCAGACCACAACTACCGGACCGTCTGAACGGCGACCACCGATGATGCGGCGGCCGGACACCTCTTGGACATCGACCACGATGTAGTGGTCCCGAATCCTCGGTGCCCATGCCATCAATGGCAGCGCCGTCAGCCGGTCGATCTCGGCCGGGTCGGTCACGGCCCGCGCACGTCCCACCGTGGTGACAGACCAGCCGGTACGCAGTTCAGGATCGAACTGGTCGGCCTCGAAAGCCACCACGGCGTGCCGGGTGGCGGCCGCTAGCTTCGACCCGATCGAGGTGCGAATCACAATGGAATGGCCGTTGAGATGGAAGTTGACCGGCTGGACGGCCGGGAGTGCGTTATCGGTGAACACGATCCGCCCGACCGATGCCGTGGACAGCAGGCTCAGGCACTCCTCACGGGAGAGCACCTGAAGTCCGGACGAGTCGAGTTGCATGCCCTCAACACCCCCTCTCGGGATCATCTGGGTCAGAGGCGAAAGTCCCTGCTGTTCTGCGCCGGGACATCGCGTACTGGACACGGCTATCCGGCCTTCCGTACGGAGTCGTCGGCCTTCCAGGCCAGTTCGTCGACCACACTGACGACGCCGTTGACGCGGGCGACCACACAGGCGGCAATGGTGGCCTCGGCGCGGCGTTCCATCCGGCCGGACAACGTGACCACACCGTCGTTCACCGAGACGGTCACGGCGGAGGTGTCGAACCACAGGGTGCGGTCGAGGATGTCATCGCGAACCTCGGCGGCGATCTCCTCGTCGCCGCGCAGGAACAGCTTGACGAGGTCGCAGCGGCTGACGATGCCCTGCAGCCGGCCGTTGTAGTCGATGACCGGCAGTCGTTTGACACCGTGGGCGTCCATGAGGCGGGCGGCCGCGACCGCCGACGCCTCAAGAGGGACGGTGATGGCGGGACTGGTCATCAGGTTGGCGGCGGTGTCGCCCCTCGCCTTCTGGCGGCTCTTGGGATGGAGCAGCCGGGTTCGCAGCGGCGGGCGGTAGCCCTCGCGGTAGAACTGCTCGCGAAACTCCTCTTTGCACAGCAGGTCGGCTTCGGAGACCACGCCGATCACGTGGTTGTCGTCGTCCAGAACCGGAACGGCGCTGACGCCGTTGCTGACGAGCGTTTCGGCGAGGTCCTTGAACGGGGTGGTGGCGGTGACGGAGACGACCTTGCTCGTCATCACGTCCTCAACGGTCATGCCCATGGCCAGTCGGCTCCCTCCTGCTCCGGTACGAGGACGCCTCGTACTTCCAAGTTGCTTTCATCACAGCTCCAGGTGAGGGGCGGGAAATAGGGCCGGAAGTCCCGAGAGGCGGTGACCATCGCGACACTCTGGGTCCTGTCCGGGACTTTCGACCCGCCCGACCAGGCCGATCGGCCGCTGTTCCACCCGCTGCCGGACAGATGCTTGCGCTATGAGCGGTGCTCTGCTGACAGATCCGTACGAGCTCAAGATGGCCGTGAACTACCCGCGCCGTGGCATGACCGGCCAGGCCACCTCAGCCTCTACGCTCGCAAGCTGCCGCCAAGCCGCGGGTTCCTGGTCACTGCGGGCCGAGTTCGGGATCCAAGATCGCTGCCTCCATGATCTGGTAGATCCTTTGTGTCGGCGGTCATTGAGCACGCCACCCGCCGCGTTCGGATCCTCGGCGCGACCGCCTACCCTGCAGGGCAGTGGGTCACCCGACTCGGCCGCAAGCTAGGCGAATAGCGCCGATCCCCCGGGCGAGGCCAACACGCGAAGTTGCCGTGCGGGCCGCGCTACCGATCCGGCACCCTCCCGAACACGTGACCGCCCCTTTGATCAGGCGGTCGCGCAGGTATTCATGGAAGGACCGGCCAGCGCAGCCAGGTAGCAGGGCGACTTTTGAAAGGCTTCGGCTGCTTGTGCATCGGAGTGCGCAGTGGAGATTCTGTGGCCGATCTCCGTAGCCGGCAGACCTTCCGACAGCAGGCGTGACCAGCGTCGATGAGACCCGGCTGATCACCTGCTGGGTATGATGAGGCCGTAGCGGCCGCCGTAACGGTGGTAGGCGAGGCTGCCCCGCCCAGTACTGGCGTCGGCGAAGAAGACGAACGGCATACCGGTGGTTTCCAGACGCTCGACCGCTTCACTGACGGAGAGGACGGGTGCTGGAACAGGGCTGACCGTGAGTGGGATCGACACCGGGCCGAGTTTGTGGGGCATGGGGGCGATCTGCGCGAGCCGGTAACCGTCCCGGCTGTGGTAGATGACGCTGTCCTGGCCGGTCTCCGCCTCGGTGAACAGGTAGAAGTCGTAGTCGAACTGTTCCATGTCGAAGGCCGCCTCATCGGGGGTAGCCCAAGTCAGCTCGTAGGCCTTGTGCCGGACGATCTCGTGTTCTCCTCCGATCCGGGGGGAGTAGGGCAGCGGGCGACGGTGAGGACTGGAGCGCCGCCACTCGTAGTCGACGTCCTCCGGGCGTCGCCCACGCAGGTTCTCCCCGTCCCTGCCAGCATGGCGCAACCGGACCCGGAGCCGGTCGCCGAGCAGCCGGATGGCTTGGTCCATGGACTCGCCGACCGCCTGAGCGCGGACGAACTGCCCGCTGACGTTGATGTTCGCCTGCGCGGTGCACGGACAGAACACAACTGGATCGGCCGTGGCGCTGAGCTTGACCCGGGCAAAGAGCACTGGCTCGTGGGCGAACGATGTCGCTGCCGCCACCACCTCGCGGGCATCGTCGACCGCACCGGGCGAAATGGCGCCGCGTGTTTCCACCTGCACCTCGCGGGGGTCAAGCGTTATGGAGGCGTGTCGATTGCTCATGCCGTGTCACGTCCCTTCTGACGAAGCCGACAGCAAGCAGCAGTTCGTGGGCGAGTCGCGCGGCCTGCTCGGGGTGCACTTGCCCGGGCTCCTCCATCGGTCTGGCTTCCAGACCGTGCGCGAGAGCGAGAGTGGCTTCGGCCAACGCTTGGATCTGCTTCTCGGCTTTGCTGACCCGAACCTTGATAAGGTTCAGCTCGAGTTCCAGCGGATGCGTCTCCTCGGTTGCGGGAACCGCATCGGGCTTGGGTTGAGGCATCAGGACCATCTCCCAGTAAGTGCTCTCCTTTCCTACCCTTGCCAGGGTCGGCATTTGTATCACAGGGACTTACGTCCTTCGGCGGCAGGTCCATGGTCCCCATCGACAAGGACCGCTCCGGTGCCCCGAGGTCTCCCGCATTCGCGTCTGCAGTCGACGATCGCCCGCTCCGCGCTTGGCCGCTTGAACGGCGTCTTCGGAACACTCGATACGCACAGGCATCTGTATCGCCAGGCCATCGCGCCGGTCGACCAGGACCACACGCAATGCCCCGGCGGAACCGCCAAGACGACCGACAGCTCCGGTGAGGCGAACGGGCGCGGCACTGCTCTTGTCACCCAGGGACAATGCGCATCCGCGGAACCCTTGGAAAGCATCGTGATCAGCACATCTTTAATTTAACAGATGCAATTATTGCCGTTCTCGTCACAACACTCTTTGCCTTTCCCCTGTGGCGCTGAGGAGGCAATAAGGAGGGATGTCGGGAATGTAGATCTCGATCATCGCAAGGTGTTCTTCGGCGGCTTCTTGACGCGCTCGCATTGCCGATCGCGACGTGGGGGCAACAGGCCGTCGAGGAGATCCGCGATGGCCTCACGGCGTGCTTGGGCGACTGAGTCGGGCTGGCGCGGTGGCTGCTGGCGTGGGCGCGAGCAACACGGATGGTCACGGTGAAGGAGGTGCGGTCCGGATCGAGCCCGGCGGGTGTGGGCGGCCTCAGCCTTGGGGCTGCATAACGCCTGGTAGACGGCGGACGTTCTCCGCCGAGGTCGGCACAATCGAGATAAATGATCCGTTGGGCAACTCGTGAACCAGGGTGAACACTTAGTTCTTCTTGATCCGCCAGACCAGAAAGACTTAGAGCAGAACGAGCTCGTCCGGAGCGGGGACGATCGCGTGCCAGCCGAGCTCGTCGTGGATCCTGCCCCGCAGCGTGGCGGCCGCGTCAGGCTCGCCGTGGATGACGTAGGTCACCTGGGGCGGCCGGTGGGTGGTGCGCAACCACGCGATGGTCTCGTCGGCGTCGGAGTGCACGGAGAATCCCGGCAGGTTCACGATCTCGGCTCGTACGGGCACGTAGCGGCCATGGATCTTGAGTGATGATGATCGACGGCTGGTCCGGCTCGTTGACGCTCATCGACTCTTCGACGGTGCGCAGCTCCCGCAGCCAGCCAGGGGCCAGGACATCGCGGGTGAGCCCGGGCCGCAACTCTGGCGAGCCGGCGGCGATCGCCTGCAGGTACACGTCACGGGCGGCCAGTCCCATGGGGCTGTCCACGTAGACCGGAACATTGGCGATCATGCCCTTCTGCCGCAGTTCGTGCAGCCGGTAGACGATGACCTCGGTACGGTCGACGGCGAAGGCGGGGATGAGGACCGAACCGCCGCGGCGCACCGTCCGGTTGATGGCCACGGCCAGGTTCCACAGCGTGCGGGAGTCGTCGTGGTGGCGGTTGCCGTATGTCGACTCGACGAGCAGGATGTCGGCCCCTTGGAGCGGCTCCGGTGGCTGGAGCAGCGGATGGGCGGCGCGACCCAGATCTCCGGTGTGGACCAGCGTCGTGCCTCCGGGCAGGGTGATCTCGCTCCACGAGGAGCCGAGGATGTGCCCGGCCCGGTGCAGACGGAGCCCGATGCCGTCCAGTTCGGCAGGCTCCTCGTGCTTCAGGGGTACGAACAGCTCCAGGGTCTTCTCGACGTCCTTCTCGTCGTAGAGCGGCAGGGCCGGACGGTGGCTGGACCAGCCGTAGGCGTTTGCGTGTTCGGCCTCGTCGGCCATCAGCCGGGCGCTGTCGCGCAGCACGATCGCCGCCAGCCGCGCCGTGTCCTGCGTGGTGTGGACCGTACCGCTGAAACACTGCCGCACCAGCGCGGGCAGGTAACCGCAGTGATCCAAATGCGCGTGACTGAGCACCACCGCCGACACGGACGCCGCCGGGACCGGGAACGTGGCCCAGTTCCTGCGTCGCAGCTCCCGCTGGCCCTGGAACAGCCCGCAGTCGAGCAGCACACGGTTCCCGTCGGGCAGTTCGAGCAGGAACTTGCTCCCCGTCACGGTGCCGACGCCGCCGAGGAAGGTCAGCTTCGGCGACCCCATACCGCTCCTCCCGCTTGTCATGCCTATGTGTCGTCGTGTTTCCACTGGAGCTTGTCGATCACGTCCACCACTCCGTCAACGCGTGCGATCAGCCGTACGGCGAGCAGTGCCCGGCTGCGGCGGTCCATACAGCCGCTCAGCGTCACCACCCCCTGATGCACCTCGACCTTGACGTCCGCGGTCTCCACCAGTAGCGAGCGATTCAGGACGTCCTCGCGGAGCTCATGCGCGATGTCGGCGTCGGCGCGAACGAACGCTTTGAGCAGGTCGCGTCGGCTGACGACGCCTTGCAGCGTGCCGTCGTCGTCGACGACGATCAGGCGTTTGATGCCATGCTCGTCCATCCGGCGGGCGGCCAGGACGGCCGAGGCGGTGGCGGGCACGGTCACGGCGGGCGCGGTCATCAGCTGCGCGGCCGTGTTCCCACTGGCCTTGCGCTGGAGGTCGGGTCCTTCCTCGGACAGGCGGTGGCGCAGGCGGGCGCGCAGCGGTGGTTTGTAGCCCTCCGCGTAGTAAGCTTCGCGAAACTCCTCCTTGTGCAGCAGATCCGCCTCAGACACCACACCCAGAACGTGGTTCTCAGCGTCAACCACCGG
The DNA here is from genome assembly GCF_040605375.1 of Nonomuraea sp. NPDC005650. Taxonomy (NCBI): domain Bacteria; kingdom Bacillati; phylum Actinomycetota; class Actinomycetes; order Streptosporangiales; family Streptosporangiaceae; genus Nonomuraea; species Nonomuraea sp. NPDC005650. The sequence goes on from NZ_JBEXCR010000092.1 coordinate 18,755, forward strand.
CACGGCGCTGACGCCGTGCGCTATGAGCACTTCGGCGATGTCCTTGAACGGCGTGCTGCCGTTGACCGAGGCGACCTCGATGGTCATGATGTCCTGAACTTTGACTCGCATGGCCGCTCCTCCCTTCGAGACATCCCTGCCCTCATCCCAGCTCGGGACGCGTCGTTGCAGGCAGGGGCGGAGGTCCCGCATGGTGAAGTCGTTCGTCAGGCGTGCTTCAGCGACCGTCCCCAGCAGCCCCTGGCCCGCTGGGGAATGCGAGGTCGTCGGTACAGGGCTTACGAGCTGGCCTGGGTCACGCTCGGCGACGCGGCCTTCGACATGAAGTAGCCCGACTATGACGTCCGCCTTCGCGTGAGCGGAACGATCATCGCTTATCGCAGGCAGTCGCTTATAAGGCGCCGTGCCAGCGCGGGTTCATGAGAGGGGACCTTAGCCCCTACCTCCGCAGTCTCCTACCCCCAGATGGTGGTAAGGGGTGCTCCTTCACCGCTGCAGAGGGGTTGGGGAGGTGTGAGGCGTAATGTTCGCTGATCGTCATGATGCGGGTGTTCGGCTGGGCCAACGTGTGGCTGGACTCGTCACCGATGAGGATGTGGTCGTCCTCGGGCTGCCCAGAGGGGGTGTACCTGTGGGCTTCGAGGTGGCCCAGGCGTTGGGTGCGCCGCTTGATGTGATCGTGGTTCGAAAGCTGGGAGTGCCGTTCCAGCCCGAGCTGGGATTCGGTGCCATCGGAGAGGGTGGCGTCCGTGTGATCAATACGGATGTCGTCCGGTTGGTGGATGTGACGCGCGAGGAGATGTCCGAGGTGGAGGAGCGCGAGCGGGCCGAGGTGTTGCGCCGGGTTCGCCGCTTCCGGGGCGATCGCGCACCGGTCGCCCTTGCGGGCCGTACGGTCGTCGTGGTGGACGACGGGATCGCCACGGGCAGCACCGCTCGCGCCGCCTGCCAGGTGGCTCGTGAACGCGGGGCCGCGCGAGTGATCTTGGCGGTCCCTGTCGGAACGCCGGACACGATCGCGAGCCTGCGTCAGGACGCCGACGAGGTGATCTGTTTGGAGACACCTCCCGTTCTCTGGGGCATTGGCACCTGGTACGTCGATTTCACCCAGGCCGCCGACGAACGGGTGGTCGAGCTGCTGCAGTGGGCCGCACCGCCAGCCGCCGAGGGCGCAGTGCCCGGGAAAGAGCGCGAGGTGAAGTCTGATCCGCCGGAGCCTGCCGACGAGGTGACGGTGGACGCCGGTCCTGTCCGGCTGCCGGGGCAACTCGTTGTTCCGGAGAAGGCCGACGGAATAGTGGTCTTCGTGCACGGTAGTGGTAGCAGCCGGCACAGTCCGCGTAACCGGTACGTGGCCTCGGTGCTCAACCGCGCGGGTCTGGGTACTTTGCTCTTCGACCTGCTCACGGTCGAGGAGGAGTACGACCGCGGCAACGTGTTCGACATCGAGTTGCTGGCCGGAAGGCTCGCGCAGGTGACGAACTGGCTGAGTGATCAGCCTCGGGCCGCGGTGCTACCGGTTGGCTATTTCGGAGCCAGCACCGGGGCGGCGGCCGCACTGTGGGCCGCGGCGGAACCGGGCAACAGGGTGGCCGCTGTCGTCTCACGAGGCGGACGGCCAGATCTTGCTGGAGCGCGACTGGCGGCGGTGCGGGCGGCGACGCTGCTGATCGTGGGTGGCTGCGACGAACTGGTGATCGAGCTCAATCAGGCAGCACAAGAGCGGTTGACCTGTGAGAACCGGCTCGAGATCATCCCTGATGCCACACACCTGTTTGAAGAGCCCGGAGCCCTGGAAATCGTCGCCGACCTGGCGCGAAACTGGTTCACCGACCATTTCAGCAGGACGCGCGTGGGATGAGAGCTTCCGGCGCCGGCGGAGACAGCGCCGGCCCAGGCCCTATCGCTTCCGCATCGAGCGGTACGGGTCGATGCGGGTGCCCGGCGTCATACGGGCTTCCCGAGAACTGCTTCAGGAGGACCAGGCACTGCAGCGGATCGTCAACGTGGCCGTCCTGCCAGATATCGTCCGTTCCTCCTACGCCATGTCTGACCAGCACTGGGGATACGGATTCCCGATCGGTGCTGTGGTCTCCCCGGGTAGGGCCGGTTTCGACATCTCCTGCGGAGTGCGCCTGCTCGCGGCCGACATCGATCGCGACCGGCCGGAAGTCTCAAGAGGCGGTGACCATCGTGACACTCTGAGTCCCATCCGGGACTTTCGGCCCGCCTAACCAGGCCGATCGGCCGCTGTTCACACAGGCTGCCGGACAGATGCTTGCGCTATGAGCGGTGCTCTGCTGACGGATCTGTACGAGCTCAAGATGGCCGCAAGCTACCTGCGCCATGACATGACCGGCCAGGCCACCTTCAGCCTCTTCGCACGCAAGCTGCCGCCAAGCCGCGGGTTTCTGGTCGCTGCGGGGCTGGCCGCGTGCCTCGACTTCTTGGAGTCGTTCTCCTTCGACCGGGACGATCTTGCCTACCTTGCCGAGGTCGAGAAGCTTCCACTGGAGACCGTGGAGTCGTTCAAGAAATTGCGCTTCACCGGGGACGTGTGGGCGATGCCAGAGGGTCAGGTGGTGTACGCGGGGGAGCCGTTGCTGGAGGTGACGGCGCCGATCGCCGAAGCGCAACTGGTCGAGACCGTCCTGCTAAACCATATGACCTTCCAGACCAGCGTGGCCACCAAGGCGGCGCGCTGTGTTCTCGCCGCCGACGGCGCCGACCTGATCGATTTCGCCTTCCGCCGCACGCAGGGGATAGATGCCGCGATGGCCGTGGCTCGTGCGACCGCCATCGCAGGCTTCTCGGCCACCAGCAATGTCGAGGCGGCGCGTAGATACGGGCTGCAGGCCGTGGGCACCATGGCGCACTCGTACATCGAGGCGTTCAGCGACGAGCGAACCGCCTTCGAGACCTTCGCCCTCGATCACGGCGGCAGAACCACCTTCCTCGTCGACACCTACGACACGGTGTCGGGAGTACGAGCCGCCATCGACGTGGTCAGACGGCTACGTCTGCCGGGCACGATCGGCGTCCGGCTCGACTCGGGCGACCTGTCCCAGCTCGCCCGGAAAGCCCGGCGGCTGCTCGACGAGAGCGGCCTGCAAGACGCCCGTATCCTGGCCAGCGGCGGCCTTGACGAATATGCCATCGCCGACATGGTCGCCCAGAACGCCCCCATCGACGCCTACGCCGTGGGCACCAAAGTGGGCGTGTCCGCTGATGCCCCTTATCTCGACAGCGCCTACAAACTGGTCGAGTACGACGATCGCCCGATGATGAAGCTGTCGCCTGGCAAGATCACTGCCCCAGGCAAGAAACAGGTTTTCCGCGGCCTCGACGCCGATGTCGTGGGACTGCGCTCAGAGAAGGCGCCTGCGGGCCACGTGCCGCTGCTCGTTGCCGTGATGCGTGAAGGGCATCGGCTCACGCCTGCCGAGTCGCTGGCCGAAGCCTCGAAGCGGTGCGCAGCCGATCTGGCCCGGCTCCCCGAAGCCGCCCGCGCACTGCATGAGCCCGTACCGCCCCCGGTGCGTCAGAGCCCCTCCCTTACCCGGCTGTGCACGCAGGCGCGAGCAGCGCTCGCCGCGGCGTAAAGCACAGCAGAACCGGGTCTCCGATCACGTGAAGTGTCTGGACCGGATGGGGCTCACAGTTCCTCGGACGGAGCGGGCTGACCCGCAGCGGGATGGGTAAGCGTGGCTGAGCGGGAAGGAGAAGCCTATGAAGGCAGCAGTCGGGGACATGCTGGTGATCGAGGGCGCCCATCAGGGCGAGCCCCGCCGCATCGGCATCATCATCGCCCTACATCACGACGACGGATCACCGCCCTACGAGGTGCGCTGGCTCGAAGAGGAGCACGAGAGCCTGGTCTATCCCGGGCCGGATGCTCACATCGAACATCGAGAAACGTTCAGAACGTCTTGACCAGGTGATCGTCGCGTTACTCAGGGCACTCCTGCCGGTGTAGCCGTCGATGATGCGCAGGGCCTCGTCGCAAGCGTGCACGATCTCCGCGGCGCGGACGACGATGCTCTGGAAAGGGTTGCGACAAAGCGCCCCCCACCGCTTCCAAGAACAGGAGGGGTATTCTCCTTTCTCCTTTCTCCCTTCCGGGATGCTGATGGGGTAAGCGGTGCCGGAGTGGCCTTTTAGGTGTCCCGAGACGCTCCCTCCACGCCTTGCCTTGAGGTCAGGCGGGCCGCCGCGTGGGGATCAGGGCCGATGGGACGATGGCACCATCGGCCTGGTTGTTCGTCCGCCTGGCTGATCACTCCTTCGGCTGGGCAGCTCCCTCGATGGGGATGTGCCGTCCTTCTGGCCTCTTTTCGGCCAGCCTCACGCTCACTTCGAGGATCCCCTGGTCGTAGACGGCCTTGACGTCGTTCTCGTCTGCTCCCTGAGGTAGCGCGATGGAGCGGGTGAAGGCCCCGTACCGGAATTCGGTGCGGTACTGTTCCCGGTGCTCCTCGCGCCGCTCCGCGTGGATGGTGAGGACCCCGTTGGTCAGGTCGATCTCGACGTCCTTCTCGGGATCGATCCCTGGCAGTTCGACGCGGAGGACGTACCTGCCGTCCTTGATGTAGTCCTCGAACCGCATGGACTGCCATGTGCGTGACCGCATGGCGGCCAGCGGCTCTTCGAACCAGTCGAGCAGATCGGGTAGGAAGCGCTCCCTGCGCATCAGCGTGTCCATGGATACCTCCATGTCCTTTCGGGTGCTATATGGGTATTAATCCCATTTGTGGAAGGTTCGGTGCAGGGGCGGAGGTCCTGGGCGCCGGGGCCTTTCGGCCCCGCCGTGTCGCTGATGTGGTCCAGCCGATGGGAGGGAACTCGTGATGACGTGGGATCTCATCCACAAAGCCGTTCGTCGGACTGCCGCGCCCAATCTGGCCGACTACGGGAAGGAATGCCGCACGTTTTCCTGGGAGACGGCTCAGCGGGCTGCCGGGCGGCCGGGGGCTGAACATCGCCTACGAGGCCGGCCCGCGCGAACTGTTCGCCGACCCGGCCTTCGACCGAGCGTGTGAGCAGGCGAACGAGGTGATGGACTACTTCCGCCGCCATGGTCCGTTCGAGCCGCACCGGCTGCCGCTGGACGACCTGGAGTACACCACGATGACGGTCCTCAGGGAGAGGCTGGCCGGCCGCTGGACTCCCATGACCACCGAACTGGCCACAGCAGGTCAGCGGCCAGGTTGATCGTCACCGCGGCGGCGGACCACGGCGACCGGGCAGTGAGCGTGGTGCAGCACGCCGTGGCTGACGG
>NZ_JBEXCR010000093.1:0-23912 GCF_040605375.1 Nonomuraea sp. NPDC005650
TGGAGTGACAGACCTCTTCTACAGCGGCTCCGCTGCTTTGTTCACTGTTCTTGACGAACAGCCCTCTCCCTTAACTGAACGGCGTTGGGGCTAGAAGTCTTGGCGGACGGCGCACTCGGCGCGGGCCCGCTGTTCGCCTGGACGCCGATGTTCCCAGCGGATTCTGGCTGCGTAGGCCTCCAAGCCTTCGACCTCTTGGCGTGCGGCTGACATCCTGAATCACTGAAGCAGCCACCAGTCGACATCCAGGCAGCCGTCTGCGAGGATGAGCGGCAAATGCTCCATGATCGTCTTCAGCGCTCCCGGCTTTCCCTTCTCGGACTCTCCCTCGGTGACGCGCTCGGATCCCAGTTCTTCATCCCCGGCAACCGTCACCATCTGTCCTCGCAGTCACTCCCGCCGGCGCCCTGGCAGTGGACCGACGACACCGAGATGGCCTGCTCCATCTACCTGACACTGGCCGTCCACCACACCATCGACCAGGACGCTCTCGCCGCCTCCTTCGCCAGACGGCACGACTTCGACCGCGGCTACGGCCCGGCGACCAACCGGCTGCTGCGTCTGATCCGCGAAGGCGGCGACTGGCGGACCCTGGCCGCGGACCTGTTCGACGGCGCCGGCTCCTGGGGCAACGGAGCCGCCATGCGCGTCGCCCCACTCGGCGCCTTCTACGCCGACGACCCCGCCGAAGCCGCCCGCCAAGCGGCGCTGTCGGCCACCGCCACCCACACCCACCCCGAAGCGGTCGCCGGCGCCATCGCGGTCGCTGTCGCCGCGGCGCACGCCGCCAGCGGGCCTCAGCCGCCGGGTCCGTTCATCGATCAGGTCCTGGAATACGTCCCGCCAGGCCAGGTCCACGACGGCATCCGGGAAGCACGCCACCTACTGACCGTGACCGATCCCGAGACCGCAGCGTACTTCCTGGGGAACGGCCGCACGGTCGCCGCCCATGACACCGTCCCCTTCACCCTCTGGGCCGCCGCCCGTCACCTCTCCGACTACCAGCAGGCCATTTGGACCACCGCGGCGGCCGGCGGCGACATTGACACCACCTGCGCCATCGTCGGCGGCATCACCGCCGCCGCGCTCGACCCCGACCACCTGCCCGACTCTTGGCGCCAAGCAGCCGAACCGCTCCCAGATTGGATCAACCCCTCGTAACAACAAGCCACGCGGTCACCGTGAGAGGTGCTGTTCGGCATGCTGCTTGATCGGCGTTGCCCCGCATGGCGTGGAGGGGCCACTTCGCCGCCTCAATCGGCCGGCCCGATGCCGGAGTAGAAGGCCACCCGTGCCGACGGGGTGGTCACAGCGCCGCCCAGGTTCTGGGCCGTCAGACCGACCTGTCGTAGCTGCGGGCCCGATACGAAGGCGCCGACACAGACCAATCCCGCCACCCGTCGGGGCGATGTTGCCGCCCATCGAGTGACCGACCAACACGACCGGGGTGTCGATGCTGCCGTTGGGCCGGGGATATCGCCGCCGAACGGCTCAGCCCTGGTGGCCCCAGTCCAGGCGGTCGGCGATGCCGGCAGTGGTGAAGGCGGCTGCCAACTCGTCGCGGCCTTCGGTGAAGTGGGCCCAGCTGTCGTAGTGGACGGGCACGACGCGGCGTGCGCCGAGGATTTCGGCGGCTTCTGCGGTCTGGGCGCTGTCGAGGACGATCGTCTTGCCGTCGAAGAGGGCGGGGAAGCGGGGGGCTCCGGCGAAGAGGATGGCGGTATCCACAGGGGCGAAGCGCTCGGCGATCTCCTGAACCACGTCGAGCGAGGCGTTGTCGCCGCTGACGTAGACGGTGGGCAGGCCCTCTGCGGTCAGGATGAAGCCGACGACCTGGCCGGTGATCGGCTCGACTGTCTCACGGGGGCCGGGGCCGTGGATGGCGGGAACCCCTGTCACGGTCACCATGCCGCCGTCGGGGCGGCTCAGCTCGATCGACTCCCAGTCGGCCAGGCCCGCGGCCTTCCCCCCGAGGCGCTGTCCGCCGCCGGGGGTGGTGAGGGTGAGCGGGACGTCGGCGAGCAGGGCCCGACCGGAGTGGTCGAGGTTGTCGGGGTGCTCGTCGTGCGAGAGCAGAACCACATCGATGGAGCCAAGGTCAGCGGGGGCCCCGGCGGAGGGGACGGTCTTGGTCAGGAACCGGCCGTCGGGGCGGGCATAGTCGCCGGGGGCGTCGAAGGTCGGGTCGGTCAGGAAGCGCAGGCCGCCGTATTCGAAGAGGGCGGTCGGGCCGCCGAAGACGCGGACCGGGAACTGGCCGGTCGTTGCGGAGAGAGAAGTCATGGAAGCAAACCTCACGGATAGACGTTGATGAACCGTGAGAACAATGTAGGCGTTTCTCACGGATTCGCGCAAGCCATACCATGAGGAGCATGAAGGAGACCGAGATGGCAGGACTCGCTCTGCCGCCCGCACAGGGCGAGGAAGAGCACCTCTCCCTCGCCCTCGCCAACAGCTCGCTCGCGATGCCCGGCGGGCACACGATCGACCTGCTGGGAACTCCTGCGCAGGCGAACCACTGGCTGACGGAACGCGGTCTCGCTCCGGTCGACGTCGGCATGCTGGAAATGTGCGCGACGCAACTGCGCTCGCTGCGCGAGCAGATCAGGTCACTGCTGGCCTCCCGCGCCGCGGGGCTCCCCGCCCTTCCCGCGTCCGTCGCCGCCATCAACGACGCGATGACCCGCGTCCCCACCGCCCCGCTGCTGCAATGGGACGAAAAGACCGGCCCCTATCGCGCCACCCCCCACCCCACCACCGAGATCGTCGACCACGCCATGGCGACCCTGGCCGCCGACGCGGCCGACCTGCTCACCAGCCCCGACGCCGAACGCCTCACCTCCTGCGGCTCCCCGCCCTGCAACCGCTACCTGCTCCGCCACGGTCGCCGCCACTGGTGCTCCACCCGCTGCGGCGACCGCGCCCGCGCCGCCCGCGCCTACGCCCGCCGCACCCAAGCCGCGACGGAGTAGGTTCCGAACGCGCGCCGGCCTGCGATAACGGCCGGGCCGACTCAGGTACCACCTTGGCGGGCTGACGGGAGCTTGGTCTGTCCGCCATTCCTTGATCCGCCACCTTCATACGGCCTGGAGGGACCGGTGCGCGTTGCGGCCGGCTTCACCAAGATGCACCTGACTGCAGGTTGCTAACCTGTCCAGATGGCCACCGACACCGAGCGCCCCCTGCGCGCCGACGCCGCGCGCAACGCCCAGCGCATCCTGCGCACTGCACGCGCAGCCTTCGCAGACCTCGGCCCGGACGCGCCACTCGAAGAAATCGCCCGCCGCGCCGACGTACGCATCAGAACCCTCTACAACCACTTCCCCAGCAAAGCCGACCTCGTCCGCGCCGCCCTCGACCAGAGCATCAACGAAGACCTCGCACCCGCCGTCGAACGAGCGCTCGCCGACCACAACCCCCTGCACGGACTCCTCAACCTCATCGAAGCCGCCATGAGCCTGGCCGCACGCGAACTCAACACCCTCGCCGCCGCCCGCAACGCCGGCACCCTCACCGCAGAGGTCTACACCCCGTTCTACGAATGCCTCACCACGCTCGCCCAACGCGCACAGGACACCGGCCGGATCCGCGCCGACCTCGTCCCCGACGACCTGCCCCGCATCATGGCCATGCTGACCAGCACCCTGTGGACCATGGACCCCGCCACCGACGGCTGGCGCCGCTACCTGGCACTCATGCTCGAAGGTCTAGCACCCGCCACCACCAGCCCCCTGCCGCCGCCGGTCACCCTGCTGAAGGAGCAACGGGCGGGCGACTGGTCACTCTGATCCCAGGGCGGCGCCGAGGCGTCGCCACTGCGCGCGGGGAAAGGCGCTGTTGGGGCTCAACGGGTCGGGGGTGAGGATCTGCACCGCGACGTGGTCGGCGCCGGCGGCGCGGTGCTCGGCCACCCGCCGCATGACCGCCTGCTCGTCGCCCCACGCGATCACCGCGTCGAACAGCCGGTCACTCGTGGTCGCCAGGTCATCGTCGGTGAAACCCAGCCGCCGCAGGCTGTTCGCGTAGTTGGGCAGCGACAGGTACAGCTGGAGCCAGTCGGTGGCGACGGCCCGCGCCTCGTCCCGGTTCGCGCAGAGGATCGCCGTCTGCTCGGGGAGTACGAGCGCGTCGGCGCCCACGGCCTCGCGGGCGCGGTACGTGTGCTCCGGCGTGACGAGGTAGGGATGCACGCCGCGGGCCCGTTGCGCCGCCACCTCCAGCATCTTCGGGCCGAGCGCGGCCAGCACCCGGCCCTCGACCGGCACCGGGGTCTCCGCGGTGTCCAGGCCGTCGAGGAAGGTGGTCATCGCCGCGAGTGGCCTGCGGTATCGGCCCGGTTCGGCCCCGTCGACCACCATCGCGTGGCTGACCCCGAGGCCCAGCAGGAACCGGCCCCCGGCGGACAACCGCGCGTACGCCGCGGCCGTCTCCGCCGGGGTGTGCATCCACACGTTCAGGATGCCCGTCGCGATGACCATCCGGCGGGTGGCCGACAGCAGGCGGCCGATCCGGTCGAACGCCGCGCCGCCGCCTTCGGGGATCCACACCGCGCTGAACCCCAACTCTTCCAGCTCCGCGGCGGCTTCCGTGATCTCGCCCGGGTCCCCGAAACCCAGGTGCATGCTCCACACGCCCACGCCAGTCAGTTCCATGGCATCCGAGGCTAGCAAAATCTTGCACATCGGGAAAACTTGTAAAATTTCCAAGATTTGGTAACCATGAAGCCATGACGCCACGACCGGGCCTCCGGGAGCGGAAGAAGCAGGCGACCCGTACGGCACTCAGCCGGGCCGCCTGGGAGTTGCTGGTGGAGCAGGGTTTGGCCGCCGTGACCCCGGAGAGCGCGGCCGCGCGGGTCGGCGTGTCCGCCAACACCTTCCGCAACTACTTCTCCTGCCGCGAGGAGGCGCTCGTCGAGGCGATCATCCCTCGGGTCGAGTCGATCGCCGACGCGCTGCGCGCCCGCCCGGCCGGTGAACCGGTGTGGGACAGCCTCGCCGAGGTACTGCCCGGCCAGGTGTCCGCGATGGTCGGCCGACACGAGGACGTCGCCGTACTGCTCCGGGTCACCAAGGAGAACCCGACCATCCTGGCCCAGCACCTCACCGCCATCGAACGCGTCAAAAGGCTGCTCGCGGAGGCGATCTACGAGCGCACCGGCGCCGACGACCTGCCGTCCCGGCTGCTGGCCGAGGCTGCCGGCGTGGCGGTCCACACCTCCATCGAGGCCTGGGCCACGGGCCACGGGTCCACAAGCCTGGCGCACGTCGTACGGGAGAGCATCGCGCAACTACGCGCCGGCATCCCGCTGGGCGACAGACGGAAATAGGTCGCGGCACCACATCTCGCATGTCCCCATCAAGGGAGGAAAGCGCATGTCTGCCCCACAATTGCCCCTCGACCGGCCCAACCCGCTCGAGGTGGCCCCCCTGTACCGGGTACTGCGTCGTGAGGCGCCGCTGGTGCGGGTGACCACCCCGGCCGGTGACCCGGCGTGGCTGGTATTGGGCTACGACGAGGCGAAGCAGATCTTCGGCGACCGGCGGTTCGGCCGATCCCACCCCGAACCGGAGAACGCCTCGCGGGTGTCGCAGTCGGCGCTCTCCGGTGGTCCCGGGGTCAACTACGAAACCGAGCAGCACGAGCACACCCGCCTGCGCAGGCTGCTGACGCCCGCGTTCTCCGCCCCCCGGATGCGGCGCCTGACCGAGTGGATCGAGGAACTGACCGACCGCTGCCTGGACGACCTGGCAGCCGCCGGTGCCCCGGCCGACCTGCACGAGAAGCTCGCGTTTCCGTTGCCGGCACTGGTGATCAGCGAACTTCTCGGCGTACCGCCGCAGGACCGCTCGCACTTCGGCCGGCTGTCGGAGCGGATCGGCATCCTGGACGACGCCGAGGTCACTCAGGCCGCGATGGCCGAATTCGTCGAGTACACCCATCGCCTGGCCGCCGCCAAACGCGCGAACCCCGGCCCGGACGTCATCTCCGACCTGGTCGCCGCACAGGCCGAGGACCCCACGTTCAGCGACGACGACGTGGCCCGCCTGGCCGCCGCGCTGATCTTCGCCGGCCACGAGACCACCGCCGCCCGCATCGACTTCGGTGTGCTCTGGCTGCTGTCCGATCTGTCCCGCCGGGACGCGTTCGTCGCCGATCCCGACGGCCGGGCCCAGTCCACGGTGGAGGAAATACTGCGGATGTCCGCCCCCGCCGGCCTGGGCCTGCTGCGCTACGCCCACGAGGACGTGGCGATCGGCGGTGTCACCATCGCGCGCGGCGACCTGGTCCTGATCTCCAACGACGCGGCCAACCGCGACGGATCGGCGTTCGCCGACCCCGAGGAGTTCCGGCCCGGCCGCAAACCCAATCTCCACCTCACTTTCGGCCACGGCATGCACGTCTGCATCGGCGCCAACCTCGCGCGCACCGAGCTGCGGACGGTGTTCCCCGCCCTGTTCCGCCGCTTCCCGACCCTGCGCCTGGCCACCGACCTCGACGACATCACTCTGCTCACCAACCAGCTCACCGGCGGCGTGGACAAGGTGCTGGTCGAATGGTGAGCCTGCCGGCCTCTGCCCGAGGCCCCCTGAAGTACGCGCGCCGGCGTGCCGAAAGCGCTACCCGACGGCACCCCGGTGTGGGTTCCCCGATGAGATGACCGCCGAGGGGTCGTCGGCGCGCGAGCGTGCCGGACCTTATCGCCCGCAAGGACCCGTACGGCCTCGCCTTGGCGCATAGTGGCGCGCGGCCCAGCGGCGCCGATGGGCGGGCGCCCGCGCGGCGCCCCGCCCATCGAGCGACGTCAGGACATCAGTGCAGCGGCCGGCCCGTCGCCGACAGCGGCCGCTCCTCCGCGGCGCGCACCGAGGCGGGCGGCTGCGACGGGTACTCGGGAGCGCAGCGCGCGCCGCTCGGCGGCAGCTTCAGGCTCGTCAGGTACGTCTCGATGTGGGTGCGGGCGCAGACGCTGTTGCGGTACTGGCCGTGGCCCACGCCGTCGTACTCCAGGACCCTGGTCTTGGGGAGCTGCGCGGCGACCGCGTAGTTCCACGCCTTGGGGGTGCCGACGTCGTGGCGGCTCTTGGGCAGCAGGGTCGGCCCGGTCCCGGAGACGTCCAGCCGGTGCTGCGGGTTGGAGACCGTGCCCTGCCAGTTCAGGCAGCTCATGACGTCCGACCAGAACGGCGAGAGCTTGGTGTGCGGGTAGAGCGCCTCCAGCCGCTTGCGGTACTGGTCGAGCTCCTGGAAGCCGCTGACCTGCCACTTCCAGTCGGAGCACCAGATGGCCGGGTAGGCGTAGTTGACGGTCTCCGCCTTCGGCGTGGCCGTGGTGCGCAGTTTGGCGGCGTTGCCGTCCGCGAGGGCCTTCACAGTCGTCGCCACGTCGAACCAGCTGCCCGCCGGGTCGTACATGCCGTCGAACAGGAACACGCGCAGTTGCTCGGCCGTGATCGGCTCCCCGGTCTGCGGGTCCTTCAACGTGCCCGCGGTCGCCCGGCGGTGCAGCCCGTCCCAGACGGCCATGGCGTCCTGGCCGTTGAGCGGACAGGCCTGCGTCTGGCCGCACCAGGTGGCGAACGCCTTGGCCGAGCCCTCGAAGTCGTCGGTGGTCGTCTGCAGGTAGCGGAAGGCGGAGGTGATGCTGTGGTCCATGTTGGAGTCGATCGCCATGGCCCGCAGATTGCCGGGGAACAACTCGGCGTACTGCTGGCCGACCTGGGTGCCGTACGAGATCGCGAAGAAGCTGATCTGCCGCTCGCCGAGCGCGGCGCGGATGGAGTCCACGTCCCGGGTGGCGCTGGTGGTGTCGACGTGGTCGAACACCGGGCCGGTCCGCTCGCGGCAGTTCTGCGAGAGCTTGGCGTTGTAGGCGAGCCAGGCCTGGTACTCGCCCTCGTTCGCCGGGTAGGTGGCGGGCGCCTGCTCCACCACGTCCAGGTCGCACTGGACCGGGTTGCTGCGGCCGACGCCGCGCGGGTCCAGGCTGACCAGGTCGAAGTTCTGCCGCAGCGCGCTCTCTGCGGGGATGGCGTTGCGCAGGATGAACGGGTTAATGCCCGAGGCACCCGGCCCGCCCGGGTGCACGATCAGCACGCCGGCCCGCTTGGCCGGGTTGAGCGCCTTGAGCCGGCCGATCGCCAGGTCGAGGGAGCCTTCCTCGGGCTTGGCGTAGTCGATCGGGACCTTGATGGTGGCGCACTCGCCTCCGTAGTCGCCGCACGCCTCCCAGGCGATCGGCTCGGCGCTGCGCGGGCTCGGCTCGGCGACCGCGACCCCCGTCGCCGCGGTCGCCAGCACCAAACCAGCCAAAAACGTACTTACTAATCTTTTTCGCATTAAATCCCCGTTTCGAAGGCTTGACCGTTTCAGTCCTGAGCCCAGGTTTGGAACGCGATCGAATCCGCTGCTACAGCCAGTCGGCGTGGGCTGCGCCTGGCGTGAGGCGACGACCCCGCTGCCGCTGCGACAGTTGCAAACATTGCGACTGCATCCCGCCCCCTCCCCCGTTTGCCAATCTCGCGACATTTGGCAGCAACCCTGGTCAGACTGAAGAGAAGATCGTTTCCGGACAGTACACAGTGCCTTTACATTCCGTCTACAGCGATCGACCCCACGAGCACGCCCTGACCCGTCGCGTCAGGCCTGCTGCCTCTGAAGGTCGGATATGCAACCGGGGCCGCATTCTCTGTGGGTGTGCTCTTGCGGTCCTCAGCGATCGCGACCACGGCGTGCCCCGTCAGCAGCCCCCTCAGCCCCGTGACCTAAGGACATCTCGTGACCAACACCACCAATAGCGTCCTGCTCGCCGGCATCGTCGGCTCCACCGCGTACGGCCTGGCCGGACCCGACTCCGACGTCGACCGGCTCGGCATCTTCGCCACCCCCACGCTGGCCATGGTCGGCCTCTCCCGGCCCAAGGAAAGCATCGTCCAGACGAACCCCGACCAGTCGCTCCACGAGGTCGGCAAGTGGTGCTCGCTCGCACTGGGTGGCAATCCGACCGTGATGGAGCTGGTGTGGCTGCCCGACAACCTGTACGAGACCCGCACCCCGCTCGGCGACCAGCTCATCGCCATCCGCGCCGCGTTCCTGTCCGGCCCGCGAGTCCGTAACGCCTACCTCGGGTACGCCACCCAGCAGTTCAAACGCCTCGACCAGCGCGGCGACGGCTCGTTCTCGGCCGACACCCGCAAGCGGACCAGCAAACATGCCCGCCACCTCGCCCGCCTCCTGCACCAGGGGCGCGAGCTGTACGAGACCGGCCGCTTGCCGATCCGGCTCCCCGACCCCGAGGCGATCCGCGCGTTCGGCGAAAGGGTCGCCACCGGCAACACCGAGGAGGCCCAAGACCTCCTGGCGGCCACCGAGAAGGCGTTCGACACCGTACGTACGCCGCTGCCCGACGAGCCCGACGCCGCGACGGTCGAAGCGTGGCTGCGCGAGGTCCGCATCGCCCACTGGGACCCACCGGCCGGCCACTGAACGCCACCAGGAAAAACGCTCAGTCGGCGCGGCCGTCCTGGTCCCATCAGCGCAGGGTGGCCAATGTGTCGAGGGGGTTGTCCAGGAGGTTGGCGAAGGCGAGTTCGGCGGCCCCGGCGAGCGTGGTGTCGTCATCGAGGGCCGTCACGGCCAGGCGGACACGTTCGCGCGACACCGGCAGGACATGCGCGTCGATCCGGGCGCGGACGCGTGGCGCGGCGCCCGGATAGACATCGCGGAGCATCCCGCCGAAGACCACGAGCGCCGGGTTGAACAGGTTGATGAGGTTGACGACGCCGACGCCGAGCCAGTCTCCGATACGGTCGAGGGCGTCCCGCGCGCGGGCGTCGCCGGTCCCGGCGAGGGCGACGACGGCCCGGATGCCGTCGCGTCCGACGAGTTCGCCGGACCGTCCCGCGTAGTCGAGCAGCGCCTCCTCCCCCACCTCGGCCTCCAGGCAGCCGCGCGACCCGCACAGGCAGGGCCGCCCGTCGAACGGGTTGACCAGCATGTGCCCGAGTTCGCAGCCGTAGCCTCCGTCGCCGTCCAGGAGTTTGCCGCCGACGATGATCCCGCCGCCGACGCCAACGTCCCCGTGCAGGTAGATGAGGTTGTCGACGTCGCATCCCGCGCCGCGCACGTGCTCGGCGATCGCGCCCAGGTGCGCCTCGTTGCCGACCTCGACGGGAAGCCCGAGGCCGAGCCCGGCGGCGAGTTCCGCGCCGAACGCCTGGTCCACCCAGCCGAGGTGCGGCCCGTACCGGACCGTGCCGTCGGCGCGCCTGATCAACCCGCAGTACGACGCTCCGACACCCACGCACAACGCGCCCGGACCGGCCCCGACGACCAGGTCGCGGCCGAAGGTGGCGAGGACGCCGACGACGTCCTCCAGGTCGACCCCGGCACGGGTGCGCACGGCCTCGCGGCGGTCGAGGACCCGGCCGCCGAGCCCGACA
Organism: Nonomuraea sp. NPDC005650; assembly: GCF_040605375.1. Lineage (NCBI taxonomy): Bacteria > Bacillati > Actinomycetota > Actinomycetes > Streptosporangiales > Streptosporangiaceae > Nonomuraea > Nonomuraea sp. NPDC005650. The sequence goes on from NZ_JBEXCR010000093.1 coordinate 10,443, forward strand.
CGGGCCGCGAGCAGCCGGTCCACGGCGACGTCGAACGCGAGTCCGTACAGCGTCCCCTGCTCGGGCATGACGACGATGGACGGCCGCCCAGCACGGCCCCGCCCGATGGGGGCGCCCTCGCGGACGAGCCCGGCGGCGGCGAGTTCGGCGGTCAGGTCCATGATGGTGCTGCGGTTGAGGCCCATCCGGCGGCTGAGCGCGGCCCGTGACACGGCCCCGTCTTTGTGTACGCGCCGCAGCACCTCGCTCAGGTTCCGCTGCCGCATCTGCTCCTGCGTCCGCGCGCCCGCCGCCGATCCCGTCATCCCCGCCAGCCTAGGCCGGGCCGGTACTTGTGAACAGCAGGACAGCCACCAGCGCTCATCTGCAAGTTGGAAACCCCACGTGCCCACGTGATCTCATCACTCGACTTCCCCGACGTCCTCGAACTTGACGCGGGTCCACATCCAGGCCGATGAGCGTTTACCTAAGCCGGTTCCGCGTACGTGATGTCGTACTTGGCGGCGATGGGGTTGAGTTTGACCGGGTCAAGATTTCCTCCGGTGGTGATGTGCGGCCTGGCCTCGATCAGGTCCTCGACGAAGCACTCCCATCCACCCGGCGAGGAGATCTGGATGACGCGTGGCGGCGGGGTGGATCCGGGGCGCAACGCGTGTGGCACGCCGTGAGGCAGCAGGACGAACTGTCCCTTGGTAGCCGTGTGCCTCTCGTCGTCGTACTCGACGACCAGTTCTCCGTCGAGCACGTAGATGCTCTCGTCGGCCTTGTGGTGGACGTGGCGTGGGATGGCCTGGGCCACCACCATCTCGAGTAGTGAGAGCCGTCCTTCGGTGTCGGTGGTGCGCACCTTGGCGCTGAAGGCCGGCGGGACCTGGATGCGGCCCAGGCGCGCCTCGCCGCGCCGCAACACGTGGAAACGCTCCTTGTCACCGTTCTCCTCGGTCTCGCCGTGCAGGTGGTAGCGCATGCCGTACGGGGCGCCGAGCTTGTTGATCTTTACCCAGTCCCGGCCTCCATCCTCGGCCACCAGCGTCTGCCCGGCTTCCGCGACGTCCTCGACGTAACGCTCCCAGCCACCCGGCGAGGACAGTTGCAACGCGTGCACCGGCGCTTCGGACAGGGTGCGCATGGCATGGGTCACGCCGCGCGGCAGCAGTGCGCACATGCCCGCGGTGAGCCGGTGCGTCCGTCCGTCGAAGTCGATCCCCAACTCCCCATCGATCACGTAGACGACCTCGTCGAAGGTGTCGTGCACGTGTGCGGGGATGTCGTTGTGCCCTCGATTCTCCATGAGGGTGAAGCGCCCCTCGGTGTCGGTCATGCCCGCCTTGACCGTGGTCCAGGCCGGCAGCGGCACGCGTCCTGCGCGCGACTCCCCGGCGCTCAACATGATGAAGCGATCCCTGGACATGCGATATCCTTTCCGGAGACGGATTCGGAATCCGATTCCGCTTAAACTATAGACCGAGGATCGTTCGGGATGTCAAAGCAATCTCCCCGCAAGCCGCGTACCGACGCCGAACGCAACCGCGGCCGCGTGTTGCAGACGGCTTGCGAGCTGTTCGCCGAACATGGGCCCCAGGTGCAGATGGCCGACGTGGCCAAGGCGGCCGGGGTGGGCGTCGGCACCCTCTACCGGCACTTCCCCACGCGCCAGGCGCTGATCGAGGCGGTGACGGAGCAACGGTTCGCCGAAATCCTGGCGTTCGCCCGCGCCCAGTGCCTGCCCGACCCCGACACGCGACGAGCGCTGACCTGCTTCCTGACCCGGATCGGTGAGGTGCACGACGAAGGCCGCGGGCTGTCCAGCGCGATCGAGGCGGCACTGGGCTCGACCGAACCGCGGGGCGAGGTGAGCACCGAACTCCTCGCCCTCAGTGAGACGCTGCTTGAGCGTGGACGGGCGGATGGCACATTCCGGGCGGACGCGAAGATCGCCGACCTCTACATGATCGCCGGAGCGGTGGCCGCGATCAGCCGAGACGCGATCGGCGACTGGCGGCGCTTCATCGACATCGCCCTCGACGGCCTCCGGCCACGATGATCCGCCTGACCGGCGCACCGTTGGCCCGCTCCACGCCTCTTCGCAGCGTTGGAAGCCGGCGTTCTACCTGCTCAAGGCCGAACGGGTCGGGTGCTGACCGCCGAACGCCGAGCACGTCAAAAGGCGTGCTCGGCCGTCCCGAGACCGACTGTGAGAATAGGCGGGTGCTGCCTCGGGACGCGGAGGTCATTCGCACGGTGCTGCGCGAGGCGGGGCAGCAGCCTGGCGGTGGGGGTGGCCCAGTGCACCGGGTCGGTGTCGTCACACCCGGACGGTACGGCCGATGGGATTATTCGTCGATGGCGCAAGTCATGAACGACGCCGGCGCGCTACCGCGTGAACTCCGTCGACTCCCGAAAGGTTGATCATGTCGTCCGAATCCGTGGAAGCCGTGCTGGTAATCGTCGACCACGACGGCGCCGTGCTGTGCGACCTGGCCGGCGGCAAGCCGGCGCTGCCGCGGATGCGGTTCGACGGCAGGTGGCCGCCGATGGACAGCGAGCTGACCGATCGCGTTCGTCGCGAACTCGGGCTGACCACCGTGGTCCTGGAGCCGTTGGACTTCACGACGGTGGTGCTGCTGGCGGCGGGCGGGGCGCGGCCGGTCTCCGCCGACGGGTTCGCGTGGCACGGTCATGATGAGGTGACCGGGCAGAGCCTGGTGCTCGACTGCCGGGCGGCGCGATCCCGGCCGCCCGCCTCCGACTGGTTCAGGCCCGGCTGGTTCGGGCGGGCCGAGGCCTACATCAACGAGGAGCTGAAGGCCGCCGGTCGAGTGCGGCTCGGCCCGAGCCGCCAGATCAAGCACTGGAGCATGTCCGCCGTGCTCCGCACGCCGACTGACCGGGGTGACCTGTATCTGAAGGCGGTCCTGCCGAGGCTGGCTCGCGAACCGGACATCACTCGGTACCTGGCGTCATTGCATATCTCGCCGTTCGCCACCATCACCGCGATGTCACCCGGTGACCGCTGGTGGCTCACCGAGGACTTCGGTGGCGTGGACGGCTGGGCGGTCTCCACGGAGCAACGTCGCGCATGCCTGGCGCAGCTGGTCCTGGTGCAGAAGGAGACCATTCACCGCCGGGACGAGCTGATCGCCGCGGGCTGTGTCCCGCTCACCCCGGCCTCGCTGGCCGACGGTGTGCGGTCGACCATGGCCCGCGACGACATCTGGCGGGCGCCCAAGCTTCCGAAGAACCTGGACCGGGCGCTGACCGACGAGGAGGCCGACCGGCTGGAGGCGCTGACGCCGTATCTGGTCGAGTGCGTCGAGCGTCTGGACGGGGCGGCTATTCCGGCGACGATCGTCCACCGCGATTTCCACCCGGGCAATGTGGTCGTGCGCGACGACGGGATCCTGTTGCACGACTGGAGCTTCGCCACCGTCACGAACCCGCTGTTCGATCTGGCCTCATGGCTGCTCGACGCGTCCGAGCCGGACGCCGCGACCTACCTCGACGCCTACTTCGCCGCCTGGGCCGACACCGTCGCTCCGGAGCGGATGCGGGACGCATGGCGCGCGGCCAAGCCGCTCGCCGCGGTGGTGGAGATGATGAAGTTGATCGAGCTGGCCGACCTCGTCGGGCCGGATCATGACTTCAACTGGCTGCCGATGACCTACGGTTGGGGCCGGCGGCTGCTGAACGCGGCCACCGACCCCGACCTGACCATCAACGGTTGGCGAAAGTAGATAGCGCTTGGCCGTGTCCTGGGTCCGCCGGTGCTCTGCCGTCACCACGGTGCGGACCGTCGGCTCCCATTCTCAGAGGGGGTTGCTGAACCTCGCCGTCGCTGTTGATCATGCGAGCGATGTGCCACCTGGTGACTCCGACGCGGCTATTCGGCTGAGGACGGCCGGTCCGAGTGCGGTCCCAAGTCGTGCCTGGTGAAGATGGCGATCAGCAGACCGACGGGCAGCCCAGCCTCGTGAAAGTGCTGGTCGAGATGAAGTTCATAGCGGTTGCGCCGACCAACGCGCTCACGTGTGAGAAAGCCCGCCTGCTGCAGGTCGGTCACGATGGCCTGAACCCTGCCTTCGGTGATGCTGGCTGTGTTGGGTTCTTCGGGAGGCGTTTGTCGCTGACTTCGGGAGGCGGTTGGGGGCCGATTCCTTGATCAATGTCGGTGAGTTTTGACGTCACTCCGGGCTGTCTGGGTGGCCGGGCGGTGGCTGTTTGGCGAGGATGTCGTGGAGGGGCAGTAGGTCTCGCAGGGCGCTTCGAGACCCGTTGCGAACCTGAACGCCCCGAGCGCCCGAATCGGTCGCGCGCTCGGTCTGCGGTCTGGTTCGCATCACGACGGTGTTGAGCAGGTGGGATCGGGCGCCGATGAGAAATGGCGCCGACAGTCGTCTAAGTAGACGTCCGGTGAAAACGCGCTGCGCGCATCAAGGGAGAGCAACGAGATGAGACCACTTCGATACTCGATCAACGTCACGCTCGACGGCTGCTGCCATCACGAGGCAGGGCTCGCCCCGGACGAGGAGTCGATGCGCTACTGGACCGCTGAGATGGAGCGAGCCGATGCCCTGCTATTCGGCCGGGTGACCTACGAGATGATGGAGTCGGCGTGGCGGAAGCCGGCCACGGACACGTGGCCTGACTGGATGGATGAGTGGCAGATCCCGTTCGCCGAGACCATCGACCGGGCGAAGAAGTACGTCGTGTCGAGCACGCTGAGCGCGGTCGATTGGAATGCCGAGCTGGTGCGAGGCGACTTCGGGCAAGCGGTTCAGCGGCTCAAGCAGGAGTCAGGCGAGGGCCTGTGGGTGGGTGGCGTGACGCTCCCCCTGGCGTTGGCAGATCTGGGACTGATCGACGAGTACGAGTTCCTTGTGCAGCCGGTCCTTGCCGGACACGGGCCGACGTTGCTCGCCGGTCTGCGCGAGCGCATCCAGCTCGAGCCCGTGGACCGCCGTGAGTTCCGGTCGGGGGCGGTCGCCCTGCGATACCGGCCCACGCGAGTTACGGCTTGACGTGATTTATCCTGGCACGTTGGCCGCTCCCTCGCGACGGAACGACGGCTCGGAGTCGCGTTGGCCGCGCTGGCCGTGCCCCCGAACGCGCGGACATATCGACGGGGGACATCGCCCCGAGGTGCCGGTAGCGGACAGGGCAAACGTTGCGAATCGCCGTATACAGCTCGACCTTGGTCGCCGATATGCGCATGGGGCCCCAAACGGGAGAAGCACACCGACTCTCCCACCGCAAGAACCCCACTGCCGTCAAAACTCGGCGACATCACCCCTCACCACACGAAGCCGCCTTCCCTGCCCCAGCAACAAACGCCTCCGCAACTCACGTACATAGCCAGTGATGCCCAGCGTGACAGCGATGTCGCGGATCCGTGCCTCTGGAGCGCGAGCGATCGCGATCAGCACGCGGGCATGGTGGGTGATGAACGTCCAGGTGCCGCAGCTGTCGTCGGTTGCGTTCACGGGGGTGCGGTCAGGCTTGGTAGCGGCGGGCGGCGGTGTCGGGGCTGGCATCCAGAACGGCAGCGATCTCGTCCCAGGTGGCGCCGGTCGCTCGGTCGTTCGGTCGCTCGGTCGGCGGCGACGGCGGCGGCGGCCAGGACGGCGCGGGCCTGGGCGAGCAGGGGCAGGGCGGCGGCGGTGTAGCCGGCGATGGGCCCAGGCTTCCAGCCGGTCTGCTGAGTGGGCGGGGCGAGGTCTTCGGCGTGCAGGTCCAGGGCAAGCTTCCCGGCTGCCTGTGCGAGGCGTTCGGCCTGGTCGCGGATGTGACGGCGCTGCTTGCGGGTGTCGTCCTGGCGTTGGTGGCGCTGGGTAAGGGGGCGCCAGCGTCTGGCGCGCGTGCGGCCGAAAGCCCACCGGCAGGCGTCGGAGCAGTACTTGCGGGGCCGTCCTCCGCAGCGGTCCGTTGGAGGGGGCAGCGGCGCCTCGCAGTTCAGGCACTGCTCGGTTCGAGATCCCATGAGGACGCTCACCAAAGGGGTTTCGTGGTCGCATGGCTGCGGATCAGGCTGTCTCGTTTGCTGGGTTGTGAGACAGGTCAGCCCGCACCGGCGCGGTCACGAAACCCTTCCCCAGGAGGTCCTGGCGCGGGAGCTGCGGGTTCGGCCGGGGTGACCATCACCATCACTTGAAGCCCATCCGGATCGACCATAAAATGTCGCTTCCTCCCATTGATGCGTTTTGCCGGGTCAAAGCCGCGAGTGGCCTTGCTGACCGTTTCCGATCCCTTCACCGACTGCGAGTCGACGATGAGGGTGACCGCACTAGGACAGCGGCCCTTGCGCAGCCGGATCGCGCGGCGCAGCTGGTCTCGGATCTGGCTGACCACCCCCTGCCGCGCCCAGCGCGCGAAGTGCCCGTAAATCGTGGCCCACGGTGGGAAGTCGGACGGGATCGCTCGCCAGGTGCACCCGTTGGCCACCAGATAACGAATCGCATCCACCACGTCACGGCGGTGATGCTTTTCCGGCCTGCCGCCGGTGGGAGTGTGACAGGCCGGGACCGGGAGAAGCCGCTCCAACAGCGCCCACTCGGCGGCACTGGTGTCGGAGGGGTAGCGTCGCGGGCGCATCACTCAGCCTCCAACCGGCGCATGACCGTTGGTCAGCATGTCCGGCGTGGACTGCAGGCTGGTGGCCTGGGCCAGGACGAAGCGGGCCCACCTGTCGTCGGGGTACTTCATGGCGTGCGGAGTGAGCGTGCCGTCGAGTAGCCGGCTGATCCGGGTCAGCGCGGCAGCGAACTGCGCTTTCTCGTAGGCCACCCAGTCGGCGGAATCGGCGGGAATTCGGTAGCCGCCCTTCGCGGTATAGACGAGCGGGGTCAGATGCTCGCGCGCGGCCACTTCCTTGATCCACAAGATGCCCTTGCGGACCTGGTAAGGGCTCATCCCCGCTGGCCGACCTCCCGCTTGGCGGCGTCCTGCGTCCACCGGTGGGTCTTGGACTTCTCGTGCCAGGGCGGGTCGAGGATCTTGGCGAAGCGCACGTCCTCGTCCGCGATCGCGGCCAGCGCCATGTGCACGACGTAGGGCACGCGATGCTGGCGGCGCTCCTTGGGCCAGCGCGAGGCCACCCACCGGTTGTCGAGCAGGGTGGCCAGCGGCATGTCCAGGTCTTCGGCGTACTGGGCCAGCGTCTGCCAGACGCCGAACGGCTCCTCGCCCGGGCCGGCGTGCGACCCGCCTCGCTGGCTGATCGGCTCGATCTCCAGGGCGAGATCGCCCAGCAGAAGCTGTGTTCGTCCCTGGACGGCGAGCTGCTCCAGCCCGTCGGCGACCAACTGCTCGTACCGCTCCTGCGTCACCTTCCCGATCATGGTGGTCATCGCGCCCCTCCTCGCGTCCGAGCACCCTTCTACGAGTGCTGGCGCGAAGTCTCCACCCGCACACAATCGGTGACAATGCCCTGGTTACAGACCTATCTCCGCCCGGCCATATGAGGACAATTCGCAATCAACGATCCGAAGAGAACACCGTCACCGTGACGCTGTTCTCACCGCCTCTGCGACGCCGCCAGCCGGCAGTCCGGCAACGCGGAGAGCAATAGATCGTGCCCACCGGATGATCCACACCCTCCAGCCACGACCGCGAGCACTCCGGACAAGCGATCGTCCGCTCCGGTGAGGCGTTCTGAATCACCCCAACCCTGGTCCGGATCCTCAGCAACAACCACCGCTGCCGAGCACGGCACGCATCCGAGCAGAACACCGCGTCCCGCCGCATCCACCCAGGCAGACGAGTCCCACAGGCCGGGCAACACCGCCCGTCCGTCACCGGCATGCCACCACACTGGCTCAACCCTCAGCATGAGCACCAGGACCCTCAGGGCCACGACCACCGCACCCACGTCCCCGACCCTCTCTCATGCCTTCCATTCATCCCGGGGACGGTGGTGTCCGAGATCAAGAGTTCAGCAACACCCTCTCAGCCTGTCTCCGCGCGCTCGGCCCTCAACCGTTCCACGTCGGTGAGCACCCGGTCGCGGATGTGGCAGATCAGTTTGGCCAGATCGGCGCAGTAGACGGAAGGATTGAGAAATCCCGAGCCGGCGCGGTATCGAGTGCTGTATTCGCCGGCCCCGCAGATATCCCGGATCGAGCAGGAAACGCAGATCGGCGACAGGCCGGCCACCCCTCGTTGCCGGGCGACGACGCCGGGAAGGAGTCGCACGTCGTCGAACGTGTCGCGAAAAACGTTCAAGCCGGTGTACGGGGCGCCCTCGTAGGCGGACTTCAAGGCGTCGCCGAGTTCGATGGTTCCGTCGCTTTCGACGACGATGAGCTGGAACGGGTTGAGCCCCAGCCCCTCGGTGTAGGCATGACCGCCGAGGCACGACGTCATGATGTTCTCGAAGAGCCTGACACCGGCGGGAAGCGGCACCGTGGAATACCAGCGTTCGAAGATCGGTATCAGCCAGTCCGCATACGCGGTGCCCCCGTCCCCGGAGGTCCATCCCGGTGGAGGAGAGGACCAATTGCCGAGCGGCAGCAGGAAGTCCACGGCCGGCGCCCCGGTGGCGAGCAGCGCCTCGTAGGTGGTCAGAGGGTCGTTCTCAAGGTCGATGGTGCACAGAACCAGGTCGAAGAGGTCACGGTAAGCGGGGCGGTTCAGCGCCTCGATGCCGCGCATCACCAGGTCATAGCTGCCGCGGCCGTTGGCGTATTTGCGGTGACGGTTCTGGCTTTCCCTGTCTCCGTCGAGGCTGACCGTGACACCGATGCGGTGTTCGCGCAGGACGTTCAGCAGTTTCTCGTCAGAGAGGAGCACGCCGTTCGTGGTGGTGACGAGCCGCAGCGGGACCTCGGGCGGCGCGGCGCTCCGGAACGCCCGCGCCGCGTACGCGAATTGATCCGCGCCGGCGAGCAGCGCTTCGCCGCCGTGCATTCTCACCGACGCGCCCTGAATTTCGTCGGCGTGAGCCCGCAGGTGCTCCCCGAGCCGGAAGGCGACCTGGTCGATCGTCTCGCGTGACATGGCCACCGGTTTGTTCTTCCAGCTCTGGTCGGCCATCTCGTACATGTAGCAGTAGTCACAGGCCAGGTTGCACCGGCCGTGGAATTTGAGCGCGAATTCCACGAAGGGCAGAGGGCGCCAGTTCGGATCCTCAAGCGCCTGATCGGTCACGTCCTGAGTCGGCCATTCGGCAGCTCGCTCTTTCACCTGCACGATCGGTAGCTCGATCACGATGTCCTTCGCCTCTCTGCCCTTCGTGTCCCAGCGGGCCGCTAAACGGCCCGATCAGCCACGGGAACGATTCCGCTCCGTCACCTGTTGAAAGTGCCGGCAGGACGGAAGATGTCGTCGGCGGCGGTCACCCGGTTGAGCACCGCGCCGAGCGCGCTGTTCTGGTCGGTGGACGCCGCGACCTCGGAGAGATTCGCCTGAGAGGACTCGGCAGCCGAAGCGGCACCGGCTGCTCCGACTCCGACCGCGGACGCCGCAGCGAACGCGGCAGCCGTCAAGGCCACTTTCCGTACGAGATTTCCTTCACGTTCCGACATGGCATACTCCTTTCCGTACGGCTGGACATCGATCTGCCGCCATCCCGCGGCCGGTGATGTCCTGTTTCGGTTGGGACTAAATCGAAATTGATCACGACAGCCGGACGGTACCGCACCACCCCTACAGGGTCGCTACAAGACCACTACACAGCCGATTCTTCGAGGCCCGGGTCATCAACCGCGCCGCCCGAGGCTGCATTCTCGCTGAGGCAGCTCCATGTTCGGCTTGTCCTGGCGGAGACCTCTGTTACCGTCCCGGTCAGGCGGGTGAAGGGCCTTCGAGGGGGTTGGCGGCGATCCGCGTGGCGAGGTCGTTGCGGACCGAGACGGCGGCGGCGCTGCCCGGCTTGCGCCTCGCCTGGTCCTCGAAGGACGCCAGGAAATCCCCGCCGAACCCCAACCGGGGATAGCGGGCAAGCATCTCCGCCCGCGCCTCCGCCGGGAATTGCCCGGCATGCCGCCCGACGACCTCCCAGCTTGAGGCGACCTGCAGCAGGTGCGCCTCGGGGTCGGTCGCCGCGGACACGTCCTCGCGCATGTGCAGCACGATGATCTTCTCGGCCCTGGCAGCTCGCTCCGTCGGCCAGCCGGCCACCGTACGGTGCGCTGCGCCGTACATCGCTCCCCAAAGGTAGGACCGGACGCAGTGGTTGAGCAGCACGGGTGAGTAGAAACGCCTGGCCACCGACAGCGCCGCCGCGGCAGCGGGGGTCTGCGGGAACATGAGCTCAGTCTCCCCCACACCCCGGCCTCGACCTCCGAGCCCGGACGCGTGTCGTGAGCGCCAGGCCCTGTGGCGCGGATGAATCAGGTTGCGGCGGGACTGGTGCCCCTGGTGAGGTACCTGCATGGACAGTGCCACTGAGCAGGTGCAACGGGCGAGGACAGGAAGAGACCGTACGATCACGCGACAACCGGCTCCATGGCACAGGCCGGCGGTGCTCGGCGCCCTGATGCTGGCCGCCCTCACCTTCAACACCGCGGAGAACCTGCCGGTCGGCCTCCTCGAGCTCATCTCCGAAGACCTACAGGTGTCCCTGTCAGCGGTCGGTCTCCTGGTCACCGGTTACGGCGTGACGGTGGCCGTCGCGTCTGTGCCGATCGCCCACGTCGTGCGGGCCGTACCCCGGCGTTATGTGCTCACGGGACTGCTGGCCGCGCTCGTGGTGTCCAGTCTTGTCGCGGCGCTGGCCACCTCGTACTGGCTGCTCCTCGTGGCGCGGCTGCTGACCGCGCTCGCCCAGGCGCTGTTCTGGGCTGTGATGGGGCCGGTCGCGGTGGGCCTGTTCGCGCCCGAGGTTCGGGGGCGGGTGATCGGGGGGTTGTCCGTCGCCGGCTCAGCTCGCCCTGGTGCTCGGCGTTCCCGCTGGGACCTGGCTGGGCCAGCAGAGCAACTGGCAGGTGCCCATCGCCCTGCTGGCGGCTCTGGGGCTGGTCTCTCTGGTGACGATCGCCGCCCTGCTGCCGACTTCGCGTCCGGAAGAAGAGCCCGCCGCCTACGCGACCGGTCCCGACGTGTGGCGGTTCGGAACGGTGCTGGCGGCCGGGACCCTGTCCGCCGCCGGGGCGTTCACGGGATACACCTACATCGTGACGTTCCTGGGCGACGTGAGCGGGTTCTCCCCGAGCACGGTCAGCGCCCTGTTCGTGGTTTTCGGTGTCGCGTGTCTGGCCGGGGTGAGCATCATTGGGGCGGTTCTGGACCGCTTTCCGCAGTCCGCGCTGGCCACCGCCGTGGCCACGCAGGCGGTGGGGATGCTCGGCCTGTACGCGTTCGGCGCTCATCCGGTGGCTGCGGTGGTGTTCCTCGTACTGATGGGCGGCGCACTCGGGCCGGTGTTCATGACCGCGCAGAACGCGATGCTGCACTGCGCGCCGGGCCGCACGGACATCGCCTTCGCGGCGAACTCCGGTGCCTACAACGCCGGCATCGCGGCGGGTGCCGCGCTCGGGGGGCTGGTCCTGTCGCTCGCCGATGTACGGGGCACCTTCCTCGCCGGTGGGCTGCTGACCGTCGGGTCGTGCGTGGCCCTGCTCGGCGGCGAGCTGCTACGTGGGCGCCGTCGTCCAGTGTGATCGTGCCTACGGATTGTGTTTCCCGGGGCCGTCGCCATCGGTCTGCCCGCAGAAAGCGACAGCTCTCAGGATGACACTCCGTAGCGGGTGGCGATCGCGGCGGCGCGGTCGCGCAGCGCGTCGCGCAACCACTGCGGGGCCAGGGCCTCCGCGTTCGTGGCGAGCTGCCACAGCGCCCATTCGGCGTGTCTCCGATCTTGGAAAGTGACTTCCAGCCGCAACCAGCCGTCCGCGTCGGCTTCTTCGGCTTCTTCGGCGAGAACGGCCAGTGCGGTGCCCACCAGGTCCTCCCGCCGCGCCGGATTCAGCCGTACCAGCACGGTGACCTGGTCGCCGCCGGTCCGAAACCGCGTGCTGCGTTCCTGCCAGGCCCGGTCCAGGTCGACCCGGTCCGGTCGCTGTGCGGGTTCGGCGAGCTCTTTGGCGGCCAGGATCCGGGACAGCCGGTAGGTGCGGTCCGCGCCAGACCTCGTGGCCAGCAAGTAGCCCCGGTCACGTACGGTGACCAGGCCGATCGGGTCCACCATACGCCACTGCGGGGTCTGGTCCACGGCCGCGTAGTGGATGTGCAGCTTGTGTCCGGCGAACACCGCACGCAGGACCTCGGCCACCACGGCGTCAGGCACCTCCTCATCGATCAGCCGGCGCGAGAGGAGATCGGTCTCCGGGTCGATGAGCAATCGCTCGGCCGCACCGGCCGCGGTGTCCCGATAGCTTTCGGGCAGCGCGTCAACCACCTTGAGCATCGCCGAGGCGAGCGCCGAGCCGAGGCCGAACGCCTGCGCGCCGCGCCGCGATCCGGCAACCAGCAGGGCAAGGGCCTCGTCGTGGTTCAGTCCGGTGAGCTCGGTCCGGAAACCGGGCAGCAACGCGAACCCGCCGTGCCGGCCACGTTCGGCGTAGACCGGGACGCCGGCTGCGGACAGCGCCTCGATGTCGCGCAGCACGGTGCGGGTGGAAACCTCCAGGTCGCGGGCCAGCGCGGCCGCGGACAGCCGACCGTGCTGGCGCAGCAGTAGCACCAGCGAGACCAACCGGTCGGCGCGCATACGAAAACGCTACCGGAATACACGACACAGGATGTCGTGATTTGTTGGGAGGCTCATCGACGCAACCAAAAAGATGACGGCTATCGAGCCGAGCGACGTACGTGATGTCGACGAATCGAATGGAGCTGATGTGGCAATGGAGCGAACCGCGGTCAACCCGTGGGCGTGGTCGGTGGAGCTGGGGTACAACCAGGGTGAGATCGTCTCCGGGCATGCCCGGACCCTGTACTGCTCCGGGCAGACCGCGATGAGCGGCGACGGCAAGCCCCAGCATGCCGACGACATGGCGGCGCAGTTGGCGCTGAGCCTCGACAACCTGGAGGCCGTGCTCGGCGAGGCCGGCATGTCCCTCGCGAACCTCGTCCGGCTCAACGTCTACACCACCGACGTCGATCGGCTCTTCGAGCACTACGGCGTGCTGGCGGCGCGGTTGGGCGCAGCCGGGGTGGCACCGTCCACCACGATGCTCGGGGTGACACGGCTGGCGATCCCCGACCTGATGGTCGAGCTTGAGGGAACCGCCGTCGCGTGATGCGGCCTCGCCGCCTCCGGCAGGCTGCCGGAGGCGGCACGACTGGCTGGTGCGGTGACTACGAACGTTCGACGGATCTGGTGACGTGGCGGGGTGAGGTGGGTGCTGGCGATCAGCGGTGACAGACGGCCTCCAGAGTGACGCCGTCGGGCCCTTCCCAGAACGTTGCGTAATAGGTGGGGCCGTATTGCGGGAACTCCTGCGGCTAGGGCCTGTTTTAGAAGTCGGGTGAGGAGTCTCGGGTGAGGGCTGCGTGTGCTCGCGATGCCTGAGCGGTCCAGATGGTGACGTCGGA
>NZ_JBEXCR010000094.1:0-22552 GCF_040605375.1 Nonomuraea sp. NPDC005650
AAGACGCCGATCGTGACGAGGTTGACCCCGGCGGCCCGCATCAGCTCGGCGTCCTCGGCCCAGACGTGCTCCGGCCACTGCTCGGGGTTGTAGTCGCCGCCGAACAGCAGCCCGCGCCCGGCAGTGAGCGTGTGCATACCCGGCTGTGTCACTCTCCGGCCCCCTCATTCTGCTGCGACGGGGCGGAGCTGCCACCGATCGCCGGGCGGCAGGGCGGCGGGCCGTCGCCCTCCAGCCGGTCGATGAGCGGGCGCGCAGTGAGCTCGCCCGGCTCGCGGGCCGCCGCGTTGTCGCTGGAAATCATGCCGGAACCTTCCCTTGGGTCGTCGTCCGGGCCTCAACCGCCTGGGAGGATCTCAAGCCTGGCGGACGCAGGCAACATGCCTGCGTCCGCCTTGTCGGCAGGAGGCCCCTCAGGCGCAGGCGATGGAGCCGGTGAACTGGCAGGGGACGCCGGGGGCCGTGTAGGCGACCCGGTCCACCTGGAACGTGAGCGTCTTACCCGGATCCGTGAACGGCCCCATGTGCTCGGTCAACGTGTCGCTTCCCCAGATGTTGAGGAACAGGTTGGCGTTGAGCTTCGGCAGCCGCGTGGCATCCGTGATGGAATGAACTTTCGTGCCATTGACGTAGAAATCCACCTTGGTGGCTGACCACACCATGCCCACGTCCACGAACCCTTCGGGCACGGGCACCAACCTCTCCCCGAGCGGCGCCGTGTCGTCCCAGGCCAGGAGCTTGACCTTGCTCGGATCCCGGCCCATGACCTTGATGTCGATGGCCTCCCCGGTGACGTACGTGAACATCGCCGACATCAGGCCTGACCCGGCGACCCCTTTCAACCGGGCCTCGTAGGTGCCGTAGCCCAGGCGCAGACGTGACTGGATCTCGGCGCAGGCGTACTGCCGGTCACCGATCGTCTTCTTGGCGAACGACAGGTTGAGCATGCCCCCGGAGACGGCGACCTGCTGGCGGTCCCAGGTGCAGTTCTGCTTCGCGCCGTTGTTCCAGCCGTCGGAGATGTACCAGCGGGAGGTGTCGAGGGTGTCGAAATCGTCCACGAAGGAGGTGGTGACGGAGCAGGCGACCGAGCCGCTGAACTGGCACGGGTCCCCGAGCTTGGTGTAGGCGATGTAGTCGTAGGACGCCTCGACGGGGTGGCCGGGGTAGGTGAAGGGGCCCATCCAGCTGCTCAGCGTGTCGCTGCCCCAGATCTGCGCGAACAGGATCTGCTCGTGGGTGGGCACCTGGGCGCCGGTGAGGGTCTTGGCGAGCTGGCCGTTGACGAAGAAGCGCAGCCGTCCGGGCTCCCACACGTACGCGAAGTCGACATAGGTCGAGGCCGAGTCGGCGGGCAGCGTGACCGGGAAGCCGCCGGAAGAGGTGCCGTTGACCCACGAATTCACCTCGACCTTGGCGGTGTCCTTGCCGAGCACCTCGAAGTCGATCTCGTCCCACGGCTGGTTGTGCACCGGGCCGATGTAGGAGAAGAAGGCGGAGTTCAGGCCGCTGCCCTTGCCCGCCTTCATTCTGGTCTCGAACGTGCCGTAGCCCAGACGGGCGCGGGACTGGACCTCGGCGCACGAGTACGAGCGGTCCCCGTACGCCTTGTCGTCGAAGGTGATGGTGAGCGCCCCGCTCGCCACCCGCACGTTGTTCTTGTTGAACTGGCAGTTCTGGTGGGCGCCGTTGTTCCAGCCGTCGGAGACGTACCAGCGGGTCGTGTCGAGCGTGCCACTGTCGAAGCGGTCGATGAATGACGGGCTCGCCGCGGCGGCGGGCAGGGCGGGGGTCAGGGTGAACAGGCCGAGGACGAGGGCGACGATTGCTGTTAAACGGGGCATTGACTCCTACTCTCGGTGTGTGCGGATCTCTTGCGGCCAGGTGAGCACGATGCCGAGCGTGTCGCTCAGCAGTCGCTGGTAGTCCGACAGCTGCGCGGCGTCGGAGCGGACCTTGCGCGGCGGCAGGTCGCGGGCCAGGCAGAAGCCCGCCAGCGCGCCCACGGCCTCGCCGATGGCCCACTCGACCGGGTGCAGCCGGTAGCAACCGTTGGTGATGTGGGTGGTGCCGATGTTCTTGTTGGCGGGCAGCAGGTTGTCCACGCGCACCGGGATGAGGGCCCCGAGCGGGATCTGGAACGGGTACGCCTCGATGTCGACATAGCTGCGCCCCGCCGTGCTGGGATGCAGGTCGATGCGGTAACGGCCGAGCCCCACGCTGTCCGGGAAGAGCTCGCTGCCCGCGCCGTCCGGCCTGGCCTGCACTCCGACGTGCTGCTCCAGAACGGTGAACTCGGCGACGATGCGGCGCGACTCGCGGATGTAGGGCGTCTTGGCCAGCCCGTCACGGGTGCCGGTCACGTCGGGGCGCAGCCGCAGTCCCGGGTAGCCGCCCTCGGTCTGCATCCAGTACAGGAACGACAGCGACAGCTCCCGGCTCCCCGCCAGGGCCGCGGCCGGGTCGGCCCCGAGCAGCGGGCGCTCCCAGTAGTCGATCTGCGGCCAGTTCACGACGGTCAGGTCGGTCATGCCGGTGAACTGCTCGGCGGCCAGGATGCGGCGGAACTGCCACAGATCGAAGTGTCCGGTTCCGTCGCCGAACAGCCGCCACTCCCGCCGCTCCAGCGTGATCGGCACGACGTCCGTCCAGGACAGCTGCGGCCCGGGCCAGAACGGCGCGACGGTGTCCCGCCAGTGCTCGTAGCCGGCGGGCCGGTCGATCACGTGGTCCTCGCCCGGCCGGTGTTCAAGCGCGAAGCACCAGGAGATGGCCTGCTGGTCGAGCGGGTCGGCGGTGTCGGGGGCGTGCGGCTCGCCGGTGGTGTCGCGTCCCTCCGCTCCGACGACGTGCTCGACGTCCGCCAGTTCCAGCAGGTCGCCCAGCTCGGTGGCGTCGATCACGTACGGCGCGGCCACGGTCAGCTCGTGACCCGTCTCCAGATCGCGAAGCGTGACGGCGTCCACCTTGTCGCCGTTCGTCCACACGGCGACGGGCGTGTGCCGGAGCAGGACGGTTATCAGGCCCGACGCCCGCCAGGGGGCGAGCATCTCGTCGATGACGGCGACGGCGACGCGCGGCTCGTGGCACATCCGGCTGACGATGCCGAGCCCGGGGTCGAGGAGCGGGCCGGCGCCGAGGCGCAACGGGTAGTTGCGCCGATAGTAGTCGCGCACCCGCCGCCGCAGCTCGGCGTAACCGGGCGGGGCGAACTCCCGCTCGATCCAGGCGTGCTCGTCCGGCGGGACGGCCTGGGCGGTCAGCTGGCCGCCGAGCCAGTCGGTGTGCTCGGTGATGACCACGCTCCGGCCGAGCTTCGCGGCCGTGAGCGCGGCCGCGACGGCTCCCAGGCCGCCGCCGACGATGAGCACGTCAGTCTGGAGTTCCGCCATTCCCCGTGAGCTCCTTTTCCATGGATCAGTGCAGCGTGGATGAGTGCAGCGTGAGTGAGGGCAGCGTGTGCGAGGGCAGGGGCCATCGCCGGGCCGCGGCGCGTGGCCCGGGTGAGCTGACCGCCGGAGGTCAGGTCCGCCGCTGCCGAGCGGCGGAGATGGTGGTGCCGGGAACGATCGGGCAGGGTACGAGCAGGCTCGTGGCCGGCTGGTCGGGTTTGTCGAGCATGTCGATGAGCCGGTCGACGGCGATGCGGCCGATGGCGACGCGCGGGATCTCCAGCGAGTCCCATCTGGCGGAGGTGCCCTCCCCGTCGGCTTCGAGCACGGCGACGGAGATGTCCTCCGGCACCCGCACGCCACGCGCGTTCAGCCCGCCCAGCAGGTGCTCGGCCAGCCGGACGCTCTCGGAGACCACGGCCGTCTCGCCGCCCCGGGCGATCTCGTCGATCCAGTCGTCGGTCAGGCCGCTCTCTCCGCGGAAGCCCGGCGACCTGTCGATCAGGCCCAGCCGTTCCACCGCCTCGCGGTAGCCGTCACGCCGGTCGGCGTACGGCTCCATCTCCAACGGCTCGCGCAGGTAGGCGAAGCGGCGGTGGCCGTGCCCGGCCAGTTTGTCCACGATGCCGATGGTCGCGCTGCGGTAGTCGGGGATGACGCACGGGATCTCCGCGCCCGGCACCTCCCGGCGGCCGATGTGCACGAACGGATAACCGTCGGCCCACAGCCTGGCCAGCTCCGCCCGGTCGGTGGCGACGCCCAGCAGCACGCTGCCGTCGGCCAGGTTGAGCCGGTTGGTGCCGTCGCGGTAGACCCTGCGCCGCCCGTCACCCGCTCCGGTCGAGGTGAACAGCACCAGGTCGAACCCGGTCTCCTCGGCCCGCTCCTCGATTCCGAGCAGGAAGTCGAAGTAGAAGTCGTCGCGGGCGTGCGGGAAGACCGCCTCGAAGGTGTGCACGCCGATCAGCTGGTTGCGCTTGTTGCGCAGGTTCCGCGCCGACGGGTTGGGCACGTACCCGAGCTCCTTGATCGCCGCGAGTACCCGCTGGCGGGTCTCCGGAGGGATGCGGGCGGCATCCACGTCCCCGCTGATCACGCGGGACACGGCCGACTGGGACACCCCGGCCAGCCTGGCCACGTCGGACTGGCGCGGGGCCTGCCCGCGGCGCTTGGGCGTCATGGCCCTTCCTCCTTGCCGGGCCGCCGCGCCATCGCGGCGGCGTGGGTGGTGGACGCGAGTTCGCCGCCCCGGCCCTTCTGGTGCAGCCAGCAGTGCGCCCAGTGCCCGCCGCCCAGTTCGGTGCGCGGTGGTGGGCTCTGCTCGCACTCGGGCATCGCGAACGGGCAGCGCGGGTGGAACCGGCACCCGGCGGGCGGGTTCACCAGGCTCGGCGGCTCCCCCAGCTCGTCCGCGCCGGCGAACAGCGCGGCCCGTTCGTCCTGGCCGCGGTCGGGGTCGGGCGAGGACTCGATGAGCAGCCTGGTGTATGGGTGGCGGGGCCGGGCGATCACCTCTTCCTTCGGCCCGCCCTCGATCATGCGCCCGGCGTACATGACGACGATGTCGTCGCAGAGGTAGCGGGCGCTGGCGATGTCGTGGGTGATGTAGAGCAGCGCCAGCCCGTCCTCGTCGCGCAGCCGGGCGAGCAGGTTGAGCATGTCGAGCCGGATCGACACGTCCAGCATCGAGATGGGCTCGTCGCCGAGCAGCACCTTCGGGCGGACCGCGAGCGCGCGGGCGATGACGACCCGCTGGCGCTGGCCGCCGGACAGCTCGTGGGGGAACTTGTCGACGAAGTCGCGGGCCGGGCTGAGGCTGACGCGTTCGAGCAGCTCCAGCACCTGCCGCTCCAGCTCCCGCTTGCCGCGCGTGCCGTGGTGCAGGCGCAAGGCGCGTTCGAGGTTGTAGCGGACGCGGTGCAGCGGGTTGAGCGACCCGAACGGGTCCTGGAAGATCAGCTGCACGTCACCGTGGTAGTCGCGGCGGCCGCCGCTCTGTCCGCCCAGCAGCACCTCACCGCTGGTGGGCGGGTAGAAGCGGGCGAGCACGCGCGCCAGCGTGGTCTTGCCGCTGCCGCTCTCCCCCACCAGCGCCACGATCCGGCCCGGCAGCAGCGCCAGCGTGGCGTCCTCCACGGCCCGCACCACGCCGTGCCCGCCCGCGGGGAAATGCTTGGTGACGGCACGCGCCTCGAGCACGGGCTCGCTCATGACAGATCACCTCCAGCAGGGTAGAGCAGGCAGGCCACCTCGTGCCCGCCGATCGCGACCAGCTCGGGCCGGGTCCGCCCGCAGTCGTCGAAGCTGCTCCGGCAGCGGGGGCGGAACGCGCATCCCGGCGATGGTCTGCGCAGGTCGGGCGGGCTGCCGGGGATGCCGGTCAGCGGCCGTAGCGGCGCGCGCAGCGGCGGGAACGAGTCGCGCAGCCCCCGCGTGTACGGGTGCTTCGGATCGGTGTAGAGCTCGTGCGCGGTGCCGATCTCCACGATGCGGCCCGCGTACATGATGGCGATCCGGTCGGCCACCTCCAGCAGCAGCGACAGGTCGTGGGTCACGAACACCACGCCGAAGCCCAGCTCCTCGCGCAGGCGCAGCACCTGGGCGAGGATCTGCCGCTGCATGACCACGTCCACCGCGGTGGTCGGCTCGTCCATGACCACCAGGTCGGGCCGGCAGGCCAGGGCGAGCGCGATGGCCGCCCGCTGGCGCATGCCGCCGGACAGCTGGTGGGGGTAGCCGCGCGCCCGGTCGCCGGAGATGCCGACCATGGCCAGCAGTTCGGCGGCCCGCCGCCAGGCCTCCTTCTTGCCCATCCGCCGGTCGTGGGTGCGCAGCACATCCGCGAACTGGGCGCCGAGCCGCATCACCGGGTTCAGTGCGTCCATGGCGCTCTGCAGCACGATGGACACGCTCGTCCATCGCAGGGCCCGCAGCCGCCTGGCGTCGAGCGCGACGAGGTCGACGGGCGGGCCGCCGTCGCGGCCGTGGTAGAGGATGCGTCCCGCGGTGGTCTCGGCGGGCGGGCGCTGGAGCCGGGTCAGGGCGGTGATCAGCGTGGACTTCCCGGATCCCGATTCGCCGGCCACGCCCAGGATCTCGCCGCGGCGCAGCGTGAACGACACGTCCACGCAGGCCCGCACCTCCCCGGCGTACTCGACGCAGAGGCCGTCCACCTCCAGCACGGCGCTGTCGGCGACCGGGGTCGCCGGTGGCTGTTCCTGTGTCTGGGAGGTCATGCCGCCTGGCTCCTTACCATCCGTCCCCGCCGGGCCCTGGTGACCCGGAGTTTGGGGTTGGCCACCTCGTCCACGCCGAAGTTGACCAGCGCGGCGGCCGTGCCGATGAGCGCGATGCACAGGCCCGGCGGCACGAACCACCACCACAGCCCGCGCAGCACGGCGCTCTGCTGCTGCGCCGACTGGATCATCGTGCCCCAGCTGATCGCCCCGGTGTCGGAGATGCCGAGGAAGGCCAGCCCCGCCTCGGCCAGCACCGCGCCGATCATCGCGTGCAGGAACATCGAGGCGATCAGCCCGGTCAGGTGCGGCAGCACCTCGAAGAAGATCAACCGGCGATTGCTCTCGCCGAGCAGCCGCATGGCGCGCACGAAGTCGCGGCTGGCCACGCTCATGGCCTGGGCCCGCAGGGTACGGGCGCCGCCCGCCCAGCCGAACAGCCCGATGATCAGCGCGATCGTCCACAGACCCGTGCCCTGCAGATAGCCGGCCACGATGAAGATGAGCGGCAGCACCGGCATGACCAGGAAGAGGTTCGTCAGGAAGTTCAGGGCGCCGTCCACGCCGCCGCCGCCGAAGTAGCCGGCGGTCACGCCGACCAGCACCGCCAGCGTCGTGCCGATCGCGGCCGCCAGGAACCCGACGAACATCGAGCCGCTCGCCCCCGCGATCACCTGGGCCAGCACGTCCTGGCCGAACTGGGTGGTGCCGAGCAGGTGCGCACCCGACGGCGGCTGGGCGATGGACTTGATGTCGTTGGCCCTGGGGTCGAGGCCCAGCACGTCCCGGCTGAACCAGCCACCGAAGATCGCGACCAGCGCGAAGAACGCGATGATCGCCGAACCGACGCGTACCTTCATGCCCGCTCCCTGACACGGGGGTCGAGCAGCGCGTACACCGAGTCGGCGACCAGGTTGGCCAGCAGCACGGTGAGCGTGATGAGGAAGAAGACGCCCTGCATGACCGGGTAGTCCCGCTGTTGGAGCGAGGCGTAGAGCAGGTAGCCGATGCCGGGGTAGCTGAAGACGATCTCGGTCAGGAGCGCGCCGCCGACGACCCCGCCGAGCGCGAGGGCGAAGCCCGTGAAGTTCGGCAGCATGGCGTTGCGGGCCGCGTACCGGAGCATGACTCTCCTGGGCGACAGGCCCTTGGCCAGGGCGAGCAGCACGTAGTCCTCGCGGACCGTGGTGACGGTCATGTTGCGCATGCCGAGCAGCCAGCCGCCGAAGGCCGAGAACACGATCGTGGTGGCGGGCAGCACGCCGTAGTGCAGGACGCTCAGCGCGAACGGCGCGTTGAAGCCCACGGGCAGGTCCGGGTCGTAACCGCCGGCGAGGGGGAACCAGCCGAGCACGAAGCCGAACGCCCACAGCCCCAGCAACGCCACCCAGAAGTACGGCACCGACGACACGAACGTGGTCAGAGGGGTGACGATCGAGTCGAACCGGCCGCCGGCCCGCCACCCGGCGATCACGCCGAGCCCGGTGCCGATCAGGAAGGCCACCACCGTGGTGCTGCCGACCAGCAGCAATGTCCACGGCAGCCCCTGCCAGACCAGGTCGCTGACCGGGGTCGGGAAGTTCCTGATCGACACGCCCAGGTCCAGCCGGGCCATCTGGCCCAGATACTCCAGGTACTGTGCGCCGAGGTTGGCGCTCGGGTCGCCGAACAGGCGCTGGATCGACTCCAGGGTGCGCGGCGGCAGCGACTGGCCGCTGACCCGCTCCAGCTCCTCGATGATCGCCAGCGACGGGTTGCCCGGCATGAGGCGCGGGATGAGGAAGTTCAGGGTGACCGCCGACCACACGGCGGCGGCGTAGAAGCCGAGCCGCCTGGCCAGGAAGCGCTTGCCGGTCATTGGGCGGCACGCTTGAGGTTCATGAGCGTCATCGTGCTGTCCGGACCGAGCCCCGGGAACGGGACGTAGCTGAACTTCTCGGGTGTCGGCCAGCCGGTCCATCTGCCGGCGTTGATCACCACGAACCAGTACGAGTTGTAGATCGGGCTGAAGGGCACCTGGTCCACCACGATCGACTGCATCTCCTGGGCGTACTGCTTGAGCCGTCCGACGTCGGACGTGCCCAGCAGTCCGGCGAGCGCGGCGTCCGTGGCCGGGTCCCGCCAGCGGCCCAGGTTGGTGGCGGCCTTCTTGCCGATGGGTTTGGCGGCGCGGCCGGCCAGCATGCTGTAGACGCCGCTCACCCCGGCGCCGCCGGTGGCGACGATCGTCAGGTCGAACTTGCCGAGTTGCTGGCTCTCGTACAGGTTCGCGCCCGGGGCTCCCGCGGGCTTGACCTGGAGGCCGAGCGTCGACTTCCAACTGTTGATCATGATGTCGGCGTAGGAGGCCCAGCCGAAGTCCTGGTTGAAGGAGATGGTGGGCTCGTACGACGTGCCGTCCTTGACCAGCTTTCCGTCGGCGACCGTCCAGCCGCCGGCGGCCAGCTCGCGCTTGGCGCCCTCGGCGTCCACCTGCTGCACCTTGCCCCGGTACTCCGGCTTGAGCCAGTCCTTGTAGACCAGGTCGACCAGCCCGGTGGGGCCCGCCTCGGTGCCGGGGCGGTTGAGCGTCGTGACGATGTCGCTCCTCGGGATCGTCATCGCCAGCGCGCGGCGCACGTGCACGTCGTCGAAGGGCGGCCGGGCGGTGTTGAAGAGCATCGAGTACGCGCCGCCGGTGGCGTACAGCTGGTAGAGGTGGGTCCGCGGGTCCTTGGCGACGTATTCTTCCTGGGCGCCGGCCCACGCCGAGAGCGCCCAGTCGACCTCGCCGCGCAACAGTTGCGCCCTCCCCGCGTCGGGGCTGGTGGGGATGATCTTCAGGTACTTCATGGGGAACTTGCCGCCCCAGTAATCGTCGCGGGCGCGCAGCGTGATCTGCTGGGCGGCGAACGACTCCAGGACGAACGGGCCGGTGCCCACGGGGTCCGGGTTCGTCCAGGTGTTGAGGTCCTGCTTCTCCCAGATCTTCTTCGGCAGCATCGGCAACGCCGGCGAGGCGAACTGGTTGACCTCGCTGAACCCGGGGCTGTCGAACGTGACCGCGACCGTGGACCCGTCCACCTTCTCCACGGCCTTGTACGTGGTCCCGGCCAGGTTGAAGTCCGGATTGTCCAGGGGCAGGCGCAGGGAGAACACGACGTCGTCGGCCGTCAGCGGCGTCCCGTCGGAGAAGCGCACGCCCTGGCGCACCTTGATCGTGAGCTGGGTGCCCTTCTCGTCGAACTCCAGGCTCTCGGCCAGCCATGGCTTGACCGTGCCGCCGTCGCTGTAGTCGATGCGGGCCAGCGGCTCGTAGATCATCTCCGTGTTCGGGGTCTTCTGCGTCGCGGGGCCGACGACGTTGAAGTTGCGAACGTACGTCGTGCCGCCGTCGGTCTTGCCGAAGACGATCGTGTCCGCGCGGGCGCCGCCGGTCGGCCGGCTCTGGCCGCCTGCCGAGCACGCGGTGGCGAGCACCATCACGGCGGCGACCAGGAGTCCTCTTCTTGACATGTGTGTCTCCAGGGGGTGCGCATACGTATGCGCAAACCAGCCGGACGAGGGAGGGGCTGGTGCTTCTACGTATGAACAGGGACGGTATGGACGTTACAGCCAGGCGTCAAGGGTGTGACCGAAACTTTTCGCAGCCCCTTGACGGCCGGGCATTCTGTGCTTAGCGTCCCGGATCAATCCATTTTGCCTAACTGCTCATACGAATGAGCAACTGGAGGCATGCGTGCACCAGTTCGATCTGCTCCTTGACAAGCTCACCTTGGAGCGCAAGGTCCTCCTGTTGACCGGTGCGGATGAGTGGAGCACCCATCCCGATCCCGACATCGGGCTGCGGTCCATGGTGTTGTCCGACGGCCCGTCCGGCATCCGCGGCGTGACCTGGGACGAGCGCGACCCCGCGGTGAACCTGCCGTCGGCCACCGCGCTCGCCGCCACCTGGGACGTCACGACCGCCTACGCGTACGGCGCGGTGCTGGCGGCCGAGGCGCGGCGCAAGGGCGCGCACGTGGTGCTCGGGCCGACGATCAACCTGCACCGCAGCCCGCTCGGCGGGCGGCACTTCGAGGCGTTCTCCGAGGATCCGCTGCTGACGGCGGACCTGGCGGCGGCGTACGTGCGCGGCGTCCAGAGCGGGGGCGTCGCCGCGACGCCGAAGCACTACGTGGGCAACGACTTCGAGACCGAGCGCTTCACGGCGAACGTCTCGGTGAGCGAGCGGGCGTTGCGCGAGCTGTACCTCGCGGCGTTCGAGAAGGCGGTGGTGGAGTCGCGGGCCTGGGCGGTGATGTCGGCGTACAACGCGGTCAACGGCGCCACGATGACGGAGAACCCGCTGCTGGCCGAGCCCTTGTGCGGCGAATGGGGGTTCGACGGCGTGGTGGTGTCCGACTGGTGGGCCGCGCGGACGACCGTGCCGGCCGCGCTGGCCAGGCAGGACCTGGTCATGCCCGGACCGGACGGGCCGTGGGGCGAGGCGCTGGTCGCGGCGGTGCGCGACGGGCGCGTGCCGGAGTCGGCGGTGGACGAGAAAGTGCTGCGCCTGCTGCTCCTGGCCGCCCGCGTGGGCGCCCTGGCCGACCGCCCGCCCGTTCCGGCCACGACCACCACCACGGCCGAGGACGGCGCCGCCTTGGCGCGGCGGGTGGCGGCCGACGGGATGGTGCTGGTGCGCAACGACGGGGAGCTGCCGTGGGCCGCTCCCGGCCCGCGGTCGGCCGCGGTGATCGGGCACAACGCCCTCCAGATCCGCACCCAGGGCGGCGGCAGCGCCACCGTCACTCCCCCGTACGTCGTCTCCCCGCTGGACGGCCTGCGCGCCGCGCTGCCGGACGCCGAGATCACCTGGACGCTCGGCGCCGTCACCCAGGCGGGCATCGCGGCCCTGCCGATCGCCCGCCTGACCGACCCGGTGTCGGGCGAGCCGGGCGTGCGCGCCCGCTTCCTCGCCGACTCCGGTCACGAGCTGCTGAGCGAGAACCGCCGCTCGTCCGACCTCGCCAGGCTGGGCGGCTCCCGCCCGGCGGGCACCGGCTGCGTGGAGGTCAGCACCCGCTACCAGGTGCGCGAGCCGGGCACGGTACGGCTCGGCGTCGCCGGCGCCGGGCGCGCCACGCTGACCGTGGACGGAGCGCGGGTGCTGGAGCGGGAACTGGTACACGAGGGCGAAGTCTTCGGCGGCGGCCTGGTCTCTCCGCCGCACGCCTCGGTCCCGGTCGAACTCGCGGCCGGGGAGGTCGAGCTGACCGCCAGGCTGGACGGCGTGCCGCAGGGCGACGGCCTGACCCTCACGCTGGGCGAGGACCCGGCCGCGGAGGAGACCGACGCGATCGAGGCGGCCGTGGCGGCCGCCCGGCGGGCCGAGGTGGCCGTGATCGTGGTCGGCACGAGCCCGGAGATCGAGCGCGAGGCGGCCGACCGCGCCACGCTGGCGCTGCCTGGCGCGCAGGACGCCCTGGTACGGGCGGTCGCCGCGGCCAACCCGCGCACGGTCGTCGTGGTCAACGCGGGCGCGCCCGTGCTCATGCCGTGGCGCAACGAGGTGGCCGCCGTGCTGCTCGGCTGGTTCGGCGGGCAGGAGTTCGGCGCCGCCCTGGCCGACGTGCTCATGGGCACCGCCGAGCCGGGCGGCCGGCTGCCCACCACCTGGCCGGCCACGGAGGCGGACGTGCCGGTTCTGGCCACCGCGCCGGTGGACGGGGTGGTGGCCTACGACGAGGACATCCACATCGGCTACCGCGCCTGGCTGCGCGCCGGGGCCGAACCCGCCTACCCGTTCGGGCACGGGCTCGGCTACACGAGCTGGGAGCTGTCCGGCCTGACCGCCACCCCGGACGGGGTGAGTGTGACCGTGCGCAACACCGGCGGGCGGGCGGGCAAGCAGGTGGTGCAGGTTTACCTGTCACGCGAGTCGAGCGCCGTGGACCGGCCCGAACGCTGGCTGGCCGGCTACGCCGTGGTGCGCGCCGGCGCCGGGCGGGCCGAGCGGGTCACGATATCCCTGCCGCGCAGGGCGTTCCAGCACTGGGACCAGGGCTGGAAGACGGAGCCGGGCGAGTTCACCGTCCACGCCGGCTTCAGCGTCACCGACCTCCCGTTCGCCGCCCGGATCAGCGCGCCATAGAGGGATTACCTGTCGGATCAGTGGGGCGGCAGGTCGAAGCGGTTCAGTACACTCCTGCCGTCCGACACCGTGACCTTGAAAAGCTCGTCGCGGTAGGCGAGGACAAGCTCGTCGTCCCCGTCGCCGTCGTAGTCGCCCGCCGCCAGCGGCTCGCCCCGGACCAGGCCGCGGATCCCGCCGCCGGCTCGCAGGCCGCCGGGGCCGCCCCAGAACATCCGGACCGGCTCATACCCGGAGCGTGCCCCGCCGAAGGCGAGGTCGTCGCGGCCGTCGCCGTCGAAGTCGCCGGCGACCGCCTGGCCCGCCGCCCCCTTGAACGTCCAGGTGCGGCCGTCGCCGTAGTAGACGGTCAGCGTCTTGTCGACCTCGGGCGCCTCGGTCTCGTTGCCGGGCTCGTCGTTGCGGCTGCCGTCGTCGCCGACCGCCAGGTCCCTGGCTCCGTCGCCGTCGAAGTCGCCGAACGTGGCCGCCATGCCCTTGCGCAGTTCGCGCCCCGACTTCGCCAGGCCGTCCGGACCGCCGTTCAGCAGCCACCCGGAGGTCTGCTCGCCGTCGTCGCCCGTGAAAACGACCAGCCCGGTCGCGTGCCGCCCGTCGATCTCGTCGACGGTCATCCGCCAGAAGTCGCCGCCGGTGGGCGAGGGCTGGACGGTCCGGCGGGTGGGCACGCCCGCGCGGCTGAACGGGCCGTACATGACGACCAGGTTGGCGCCGCCCTGGCCGTCGTCGGCGGACATGGCCACGTCGGCGGCGCCGTCCCCGTCGAAGTCGCCGGCGACGGACCGGAACGTCGCCAGGTCACTCCGCGCGGGCGGCGGCACCGGGGTCGGGAGCGTCCGCGGGTCGATGCCGTCCGGGCCGCCCCAGAAGATGTACGGCCGCAGCTGCTCGTCGCGGTCGCCGGGCCGCCCGTAGCCCAGGATGTCGCCGAAGCCGTCCCCGTCGAGGTCGGCTCTGATGCCCGGGTCGATCTGCCAGGCGAAGAACGTCCGCGACGAGACGATCGCCGGCCGGGCGGCGCGCAGCCCCCGGGACGAGCCGTAGACGACCGCGAGGAAGCGCACGTCCTTCCCGATCAGCTCGGCGTAGACGAGCAGGTCCGCGCGGCCGTCGCCGTTGACGTCGTCGGCCCGGCCGTGGCTCTTGGACGCGCGCCCGCTGGTCGGTGCCGGTGGGGATGCCGGTGGGGACGCGATCGGCGACTGGGCGGCGGGGCTGGGCGTGGGCCGGACGTCGCCACCGCAGCCGGCGAGCAGCAGGGCCGACGCCAGCAAGATGATCACCCTTCGCGGCACAGCCACCGAGCTTAGTGCGCCGCCCTGCCGGGCGCCGGGTTTCCGCGGCCCATGGCCGTCAGATCCGCTGCAGGGCCTTCTCGCGGCGGGCGGCGACGCTGGAGCCCGACTCCCCGCGGGCCATCCCGCGCAGCACGATCGGCGCGATGATCAGGCCGGCGACGGCCCAGGCCACCAGCACCCCGGCCGTCTCCAGGTGCCGCCAGGACCCGCCGATCTCGACGGCGGCCGCGGCGTCGGGGAGCAGGGCGGAGCGCATGCCGAGCCCGAGCCAGTACACGGGGAACGCCTGCGCGATCCACTGCACCCACTCCGGCAGCGCCGCGATCGGGTAGAAGATGCCGGAGATCGCGATCAGGCCCAGGACGGGGAGCTGGATCAGCCCCTGGCTGCGGGCGCTGACGAACACCGAGCCCAGCACCGCCCCCAGCGGCAGCGTCGCCACCAGCCCCAGCAGGAGCACCCAGAGCACGGTCAGCCAGGCGCCCGGGTCGCCGAACGCCAGGCCGGGCACGAGGAACATGCCGGGAACCAGGAAGATCGCGAGGTCGGCGACCAGGCCGCCGGCCACCAGGATGATCTTTCCGAGCAGGTACCCGGTCATCCCGTGCGGCGTGGCCTTGGCGCGCAGCAGGGTGCCGTCCTCGCGGTCGGCGGTGAGGTGCTGGCTCATGCTGACCATGGACATCCCGGCGTTCATGCCGAGGATGCCCGGCAGGGCCAGGGCGCCGAGGGAGAGCCCGCTCTGCCCGAAGGACACGTTCCGCAGGAAGTACGTGGTGATCAGCATCAGCACGGGCCAGAGGAAGTGGCCGACCAGGTCCGCGGCGTTCGTGAACGACTGCCGCAGCTCGATCAGGCCGCGGGACCAGCCGGCCCGCCAGGCCGTCGCGACCGGGTTCATCGGGTGCCCTCCTCGGCCTGGCGGACGAGGGAGAGGTAGGTGTCCTCCAGCGAGGCGCGGCGCACCTCGAGGTTCTCGATCGTCTCGCCGTACTGTTTGAACAGGTCGAACACCAGCCGGGTCGACTCGGCGGCCGACTGGGCGAAGCGCTGCCCGTCACGGGTCCAGCGCACCTCGTCCTGGCCGGCGATCTGCCGGGCGAGCTGCGCGGCCGTGCCGTCCGCGACGATCCGGCCCCCGTCGAGGATCATGATGCGGCCGGCGAGCTTCTCGGCCTCGGCCAGGTCGTGGGTGGTGAGCAGGATCGTGGTGTCGCCCTCGGCGGCGAGGGCCAGGACCAGATCGTGGAAGGCGCGCCGGGCCACCGGGTCGAGCCCGGCGGTGGGCTCGTCGAGGAAGACCAGCTCCGGACGGCCCACGAGGCCGACGGCCACGTCGAACCTGCGCCGCTGGCCGCCGGAGAGCGTCCTGATCTTGTGGTCGGCCTGGCCGGTCAGGCCGACCGCGGCGATGAGCCGGTCGGCCCGCCACGGTCGGGCGACGGTCTCGGTGGAGTACGCGGCGTAGTAGCGGCCGAGGTGGTCGAGGAGCTCGCGTACCCGCCATTTGCCGTGGTCGCGCCAGGACTGCAGGACGACCCCGACCCGCGCCCGCCAGTCCTCGCCGCCGCGCGCCGGGTCGGCGCCGAGCACCTCGACCCGGCCGGCCGACCGCGTCCGGAAACCTTCGAGGATCTCGATCGTGGTGGTCTTGCCCGCGCCGTTCGGGCCGAGCAGGCACACCACCTCGCCCCGGCGCGCCTGGAAGGTCACGTCGTGCAGGACGTCGGCCGGGCCGTAGCGCATCCGCAGGCCGTCGACGTCCAGCACGACTTCGCTCGTCGTCATGGATCTCGCCTCTCATGGGAGCACGCCGCAGCGTGGCGCCCGGAGATCCCGGGCGCACAAGCAACCATAGTTGACTAATCTAAGCTTAGTCAACGCGGGTTGCTTGTGCGCTCGCGCGAGATCACTTCAGGCCGTACGCCCGCTGGACGGTCTGCTCGACGGTGTTGCCCTCGACATCCGTGGCCTGGGCCCTGAGCCCCACGGCGCCCGTGGTGGCGGCCAGCGCGGGAGGCGTGATGACGGCCTGGCCGGAGGCCGAGACGCGGACCGGGGTCCAGTGGGCGCCGTCGTCGTACGTGACCGAGAGCTTCACGTCCTTGACCTTCGCGTCCGCCGTGCCGTAGGACCCGTGGTAGCCGGTGACGGTGATCCGGTGGGACTTGCCCGCCTTGACGCGGTTGTCCAGGTCGAGGGGCACGTCGTAGCGGAGGTTGAGCCGCCGGACCGGCTCGCACGGCGCCAGCTTGCCCGTGGCGAACCAGGCCATGCAGAGCCCGTCGTCCGTGCTCTGCATCCCGCCGGTGGGCCGCTTCGACCGGAACGTCCAGGCCGTCTCGACGTCCTTGGCGTACAGCTGGGCCGGGTTCGGGGTGTGGAACTTGTCGGTGAGCCGGTAGGCGGCCTCCGTCTCCGGGAGGGTGAAGGTCGGCATGATGATCGCGAAGATGGCGATCACGATCGTCGCCTCCACGAGCGGGACCTCCTGCCCGTCGCGGAACAGGCGCAGCTCGTCCTTGCCGCCGTGCTTGTCGCTCAGGAAGTTGGCGTTGTACGTGAACGCCTCCTGATGGTTCGGCACCGGCCCCATGACCGGCAGGGACGCCATGAAGGTGTCCTTCGTCCGGCAGGGGAAGCACTGGGCGGTCCCGGAGCGGAGCACCGCGTCGGAGACGACCACGTTGCCCGGCACGCGGGGCTGGATCCCCCACGGCTCGGTCCTGGTGCCCCCGGCGGTGAACACGTCCACGGCGGTCGCCGTCATCGCGCGCTTGTTGTAGTAGTCGGCGCCCTCGTCGTAGTTCATCGTGTTCGAGCGGGTCCAGACGACGTCCGGCGAGACCGGCCCGACGTACTCCGTGAAGGTCGTCTGCGCCCGCACGTCGTGCTCCATGGACCAGGTGAGGGCGAACCTGCCCGGCCGCAGCATCGACGCCGCCGTGCTCAGCTCCACCGCCCCGGGCCGGTCGGCGTGGAAGCGGTCCTCGATGCGCTGCAGGTCGCGGGTCTTGACCGAGTAGTCGAGGTCGGCGGGGACGCGGCCCTGCTCGGGCAGCATCAGCGAGTACAGGTACGGCGTGG
This sequence comes from Nonomuraea sp. NPDC005650, assembly GCF_040605375.1. Taxonomy (NCBI): domain Bacteria; kingdom Bacillati; phylum Actinomycetota; class Actinomycetes; order Streptosporangiales; family Streptosporangiaceae; genus Nonomuraea; species Nonomuraea sp. NPDC005650. The sequence continues at coordinate 17,129 of NZ_JBEXCR010000094.1, forward strand.
TCGCCACGCCCTCGGCCGTGACGGTCACCGGCCGGCGCCCGGCCAGGGCCGCCAGCGCCCGCCCCTGCTCGGCGGTCAGGCTCATCGTCGGGATCGGGTACGCGGGCCAGCTGCCCGACGGGTGGAGGAAGGCCCGGTTGACGGCCCCGTACCCGAGGACGCCCACGGCGCCGGCCTGCTGGGCGGCCTTGACCCGGTCCAGGGCGTTGCCCGTGCAGGCCGCGGCCGGGCAGAGGTCCTCCAGGTTGAGCAGGACGAGCTTGCCGCGCGCGTCCAGGCCGGTGAAGTCGGCGCCCTTGCCGGCGTAGACCAGGGAGAGCCTGCTGTGGCCGTCGAGCTTGGGCGTCTGCGGCGCCAGGTTCTGGTAGCGGGGGGTGATGCCGGGGCCGCCGGGCACCTCCATGGTGATGGCGGGGGCGCCGAGCTGGTAGCGGCCGGCGAGGGTGAACGTGCCCTGGGTGACCTTGCGCGTGGGCAGCATCACGTAGTTGCGCAGCCCGTAGTCCGGGTACGCGGACTGCACGTCGATGTAGGCGACGGGGTTGGCCGCGATGCGCCGGTAGCCGAGCTGCGAGAGGTAGACCTCCGAGTCGCGCGGCGTCCGCACGGACACCTTGCGCGCCTTGCGCAGGTCGAGCGTGACCGTGGTGTCCTTGGTGATGTCGATCTGCGGGTCGGACGGCAGCGACTGGACCCACTCGCCGTCCGCGCCGCGCCAGGCCAGCGCGGTGAGCACGGTGTAGGTGCCGGGGTAGACCTGGGCCTCGGTCTCGGCGCCGGCGGCGGGGCTGTAGGCGTACTGGAGGTCGTCGCGATCGTCGGTGCGCATGAACAGCCACGGGATCGTCGTGGGGGTGCTCGCCCCGTCGGGCAGCACCACCCGGGCCCGGACCGTGACCTTCTTCGGCTCGACGAACGCGCCCACGGCAGTGGTCACCTGGACCTGGCCGTCTTCGCCCGTGGCGCGGACGTGGCCCTCGTACCAGGTGTCGGGGCCCGCGGGGTCGAACGTGACCGAGACCGGCGCGGTGCCGTGCGCGGGGACGGTGACGGTGTCGCGGTCGAGGGTCAGCGTGGTGGCGGGCAGGTCGCCGCCCCGGTGCGCCTTGACGCCCGTGCTCAGGGTGAGGGTGACCGGCTGGTCGCCGTCGTTGGTGTAGGTGAGGGTCTTGGTGACCGGGCCGTTCTGGGGCGAGGTCAGGAAGCCGTAGTCGATGGCTCCGGAGCCGCGTACCTGCTGCTTGACGGCGCGGGCGACGTCCACGCGGCCGGCGCCCTGCTCGTAGGCGTCCTGGCCGTCGCCGTGGGCGGAGCTGGTGAGGGCGGCCTTGAGCTGGGTGTTCTTCCAGTCGGGGTGCTGCTGGGCGAGCAGCGCGGCGGCGCCCGCGACGTGCGGGGTGGCCATCGAGGTGCCGGACGCGGTGGTGTAGCCGTCCTCGGCGGGCTCGCCCATGGACGTCCCGGCCGCGCGGGCGGCGACGATGTCCACGCCCGGTGCGCTGATGTCGGGCTTGAGGCTGTAGTCGATCGCGGTGGGGCCCCGGCTGGAGAAGGACGCCAGCGCGTCCTCGCGGTCCACGGCGGCGACCGTGAGCGCCGAGGCGGCGGTGCCCGGGGAGCCGATCTGGCGGCTCTGGCCGTCGTTGCCCGCGGCGACCACGAACAGCGCGCCCGACTCGGCGGACAGGTTGTTCATGGCCTGGTCGAGCGGGTTGTCCGGGCCGGGGCAGCAGCCGCCGAGGCTCATGCTGACCACGCGGGCCTGCTGGGCGACCGCCCACTGCATGCCCGCGATGATGTCGGATGACAGGCCGCTGCCGTAGTTGTTGAGCACCTTGCCGACCAGCAGCGACGCCTCGGGGGCGACGCCCCGGTACTTGGCGCCGTTGCCCGCGATGATGGAGGCGACGTGCGTGCCGTGGCCGTGGCCGTCCTGGGCGGTCTGCTCCGAGCTGAAGTTCTCGGTCGCGGCGATCCGGCCGGCGAGGTCGGGGTGGGTGGCGTCGATGCCGGTGTCGAGCACGGCCACCTTGACGCCCGCGCCCTTGAGCCCGGCCGCCCACGCCTCGGGCGCGCCGATCTGCTTGACGCTCCGGTCGAGGGTGACCTGGACCTTGCGGTCGAGCCAGATCTTCTCGGACGCGGCCCTGGCCGTGTTCACCCCGGACCAGAACTGCCCGGCGGCCTTCTTGTCCACCTTCACGGCCGCGGCGTCGATGCTGGCCAGGGTGCGGGACCCGGCGATACGCTGCTGCGCCCCGTGCTGGACGATCAGAGGCAGGGTGGGGCTCTCGGCGTCGGAGTAGCCGTTGCCCGCCAGGTAGGCCACGTCGAACAGGCCCCGGTCCAGGCGGCCCGCCGACACCAGGCCCATCACGTCCGTGGGGTAGACGTAGTACGAGCCGGGCTCGCGTACGGACATGAAGAACACCGGCGCGCCGTCCGGTCGCCGCGCCGGCTCGACCTGAGCCTGCGGGCTCCCGTCCGGGGCGGTGCTGTAGGTGACCACGTCCCCGGTGACCAACGTGATCTTCTTCGCCGACTCCCCCGTCAGGCCGGCGACCGGTGGTGGCGCGGCGTAGGCGGGGGTGGGAGGTGGGGTCGGGGCGGCCATCCCGGTGGAAAGCAGCACGCCCAACGCGACAAGCGACCGGCCGATCATGCGTCTCCTCAGAGATCATCGTGTCCCCGGGAACCATGACAGATCGCAGTAAAGCCGCGAAAGACGATTGTGAGTCCTCTTCCCGCCATGTACGGAAATAGGACACTATGTGGTCGTGCTGGAGATCATCGGGCTCTCGTACGCCGAGCAGGCCCTGTACGAAGCGCTGGTGGAGCGCTCTCCGGCGGCGCTCGCCGAGCTGGGGCACGCCGCGTCCACGGCCGCCCGGCTCGAACAGCTGGGGCTGATCACCCGGCTCCCGGAGGACCCGCCGCGCTACGTGGCGGTCTCTCCCGAGATGGGGCTGGACGCGCTCATCCGGGCGCGCACCCGGGAGCTGGCCGCCGCCCGCCACCGCGCCGCCCAGCTCGCCGCGCGCTTCCACCGCTCGGTGCCGGACGGGGACCCCGCCGACCTGGTCGAGGTGGTGATCGGCAAGGACGCGGTGGGCCGGTGGTTCCAGCGGCTCCAGGAGAGCGCGCGGCGGCAGATCCGCGTCTTCGACGCGCCCCCGTACGCGACGCCCATGGGCGGCAACGACGTGGAGTTCGAGCTGCTGGAGCGTGGCGTCGAGTACCGGGCGCTCTACGACCGGCGGGCCATGGAGGTGCCGGGCACCCTGTCGCTCATCACCCGCTACGTCGCGGCCGGCGAACAGGCCAGGGTCGGCGACGTGCCCGTCAAGCTCGCGCTGAACGACCGTCCCCTGGCGATCATGCCGCTCCGCCACGACGAGCACGCGGTGGAGTCCGCGCTGGTGGTGCACGACTCGACGCTGCTGGACGCGTTGTCGGCGCTGTTCGAGATGTACTGGGAGCGGGCGGTGCCGCTGCAGGTCAGGCACGGGCGGCTGGCCGAGGCGACCGGCCCCGCCGACGCGCAGCGGGACCTGCTGCCGCTGCTCACCGCCGGGCTGACCGACGCGGCCATCGCCGCCCACCTCGGCTGGAGCGACCGTACGGTACGCCGCCACGTGCGCGCGATGATGATCCGGCTCGACGCCCGCACCCGCTTCCAGGCGGGCTACCAGGCGGTCATGCGCGGCTGGCTGGACGAGGAGGCACCGTGACCGCGCTGGGGATGGGCGGGCCCGGGATGGGCGGGTTCGGCGTGGATCGGGAGGCGTCGTGACCGCGCTGGGCGCGATCGGGCTCGGGCCCGACGAGGAGGCGCTGTACGAGGTGCTGCTGGAGCGCTCCCCCGCCACCCTCGACGAGCTGGCCGCCGCCTGGCCGCGCGCCGACCTGCAGCCCCTGCTCGCGGCACTGGAGGCCAGGGGCCTGCTCAGCACGTCCCCGGGACCTCCGCCCGCCTATGCCGCCGTGGCCCCGGAGATGGCGCTCGACGTCCTCTTGCTCGCCGCCGAACGCGATCTGCTCCGGGTCCGCGAACGGGCCCGCGAGCTGGAGGAGGTCTTCCAGGAGCGCGCCCGGGAGCGCACGCCCCCGGTGGTCGTCGAGGTGGTCACCGGGCGGCGGGCGGTCGAGCAGCGGCACGCCCAGATCCAGCGCGCCGCCCGGCAGCAGCTCCGGTGCCTGTCCAGGCGGCCGTACTTCGACCCGCTGGGCAGCGTGGCCGCACAGCGCGAGCTGCTGGAGCGCGGGATCACCAGCCGCATGATCTACGAGCGGGAGTTCGTGGCCGCCGAGGGCGCGATCCGGCAGATCGAGGAGATGGTCGGGGCGGGGCAGCAGGCGCGGGTGCTGCCCGAGCTGCCGATGAAGCTGTACCTGGTGGACGACCGGCTGGCGCTGCTGCTGCTCCGGCACGAGCCGGCGGACGCGGTGGCGGCGCTCGTCATCCATCCGTCGGGGCTGCTGGAGGCGCTGATCAGGCTCTTCGAGGGGCTGTGGCAGCGGGCGCTGCCGCTCGGCCTGGCGCCGTCCGCGCGCAACCCGCCGCCCAGGGACTCCGGGGACGACGCGCGGCTGATCGCACTCCTGCTGTCGGGCCTCACCGACGAGGCGATCGCCCGCCAGCTCGGGGTCGGCCACCGGACAGCGGAGCGGCGGATCGCCGAGCTGATGTCCCGGCTCGGCGCCCGTACCCGCTTCCAGGCCGGCGTCCAGGCCGCCCTCTCCCAGCCACCCCCGGTCCCCGCCCCTCGCCCGAGTGACGCCGGCCCCTGACGGCCCCTCCCCCACCGGCGCGGGGCCGTCCGACCGGCGTTCGGCCTCCGGGGGAGGGGTGCCTCGCCCCTCCCCCACCGGCACTCAAACGCCAGGCAGTCCCAAAGGAAGATCAAAAATCGTGAAACCGCAGGTCGTAGACTGAATCTGACGAAAGGGGGACGTCATGATCGAGGTCAAGAGCATCGACAAGCCGGACGAGCGCCGCGACTTCCCCATGGGGCATTTCGAGGTGTGCGACCTGGAAGGGCTGAGCTTCGGCGTGGCCACGTTCGAGCCCGGCTGGCGGTGGTCGACGTCGGTGAAGCCGATCGTGGGCACCGATTCGTGCCAGTTCCACCACAACGGGTTCATCGTCGAGGGCCGGCTGCGGATCCGGATGGACGACGGTCCCGAGGTCGAGGTGGGGCCGGGCGATGTCTTCGTGTGCTCCCCCGGGCACGACGCCTGGGTCGTGGGCGAGGAGCAGTGCGTGATGTACGACTTCGCGGGCGGGGCCGCGAGGTACGCCAGGGCCGGGACCCGCTGAGAAGGACACAGCTGTGGCCGGATCGCGAGCCCTCGCGATCCGGCCACAGGTCATCGGGTCAGCGGATCACCCGCAGTGTTCGAAGGGGCTCTCGTACGTGCTCG
>NZ_JBEXCR010000095.1:0-20776 GCF_040605375.1 Nonomuraea sp. NPDC005650
GCCGAACAGGCGGGAGGCGAACTTCTCGGTGGTGCCGCGCAGCTTGGGCCGGGCCACGGTGATCGGGCCGCTGGTGGTCTTGACGGTGGTCGGGCCGCACCACTGTCTCTTCCGCATCGCCGCTGTTGCCGGCGACGGAGGCGGTGGTGGTGCGCTGGTAGCGGGCGCGGCCGAGGAACGCGTCCACCTCGGCTTCGACGGCGGTCTGGATGATCAGGCGGGCACCGAGCCGGGCGACGTCCTCGACCAGATCACGATCGGAGGTGAACAGGGCGTCGATCTCGGCACGGATGGTCTGGATAGGCGATACTCGACGGGTCACGAGCGTGGGACCTCTTTCGTGCAGAACTTGGCGGTTCAGTACGGAACTTACGCTCGTGATCTATTTACACCGCATCCGGGACGCGACCTGTGCGGCATGATCGATCATCGGCATGATCGATCATGTCTAGTCCCATGAGATGCCTGACGTTTCTGTCCCACGACATAGGCGACAGGTGATCTAGGAAACATGGTCGACCTTGTAGGGCCGATGCGCTTTGACGTTGCGGACCGGAAGGTCAGTGGTGCGGTGCACGGTACGCGGCCCCTCGTCCAGATCGATGGTCAGAGTGGTGTCGCTGACGTGCACGGTGACGACGCGGCCGGCATACAGCCGGCCCAGGGAGACAGTCTGCCGGGTGACCATGATCACGCCGAAGGAATTCGCGCGGCGCTGCACCGTGATCGGCGACCGCTCCGGGACAGGCGGCGGCCCGGCCGGGCGGGCGCCCCGCAGCATCAGGCGCTTGGCCCAGATCAGCGGGTTCGGGCGGGTGCGTAGCAACTGGCGGGTGTCGGGGTCGAGGAACATCAGGGTCTTCTCCTCGATCCGGATGGTGACCCGACGTCCGCCCAGGATCTCGGCGGCCAGCAGGTAGCGGCCGGCCAGGCTGACCATGCCGTACTTGTTGACCGTCCGCTCCACCTCCACCACGGCGTCGTTCTCGGCCTGCGGCAGTGGTGACGGCCCTGCCGGGCGGCCACCATCGGCGAACAGACGGGCCAGGTCGTTGGTCGACAGGTGTGAGCGCAGACTTTTGAGCCGCGCTCCGCCGACCAGCAGGTGGATCACGTTCACGTCCGCCCAGAAGGTGATCACCTGCCCGGCGCGAGCCGGGCCGAGCCAGAACTGCTTGCCGGCCACGCCCAGGTTGCCGCTGGCCGGCACCACCCGGTCGAACTCGATAGGCCCGCCCGACCAGGACGCTCCCGGTGTCGTCGGACGCGCGGCCACTTGCGTGTCCTCGTTGCTGCTCTTCTGCCGCTTCGACAACGGAGCAGCGGCGTCTGCGGCTGCATCGTCCGCGGCAGGTGCCGGGTCCGGTTGGGCGGTCAGGATCGTCGGCAGGCGCAGCGGCAGCAGCTCCCGCTCGGCTGCGTCCACGGGCGTGAACCGGTCAGCAGGAACGGCCATGTCCAGGCTCTGGTGCGGTCTGGCGGTGTTGTAATGGGCCACCCAGGCGTCCAACGCGGCCTGGAACGCGGCCAGGTCCTCGAACGGGCCGGCGTCATCCAGCAGCTCGCGGCGCATGCTCTGATGAAAGCGCTCCACCTTCCCGGTCGTGGTCGGTGAACGCGGCTGGGTGAGCCGGTGCACGATGGCGTTGTCCCGGCAGATCCGGTCGAACAGCACCTCACCGCCATGCCCGAACCGCGCGGTGAACTGCTTGCCGTTATCGGTCAGCACCTCACCGGGCGCCCCGAACGCTCGCAGCGCCTCCACAAAGGCCAGGCAGACAGCCCGGCCGGTGGCCCGCAGCACCGCTTTGGCGATCACGCAATACCGCGAGTGGTCGTCGACGCCGGTCACCACCTTGACCTCACGACCGTCGGCCAGCAGCACCCCGCCGACGATGTCCATCTGCCATAACTCCATCGGCGCTTCACGCTGCCAACGGCGAAAGACCCGCTTACGCCGCCCCGCACCCGGCTCGATCAGCCCATGACGGACCAGCGCCCGATACACCCCCATCCGCGACGGCGGCGGATCGATCCCACGCCGCCCAGCCTCATGCGCCAACCGGACCGGACCCCACCGCGGATGCTGCCGCCGCAACTCACACACCAGCACCTCCACCTCCGCAGCCATCTGTGACGGAGACGAATGCGGTCGCCGCGAACGATCCACCAGCCCGCCCAGACCCGACTCCCGATAACGCGACACCCAGCCCGACAACGTCTGCCGCGCCACCCCCACCTCCCGCGCGACCTCGGTCACCGAAGCGCCGGCCAGCACCGCCAGCACAGCCCGATACCGCTGCTCAACAACAGACATATCCACCAGGGCCAATCCCGGCCTCCCGACGCGCGACGCCGCAACGACGCACGACAGACTGACCGAAAACAGCACCTGTCGCCCATGTCTTGGGATCGACGTGTCAAGCATGTCCCGGGACAGGACATCGGCATGATCGATCAGCCGGATGAGACTTTTCCCTACGACTTCAAGGGCGGCCCGCTGCGCGGCCCGCCGGGGCGCGGTGATCGGTCTGCGCGCCCGACTGCGGCTCTTCGGCCGGTCCGGGCACGCACCGCCTCCGCGCCCCATGAATTTAGCAGCGAGATTGCCAGAGCCCGACGGAAGATCACCGGGAATCGGTTAGTTGACCACGGCATTGCCGTCACGCAGCAGGCCACCAGCCGTCTGTCTCCAATCCGGAATCACGGCGCCGTACTCATCCCGCCTCACGATCGCCATATCGTGGTCGGCCAACGTAGTTGGTCGGGGGCGATCGACGAGCCACGCCACGCTCTCACCGCGCTGGGAGTGACCAGGTATAGCGAAGACGCGCTTCGTGTTGGGGACGGCACTGCGGTCACGATGACTGCCCCGTCCCGCAACAGCGTCTCCCACCTCTCCAGTCGGTCGAGGATGCCAATCCCGGCACCTGCGACCTCTAGGGTGATCGCCGACAACGCGCCTACACCGTCAGCGAAAAAGCCCGTCCGAAAACTTCCGTCCAGTAGAAATTTTTGTCCAAAACCCAGTACGGATAGTCACATCAAGCTACGCAGGATGACTGTTGCTTCACACGCCAAAAGTCAGGCCCCAGCCAACCCAAATTCGATTCGGCATTCGACCACAGGCAATACCGACACAAAGAGCGTCAATTGCACAGGTACCAGAAAGGCGGCGCCTCGATACGCCTTTCGAGAGACACAAAGCACCCAATTATGACGAAACAAAGCTATCGAAGCAGGGCCTCCCGGTCAAGCCACTCAGGTTCCCAACGCCACCACCCCCGCCAAGATGTCCCTAGTCGAGCACTTTGAGGTTTAAGCGCACTTATGGCTAGATTGACCATAAATCAGTGGTCATGTGATTTTTCCGGAAGGGTGCTGTACGTTGGGGGACTTCAATCCACGACTTTTCTGATTGTTTCAAGGTTGCGATACTCACACCTATGGACAGGCTGCCTAAGGGGCTTGCTATGCGCGGAGTAGATGGGAAGTTGGACGTAGGCAGTCTGGTGACCCTGCCTAACCAACTTGGCATCGGACGTGTCGGCAAGGTCGAGAGCCCACGGGTGAGGGTCGACTACTTCGATTCCGCGGCCGCACCGGCACACGCTTCCAAGTGGGTCGATCAGCAAGCGTGCAAGGCGGTGGTGCTCGAACGGGAAACCCGAGTCTTCTGGCAGGACCTCGACGTAGGGAACTGGCGCGCGGGCAGAGTTGTTGGCAACGACGGCGACCGCTATTACGTGCGACCACCCAACACGAAAAGCGACGTCATTGTCGCCGAACGAGAGATTCGTGTGCGCTGGGACCGGCCAGCCGAGGACCCTGTAGAGACACTACTGGCCGGGGCAAACGAGACTCCATACTACCGGGACGCTCGGTTGCCGCTGCTGAAGAGTCTGATTGACCAGCGCGGCGCCTGTGCCAGCACCACCGCCCTCCTGTCCTCCGCCGTGGAAATCCATCCGCACCAGGTTAAGGCCGCCCTCACTGTGCTCTCGGATCCGGTGCAGCGGTATCTCCTCGCGGACGAAGTGGGGCTCGGTAAGACCGTCGAAGCCGGCTTCGTCATCCGGCAGTCACTGCTGGACAACCCGAGGAGCCGGATCGTGGTCATCGCCCCAGACGTACTGCGGCGGCAGTGGCTCCAGGAGTTGATCAGCAAGTTCCATATCGACGAGTTTCCCGATGCAGTGATCAAGATTTCTGCCCACGAGCATGCAGAGCGCTGGGAGGACTATCACGAGTTCGATCTAGTGGTCATCGACGAGGCGGACCAGCTCGTCGAGGTGGGGGATCCAGAGTCCTCCCCCTACCGGGAGGTCTGCGCGCTTGCACAGTCCTGCCCCAAGCTTCTCCTGCTCTCCGCGACCCCGGCAACCCGCCGACTGAACACCCATCTCGGGCTGCTCCATCTGCTGGATAAGGACCTCTACAAGTGGGAGGAGCGGGAGGCGTTCCGCGCACGGTTCGAGCAGCGCAAGGAACTCGCCAACCACCTGTACGCCCTTACCTCCGAGGAAGGATTCGAGGTCCTTCTGCCCGCAGTGATCGATGACATCTTGGCCTTGGCTCCGAACGACGTCAGGCTCGGGGAGTTGGCCGACGAAGTCCGGGGGTTTCTCACCATCGACGGCGAGTTGCGCGAGAGCGTCGGCAGGCCGAATTTGGAATCCGCCGTCGAAACACTTCGTGCGCACATCAGCGAGACGTACCGGCTGCACCGGCGGATGATCAGGCATCGCCGGGCCAAGGTGCTCGCCCGGTTTGACGACCCCGAGATCGCGCCGTTCGAGGTGAGCGGCCGACAGCGGCCTAAACTCATCCCGCTGGACTCCCCCCAGCAGCAAGCGCTCAAGGGCGCTCTACTCGACTGGCAGTCGGAGACCTCCGCGTGGCTGCTCGACCACCCTGAGACTGGGACATTCGCGGATCTCGGTCGTGCCCTCGCTGTTCTAGCCTCTCGCGCCGGCGGCAGCGTCACTGACTTCGCCGACGCGTTGCGCTGGCGCGTAGGAAGCGATCTCAGTGCCGCCAACCGTGCCTGCCTGACTGGCCACGAACGCACAGCCCTCGCCACACCGCCCGTTCATCCGGTCGAGCGCCATCTCCTTGACGAGTTGTCCGGCGCGTTCGCCGGTTCCGCCAGCGGAAGCCTCCAGTTGGCCGAGGCCATCGTCCCCGCGCTCAATAGTGCTCGTCACGCTGTTGTGTTCAGCGGTCCCGGCAACCTCTGCGCGGAGTTGTGTGGTGCGCTGGCCAGCGAGGGAGTCGACCTGCAGGTGCTGGAGCACTCGCGACGAGCCGGTCCGGAGATGTCTGAGCAGGCGGTGAGGACCTGGCTGGAAGAGGGTGGCGTCCTCGTCGTGGACGCCACCGCGGAGGCAGGTCTGAACCTCCAGCAGGCCGACGTGGTGATCCACTGCCGGCTGCCCTCATCGCCCAACCGGCTCGAACAGGTGGTCGGCAGGGTGGATCGTTACAGCCAGGCTTCCGCCGAACCGGCGCAACAGTACATCGTCTCGGGGGTCGATAGCGACCTCGGGTTCGGTGACGCCTGGCTCACGCTGCTCGACGAGGGATTCGGCATCTTCAGAGAGTCGGTCTCGGCGCTTCAGGACGCTATCGACAGAATACTGCCGTGGCTGTGGCAGTCGGCGGCCGAGGACGGACCCGAGGGGCTGCTCGCAGCTCACGAGAAGATCGTCGATCTGCTGAGGCAGGAGCGGAAGGAGATTGACGCGATGGACATGCTGGAGTCCATCCATGAGTCTCCGGCAGACCTGCGAGACATCGCAGCAGCGATCAACGCGTTCGAATCGAAAGAGTGGCGGGATTTCGAAGTCGCGCTGACCGGCTACGTCGGCGCGGCCCATGGCGGGCTCGGGTTCGTGGTACGCCGGACGGGGTCGAGTTTCCACCCGGTCGTCGAGTTCGAACGAGGGGTCAAGCCCCCGTTGATGCCTCCGCGAATGTTCGCCCTGTCTGGGCACCTCATCGAGTCGGCGCAAATGCGGGGGTTGTTCAGCCGCACCGCGATGCTCCGACGTCCAGGAACGCGGCTATTCCGCATCGGTCAGCCCTTCGTCGATCTGCTCGCTCAGGCAGCCGTCATCGATGACCGGGGGCAGGCGTCCGCCTTCTTCCGCAGAGCCATGCTCGGATCAGCCGAGCCGCAGGTCTACGTTCGCTTCGACTACCTGGTCGAGGCCGACGTGACCGAGGTCATCGCCATGACCGGTGGGAGCGGGGACGCCGAACTGGCGCTTCGTCGTCAGGCGGACCGAATCCTCGCGCCCTTCCTCCGCCACGTGTGGTTGGCCGCCAATGGCCGAGCGGTCACGGATCCGCGACTGCTGGCGCTGCTCGAGAAGCCGTACGACCCGCACAATGGGGACCTGAACCTGAACTCCGACCGAATTGGAGCGTTACATGATATTTACGGTGGACGCGGACAGTTCGCCCTGGATCTACGGGTTCTCCAACAGCGAGCCCAGAGCGAGTTGAAACGGGTCACTGACCTCGTCGAATGCTGCCGCAAGGCACAGCACCAAGGCGTGCGGGCCATCGCGAGCGCTCGATCCCAGGCCGAGGCCAGGCAGGCCGCCGGTCGGCTGGTCAACGACACCGAGAGCCTGCTGATGGACGTAAAGATCGCCGAAGCCCTCGTCAAGGGTCTCACTGAGCCCAAGGTCTCCCCAGTCTCGGTGACCGTTCTCATGATAGGTGCCTACAAGGAGACAGCCGATGGCTCCCGATGACTGGGCCTGTGCGCAGCGCCTGCTCCGCGCGACGTCGGCGGAGAAGCTCGCGGCGATCCCCGCCTCAGGAACCTGCCTGCGCCTACGGGATGCGCTGCGGGGACTGCGGAGCGGCGGCGCGGGGTGGCGAGACCTCGCCGCTCTAGTACGGCAGATCCTCCTCGAGGCGGAGGCAGTCCGCGGCGTACAGCCGCCGCTGGTGGTGCCCAGGTCCGTGATAATGCCCACCAGTGCCCAGTGGAGCGAACTAGGGTGTGTCGCCGTACCGGGCCACGGCACCTACTCCGTCTCCGCGTCCCCGTGGCATCCCTCCATCGGTCCTGACGAGAAGCCGGAACTCGCCCGCGCCGACCTCCGGCAGGTCTATCGGAGGGACAGGTGCGGTGCGCGGGAGACCCGCCTGGCAGATCCCTTCTGGACCGCGGCCCTCGGTCACGGGCACTACCTTTCACCCGGCCAGAGGCAGGCCGCTCGAACCGTGGCGCTTGCCCCGCCGGGAAGCACCACGATTATTTCCGTGCCGACGGGCCAGGGCAAGACGGATGTGGTGCTGGCCCCGATCATCATGGCGTCCGCCGAGAGCCGTGCAGTCTCCGTAGTGGTGGTGCCCACGGTCGTGCTAGCCCTCGACATGGAACGCCGCGCCAGGCAGTTGGCCGGAGAGGCAAAGATCAAGCTGCCACCGAGTGGCTGCTTCGCCTATACCGGCAGCCTGCCCGAGGACACCAAGCGGGAGATCCGGCGTGGGATCAGGGAGGGGTCGCAGAAGTTAGTGTTCACCTCTCCCGAAGCCTTGGTCACCGGGCTGAGCGGAGCTCTCATGGACGCCGCCGTGAACGGTCACCTTCGTTACCTGGTCATCGACGAGGCGCATCTGATCGAGCAGTGGGGCACCGAGTTCCGGCCGGAATTTCAAACCATGGCGGCCCACCGCATGGCCTGGATGGCCAAGGCCCCGCAGGGTAAGCAGCCGATCACCGTCGCGATGAGCGCGACGCTAACCGAACGCCAAATCCGCACGGTCTGCGATCTGTTCGGAACATCAGAGCAGGACACCGCCCTGGTCTGGGCGGCGGCGCTGCGTAAGGAACCCAGCTATTACGTTCGCCGGTTGCCGTCGGAAGAGGAGCGGGCTGAAGCGGTGCTGCAGGCTGCGAGCCTGCTGCCGAGGCCGCTGGCGCTGTACGCCAGTCGCATCGACGACGTGCGGAACTGGATCCGGTTGCTGCGCGAAGCCGGGATCCATCGGGTGGCGGAGGTGACAGGCGACTCGAGCGAGGCCCAGCGCCAAGCGGTGGTCGACGGATGGCGGACCGACTCTGCCCCGGGCGGTTCCCGCTTCGACATCGTGGTCGGAACGTCGGCTTTCGGACTCGGCGTGGACCTCCCCGACGTGCGCAGCGTGGTGCACGCCTGCCTCCCGGAGACCATAGATCGCTACTACCAGGAGGTCGGGCGCGGCGGACGCGCCGGACAAGCCTCCATCTCCTACTTGGTGCTCGGCCCGAAGGACTTTCGTATCGCCCAGCAGATGAACACCCAGACCATCATCGGAGTGGACAAGGGGTGGGATCGCTGGCAGCACATGTACCGCAACGCCCACACCGGTCCCGACAGGAAAGTCACCATCGATCTCGATCTGTTTCCACCGCATCTGATGGACGCCAGCCAGCAGGGACGGCAGTGGAACGTGCGGACGCTCAATCTGATGAAGCTAGCCAAGCTGATCATCATTCAGGCGGTGGAGCCTCCGAAACCTGAGGAGCACGAATCCCAGGCGGAATGGGAGGTGCACATGGAACTCTTCCTCAGCTCCGCAGCCGCTCGCCTAAACGTGCTCGTGATGGACGGCGGAACGAACGATTCCGAGCGGTGGGCGTCCGCGGTCTCCGCACAGCGCCGCGAGATCACCGCGGCACAGGAGAAAGCTCTCACGAACATGCATCAGGTCTTAAGTCCTGCCCGCTGTGTTGGTGACACCCTGGCCGACGCCTATCGCACCCGCTGGAGTGGTGGTCTGCTTGGCACGGTGGTGAATTGTCGAGGGTGCCCCTATTGCCGGATGGCGCAGCACTCGCCGAGGAACGGGTTGATGCGCAGCGGTTATGATCCGATTCCCGCGGTCCACCCATGGCCTGCCACGACCGACCCCCTCACCCGGCTGCGCGGAAGTTCCAGCGGACTGCGCATCCAGTGGAATGGGGATCAGGAGCGCCGGGATCTGCTACCAGAGTTGCTGGGACACCTCGTCCGACGCGGGATGCCCGTGCTCGGCGGCCCGGGAGCCGACCGTGCGCTGTTGACGGAGGTTCAGGCGGACGCTTATCCGGCTCCGGTCATAGTGGACGACGACGAGGATCTGACGACCTACTCCAGCATCCCGGTTGTATGGATCGCCGAGGCGCCGGGACCACTCAACAGTGTGATCTCTGACCGTGTGCGTGGCGGCGAGATCACCTATGTCCTGCGGCCCACGACACAGAACGTGCGGGATGACTTCGAAGATCACCGTCTCTGGAGCGGCCGAGCTGCCGTCTCGATCCGCGTCGCCCTGGGAGAATTCTGATGACACTGATCAATGTGAGTGCATCGCTGCCCACCGCGATGTGGGCGGCCATACGGATGTTCTCCACGCCCACCGCTCGATACCAGGTCGACGAGTTGTTGCTGCTGCTCAGCCCGACATCGGTCTTCCGAACGAAAGAAGACTCCAAGGAGAAGCCTCCTGCCCGCCGCGCCCTCGACACCCTTCAAGACCTGGGAATACTAGAGAAGTCTAGTGACGAGATCGGACTGTCCGCAGAGCATCAGGAACTGGCGGGAGCCGCCCTGCGCACGTACCTGGACCGGCTGCGCATCGCTTGTTTGGCGGCCAAGCACAATGATGGGCTTCTGGGTCAGACCGACCGGGGCGCGCTTGATCTGACCAGGGCGTTGGTCTGGTTCCTCGCACAGGATCCACTAGGTCCACCGCTTGGCTGGACCGAGGTCCAGCCCTTGCAGTCGTCGGTGAATTGGGCCTCAGGTCTCGTCTTCTCCAACAGCACCCGATGGAATCTCTTCTCCTACTGGGCTCCGGCTCTGGGGTTCGCCGGCCAGCATTCGGTGCTTGGCGACGACGCGGCACGCACGCTGATCCCAGACTGCACCACAGCGGTCCAGGCGACGGTCGAACGGCTCTGGCCTGCGGAAGCGCTGCTCGAAGCCGAGGAGTTCGTCGCCCACTTGTCTGCGGAACTGCCGGTGTTGCCTGAAGGCCAGTACGCCAGACAGTTGGGCATATCGACCGACGACCCGAAGAAGGTGTCCACGGTCCTGTCACTCGCTCTGCTCAGGGGACATGACGAAGGCTGGATCAGCCTGATCCGGCGCCAGGATTCGCAGCGCGACGTGGTGCTGGTTGATCCCGACCGAGTAGACCGCGCACAACGCGTAACCGAAATCGAAGTTCACGGGAGCCACGGTGAGTGATTTCGTCGGACACCTCTGCTGGGACAAAGTGGAGGCGGGAAACATCATCAGCACCGAGGCGGTGAGCCCGTCGGCCGCGGTGTTCTTCGCCACTCACGCGCCCCTGCGGATCAGTCGCCGAGCGTCCGACAACGTCGACCGGGAATACGACGGCGGCGAGGTGGGGGAAGAGAACGTACGTCACGACTTCCTGACCAGGACGATGGCCAACGGTGTTCTTCTCATGCCTATCGTCGGTGGATCCGGAAGCGGTAAGTCCCACCTCGTGCGCTGGGTGAAGGAACGCACCGAGAGCACTCCGCGACGTCACGTCATCTATCTGGAAAAGGCTCGAACGAGTCTCAAGTCGATCGTGGAGGCACTTCTTACTGAGGTGGACGGGCCGGAGTTCGACAAGCTCCGGTCTGACGTGCTGCGCATGGGGACCGAGATCACTCTCGGCGGCCTAAAACAGCGCCTGCTGAACTACCTCCAGGAGGCGCTCACTGAGGCCGAGGCCCGGATACCAGCGGAGCGTCTGCTGGTCGGTCCCGGCAAGCTTGAGCTCATCCTGCTCGACCCCGTCCTGCGCGAGCACATGCTGCGCCCAGACCGACTCGTCCCCCGATTGGCAGAGCATCTGTGGGCGGACCGAGGGGCCGGAAAACCGGAACGGCAACTCTCCTTCACCGAGGAGGATCTGCCGCTGAACCTGCTCAACATCGACGACGCCGCCGTCGCCACCAAGCGGTTGTGCACGCTGATCCAGACTAGGCCGGAACTACAGAAGGCGGCACTGGACCTGCTGAACCGGCATCTGGACGTCGCTGTGATGAACGCCACCAACATGGGGGTTGGACGCCTTCAAAACGCGATGATCGAGATCCGGAAGGAGTTCGCCCGGCGTCGACAGGAGATCGTCCTACTGATCGAGGACTTCGCGCTGATCCAAGGGATCCAGCGCGACCTGCTCGAATCCATCATCGAGGTGGGGGTGCGAGATGGCGGCGAGGTCCTCGCCCCCATCAGGACGCTTCTGGCGATCACCCCCGGCCCCTACCGGGACCTCGTGGACACAGTGGTCACCCGAATCAGGGCCACCACCCCTTATGCCTACTACCTGGACCAGCAATTCGACGGCGGTCCCGACGCCATGGCTGACGCTGCCTCCTTCGTCGGCAGGTACCTGAACGCCGTCCGCGTCGGGGCAAAGGCTCTCGAGGAAAGGGGGGACCGGACAGGCGCGGTGCCCAACAAGTGCGACGAGTGCCATTTCAGTGAACCGTGTCATGCAGGCTTCGGCGTTTCCCCAAAGGGCCATGGCCTCTATCCGTTCAACGAGAACGCCCTGGAAAGGATGATCCGCAGCAGGGCGAGGCACGACGACAGCGGAAACCTTCTCTTCAACCCCCGCTCCGTAGTCGGTGAGGTCGTACGGAACATCCTGGTGGAGCATGCGGATGCAATCCGCTCCGGAAGCTTCCCAGAGGTCCGGTTCCGTGAGGAATACCCACCCGGGACGAACGGAAAGCGCATGCTAGCGGCAGTGCGCGAGGAACTGACTGAACTGGACCCGGCCGACGCCGACCGTCGTGTCACCTTCGTGGAATTCTGGGGCGGGGCCCCCGACCATGCGGTCAATCTGCACCCCAATCTGCACAGCGCCTTCAGGATCAGACCGCTGAAGGACGCCGATACATCCCCTTCTGGGGGTCCTCACCGTGAGCGACGAGACACGTCACCAGACCGCAACACGAATCTGGTCCCACCACCTCAACCGAACGAGAAAATACCCGCCTCGCTGGTCAAGCACCTCGATGAAATCGAACGGTGGGCGAACGGCACGGCAGAACTTCCACAGGCGACCGCACGGGAGTTGCGTTCTTTGATATCCCAGGCCGTGATTCGGCGCGCTCAGTGGATGGACCCGCTAGCGCCCGAACCATCCAGCGCTCTGATAAGGAATGCTTGGCCGAACAGATCAACCGTCGTTTCCATCGAGGGCGCCCTTGGGGAAGCGCTGGACGTGACGAATGCAGCCATCCGATTCACGCGGACGGACCGGAACGCCGTCTTCTTCCAAGGGATCCTAAAGGCCAGAGCCGGGATCATCGAGGGTAACGCAGCCCACATCCGCCGACTCGACGGGATAGCCGAAAGGCACCAGGATCGGCTCCAGCAAGCCATATGCGCGGCGCGGGAGGTGCAGGACCATCACCTTGCCGTGGCCTTCAGAGGCTCGTTGTTTGGTGCGGCGCTGGCAGGTCGAGCGGTCCCAGGAATGACCGATGCCGAACTGCTCGACGTGGCACTCGATCCGGGCGTTGAGTGGAGCCGCAAAGACCAGGACGTACGTACTCCCGGCTGGCTGAAAGCGTGGGAGACTCACAGTGCCGCGCGACCGCACCTCGTCGCCGGTATTCGTGAGGGCATCGGAATCGCCCAAGGCCGGGGCGAAGTGAGGATGCTGGACACGGCCCGCATCCTGCATCACTTGCGCGACGCGGCTGATAGCTGGACTTGGCAGATGCCAGAGGAGGGAGTCCCCGGGTGGGCAAAGAACGCACTCAAGGGGCTGTCCAACTGGAACCGTCTGCTGGAAGAACAGGCCTCCTCTCTGCGCGAGTTGCTGGAGAGCATCCGCTCGCTGCTGCCGAGGGGCGTGCGCGGGCGCGAGATGGTGGAATCCGTAAGTGCCGCTCTGGAGTCGGCAGCGAGGGTGGGAATCGCGCCAGACGACATCCAGTCCATCCGGGAGATGAATGCGCGTGCCCTCAAATGCGACTGGCCTGTCGTTCAACGACTGGAACAGGACCTAGAGCGCCTGGCCCAGACCTCATCCGGTGATCGGACCCGGCAACGAAGACTCGTCACCGTCGCGGCCATGGACAGGGGCGAGCACCTCCGATTCGCGATGGAGTTTCTGTCCAGGAGCGACACGTGGCTTAGCAACAAACTCGAGGAGGCACGGATGAGGGAGAGCAACAGCGGGGACGGTGCCCTCCGAGAACTGGACGAACTGCTGGCGCGCTGGGCGGCCGTCGCAGGAGTGGACGCCTCATGAGCCAGACCGTCCCTGTTATCGAACTGGCCGACGCCCTGCGCCGTGAAGCCGTCCGACTAGATCAGGGAACAGACGCCGAACGCGAGGCCGAACGCATCGCCAAGAAGGCCGAATTGCTGAAGCCTGCGCTGGGAGACCTTGAAAAGGCGGTCGAAGCCGCGCGCCAACTTCACCAACTGGCAGGGACGCAGGAACTGATCGACCTCAGCGTAGCGGCCGACGGAGTAGCCGCGTTCAGAGGCCACGTTAGACGTGGCCGCCCAGCCGATCAGGCGTTCACCGCCGCGCGGAACAAGATTGTCGGTGCCAAATCCACCATCACGACCGCACTGGAATTCGCCTGGATGGAGTTCGCCCAGAGCCGCCTGGCCGAATTGCCGCTTCGCAGACTCGCCCTGCTTCCCGCCGCTAGGCGCAATGACCAACGCCGCAGACTCGACGAGTTGCGGACTTGGGCGCGAAGGAAGCAGCCGACTATCTCAGACATCCAGCTTTTCGACCAGGCATGCACCATCATCAGCGAGGCCCTTGCTCAACTGCCCGACCCGGAGCCGGAGTTGGATGCCGTGTTCCAAAAGATCGAAGCAACTCGCGTGACGCTGGCCGACCTCACAGACGCGGACATCGCGCTGCTCAGGCGGGCCCGCTTGGACGACCAAATCGAATTGCACAGGAAGGACATTTGATGGGGCAAGCGCCGAGCAAGGCCCTCGTCTCCGCGATTCTCGACTCCCTGGAAGACCTCGAACTCCCGCTGTTGTCCTGGGGCGTCACCTCGGTCGAACTCTCCGACGAGGAGGTATGCGAGGTGATCGAGCGTCATGTGGAGGGACAGGCGGATCCGCAGGAGGTGCTGCGCGAGCTCATCAGCCAGGGACTGCTGATGCAGATCCCGAGGACTTCACCGCGTACCTATCGGACCAGGCTCGCCGAGACCGTTCGCCTGGCGGCCGGGCTACGGCAACTCTTCGCGCCTAGGGATGTGACGAACCCGCCGGAGAGGTGGTGGCATCGAGGCAGGAGACTTGTCGCCGACTACCGCTTGCTGACCTCTCCCCGGCGCTATCCGGAGCGCAACATCGAACCGGACGCGGTCCTGTCGGAGTTGAGTTCCTTGCGTAGATGGGGAGACCTCCAATCACGGGTGGCCACGGCCCAGATACAGAATCGTCGATTGGCGCGTTTCCAACTCATCGCGACCCGCCAGATCTTCGAAGCCGCCGACGGCGACCGGAGCCGTGGCGTGATCGTGGGTGCCGGCACCGGCAGCGGAAAGACCTTGGCCTTCTACCTGCCGGCCTTCTGCCACATGGCTGAACAGACCGGGCGTGGCAGCCGCTTGGGCGTCCAAACCATGGCGCTGTACCCGCGGACGGAGTTGCTGCGGGACCAGATGAAAGAAGCCGTCGGTATTGCCCTCACCGTCAACGACGTCCTACGGCGCAGCGGTCACCGCACCCTCCGCATCGGCGCCTTGTACGGAGATGTGCCACAGCAGTCGGACTTCAAGCATCAAAAGCATGTCGCGAGAGCATGGTCTATGCGCAAGGACCAATCGGTGGTTTGCCCATACCTGCCGTGCCCAAAGTGCAACGGCGAGTTGGTCTGGCCAGAGGCCGAGCGGCGGCGGGGGCGCGAGTTGCTTAGGTGTGCACAATGCCGGCTCGAACTTGATGATTCGGTGATTGTGCTCACGCGGAAGTCGTTGCAGAAAAATCCGCCGGACCTGCTATTCACCACCACCGAAATGCTCAATCGCAATGCCACGGACCGGCAACTGGGAAAGCTCCTCGGATGGTCCGGCGACAATGCGCCGCGTCTCGTACTGTTCGACGAGGTGCACACCTACAGCGGTATCCACGGCGCCCAGGTCGGCCTGATGATGCGGCGGTGGCGGCACCGGGCCATGTCACCGGTGACGTTCGTCGGATTAAGCGCTACCCTGCGCGACGCGGGCCGGTTCTTCTCCCAGCTGACCGGACTCGATGAGAACGCGGTCGAATACATCGAACCGCGAGCCCACGAACTGGAGACTGAAGGGCGCGAGTACGCCATCGCCTTGCGGGGCGATCCCGTGTCGGGAGCGGACCTGCTGTCGACATCCATACAGACCGCCATGTTGTTCGGCCGAGTCATGGATCTACCCGGAAGCGAATACCTGCACGGCTCCAAAGGCTTTCTGTTCACCGACGATCTGGACGTGACCAATCGCTTCTACGACAACCTCAGAGACGCTGAGGGCGGCCAGTATCGCGGCGGAGCGCAACGGCGCCAGGTCAAACCAGTCCTCGCCGCTCTCCGATCCTCCACCGCGCCGTACGCGGACGAGCGCTTCCGGGATGCCCAGGCATGGCACCTAGTAGAGCGCATCGGACGACCACTGCCGAAGGCGGCAGACGAAGGCTGGCTGACCGTCGCGCGGACCTCGTCTCAGGACTCGGGCGTCAACTCGAACGCCGATCTCATCGTCGCCACGGCATCCCTGGAGGTCGGCTTTAACGATCCCGCCGTGGGGTTCGTCCTCCAGCACAAGTCTCCACGCAACGCCGCCGCGTTCATCCAGCGCCGCGGCCGCGCAGGGCGCAATCGGGAGACCCGGCCCTGGTCGGTCGTCACGCTCTCCGACTACGGGCGCGACCGACTGGCGTACCAGGCGTATGACTCGCTGCTCAACCCGGAACTTCAGGCCCGCAGCCTTCCGATCGGAAATCGGTTCGTCCTCAAGATCCAAGCTACGCACGCGCTCCTGGACTGGCTCGGCGACCAACTTGCCGCCGAGCACCGCGACGCCGATCCGCGAACCCTGCTGACCGCCCCAGCACAGCGCACGCGCCAGATCCCGACAGTTCAGCAATCGTTGACGGATGTTCTTACCAGAGTGCTCACAGATCCTAGGTTGCAGGACTCACTTGCAACGTATCTGCAGCAGGCGTTGGACATCGACGCCGAGGAGGTACGTGCGGTGCTCTGGGATCAACCGCGGTCGCTGATGCTGGCCGTGATCCCCACGGCGGTGCGTAGGCTGGCGTCCAACTGGTGGCCGGTGAGCAGGGATCCGGGCGCCAAGCCCAAGGACATGCTTCCCGAGTTCGTGACACGTGCGTTGTTCCAGCCGCTGAACGTACCGGAAGTGGTGATGCATCTCCCGTTCGGTCCGGACGAAGACGTGGAGGCGCTTGCGATCGAGCCAGCCCTGCGGGAGGCCGTGCCGGGCAGAGTCAGTCGCCGATACGGCTACCGCCGGGACGACCACCGCACGTGGCTGCCCCTCCCCGAGGCGGGCGACACAATCGACATCACGGACATTGCGCCGGAACGGGCGAGCCTTGGGCAGTGGCAGTCGCAAGACGGTACGCCCGTCGAGGTTGTCCAACCTTTCTCACTCCAGCTGACCGAACCGCCCCCTGAGGTCAAGGACTCGGCTCAGGGCTTTCCTATCTGGGCCAGCCAGTTCCTTCCGGCCGAATTCCTCAACGAGGCCGACCTGCCCGAGGAGTGGCGCGACAAGGTCCTCGCCATGGACTTCGCCACACATGCGACTGGCAATCCGTTGGAAGCTCGACGGATGACGACGGGTGCCCAGTGCGAGACCTCGTTCAAGAACGGGAGAACGCAGAACCGCCGCGTGCGTTACATCTTCGGCGGGCGTCCCGCCGCGCTCGGCTTCTCGCTTACGGTGGACGGGGTGCGTTTCGACCTCGCTCCGCTGGACACTGACGATCCCGAGGTGAGCCACTATTTGGCCAGCCTGTCCTGGCGCGGTCTTGCCTTCACCACGAGCTTGATGGAGGATGCCGAACTCGACGACCGTGCCAACTCCTTCCAGCGCACCTGGCTGAGCCTGATCTACCTAACCGCGTTCGCGCTGCGCGGACTGGACGGCGAATCGACGGGTGAGCAAATCCATGCCTCTCTGGCCAACGGCGCCTGGGGTGATGATCTGGACGACGTGTTGAGGGTGCTCTACCGGGAGTCGGAGCTTAATGGCACCAGCAGCGCCTCGGAGCGCCTGGTATCCGCGCTGACCGAACTGAGCCGCGATCCCAGGGTCAGGGCGCGCCTCGACAAGCACGGGGAGTTGCTAATCGAACCCGACATCCGCGGCCGCACCAGCGCGCTCGCCCAGCGCGTGTACGTCGAGACCATGGCAGCGGCACTCCTAGCGGCCGCGCAGAGAGCCTGCCCAGACGCCCAGGACCGCGACCTTATTGCCGATGTGGTGCCCGGATCCGCTGGCGGGGCCACGGTTTGGCTGAGCGAAACCTCTATCGGAGGGCTCGGCGTGATCGAGCAGTTGGCCCGGTACTACAGCAACGACCCACAACGTTTTTGGAGCTTGGTTGCGAACGCCCTCACTCCCACAGATCACGAGTATGTAGACGCAACAGTAACGGCGCTGCTTGAGGAAGTAGCCCAAAATTCCGACGGTGCCGCGGCCGCAGCGATCCAAGACATCCGGCACGGGTCGTCCTCCCGGGAAACCCAGGAGGCACTTCGCGAACTGCGCACGGCCTGGTCAAAACTAACCGGTCCGCCACGGCACGCCGCCGTCGCCGCTCTGTCCACTCGTCTGCTGCGGCCCGGGTCGACGCCAGCGACCGATCACACCGCTCTTGGGCTCAGCAAAGCGTGGAAAGAACTGGAGGCGCGGTTGGGTTTCGAAGTCGAGGCGAGGGTCGTGGCCTTCGCGGTGGGATCGCACAGGCTGAAGGTGCCCGGTGCTCAGCAGACGCTCTCCAGTGACCAGGTCTTCAGCTTGCTCTGGCCGCGCGGCCCCCAGGCCCGCAGGCAAAAGCTTGACCACTACCAGCCGTACTCCGGTCCGCCGGTACTTGACCGGTTGCTCACTGTCGCTGCACTCAGCCAGGGGCACCCCGAAATCTCCGTCATCGAGGAAGGCTGGCAGGAGCGCTATCGGCAGGCCATCGCGTCGTCCCATGTGGTGCAGCTCGTCGCTCCCACCGAGAACGGGAACGAGATGTCGGCCGCCATTCGTAGAGTGCTGGCCTTGCGCATCGACGCTGGCACCTTGCCAGCCTTCGGCACAGTACGCAGTCTCGTCGACAACGGGCAGCAGATGCATGCACGGATCGAACATCGGCAAACCGGAGACGAGGCGTCCGGAGCCCTGGAACGATCGTTGGACGTCACTGCGGGAAACACGGAAGCCCTCGATGCCCTGCTCAGGGGTGTAATCTGCGCAGAACTGATCTCACCGAGTGATCGGCTGCTGCTGGAGTGCCCGGTACTCGATGATAGGCCAGTGCTCGACAATCAGAGCGGCGACTTCGATGACATCTTCCCCGACGCAGCTCCGCAGGTGCTCACCCTGACCGAGGCGCTAGGCAGACTGGCCAGCATGGGGACACAGATAAGGATCATCACTCGACCAGATGAGCGCAACAATTTGTTCCTGGAGCGACTGCGCCGACTGGCCGACCCCACCCGCCTGACGGTGCATACGAGCCCCGACGTGTACGGAACCACCTTCTGTGGGCAGGAGTGGTTGCTGACCGGGCCGATGAACTCCGTTGTCCGGAACTCACAAGCCGATCGGGGCCCGACCTTCTACCGGGTGGATGCAGTGGCGGCAACTCATACGCTCACCAGCAACTGGAAGGAGATCGAGAACGCATGAACGCGTCCTCTCAAGGGCAGGGCTGGTCCCCCGCCGAACTGGCGTTCCTTCAAGGATTCTTCGGCTCAGAAAACACGATTGGTAACAGCGTCGACACCGCTTCCGACCAGCACCTCGGCCCGTTGCTGGAGGAGTTGCGGATTCCCCGCCACGAGCGGTACCCCATAGTGCTGCCGCGGCGGGTTCCTGGCGAAGAGGGCACCATCATCAGCTATACGATCACCTGGAGCGCCGCGCAGTCACGTCAAGTAGCCGAGGTGATCAGGGCATTCGTTGGATACAGCTTCAGCGACTTCGACGGCAGGCCGAGCAGTCTAAATCCCGCCGACCCTGTTGAGCAGGCTATCCACCAATTGGTCGGACCTAACCTGACGTTCAAAATCCAAGGCGGACAAGACCAGAAGACCGCCACCACGGCCTGGAACCTGCTGATTCTTATGCTTAAGACTATCCGTCAGCGTCCAAGAGCAAGTTTGCCCCTTCAGCGTTCGGTCTCACGCCTGTTGGAGGACTTCGACGTAGCGCTCGCCGCGGGCGACATCACCCATGCTGGACGTTGCCTGGACAGGATTATCATGTCCGGCGGCCTGACCGACGCCAATCTTGCCCGACTCCGTGCGAGATTACTGGTGCAGCAGGGGCGGGACGCTGACCTGCTCAACTTGCCAGGGCTGCGCAGAGTAGTGGGTGACGGTGCACCCGAATGGTTGAGGGACGCTTTGCTCGCAGCATTATACAGGTCAGCGGATCCAGTTCGTCACTGGGACGCTGGAAATCCAGACGAAGCATGGGCAGTAGTTTGCGACCACTCGCGGAACCTGCCACTTGCCGATCTCCTGGCCGGGACGCCACACACTTTGGGTGCCGAAGCCTTGTCGGTCTGGGTGCTCAACGCCCTGCTCCGGCATGATCAGGCGTCGCTGTCCCAACTGGTGGGCAACCGAGCGCTCTTCGACCGTCTGTTCTCCGTTGCCGGCGGCCTCGCCGATACGGTGGAAAGTCTCCTTGAGTCCAGCGGCGAGGTTCCGGAGGCACCTTCGGATCGCCATAGAGCCGAGTCGGCCTCGATCACCACCTGGCGGGACCTGATTCGCATGGTCGCGGACGGTAATCATCATGCCAAGGAGGCGTTGCGCGACAGGGACGCATGGTCCGTATGGGATCCACCAGTTGTTCACGACAGTGAGATCGCTGATTTCCTCCTCGGTCTTGATGATGTTCGAGCCGACCAGATCTGGTCGGTGGTAGGTCCCTTCGTTGAGGCCGACGACTACCGGGAACCGGCATGGCGTAGCGCGCGGGAGTTCCTGCGCAATGCGCTGATCAACGACCGGTTCACACCTGCAGACGTCGCCGGAATCGTGGCACTCACGGAGATCGTGCTGCGGGGAGCGCCCGACAGAGACGACTACACTACGCTGCTCAATGACCTGGGCGAGGAGACTCAACGCTGGGTAGGTCCGGAGAAGGCCACCGTAGCGCTCGACCTCGCCGATCTGCTGGTGCGGGCGGCATGCCCCGATCCAGAGGCGCGACTCCGCCTGGCCATCGCGTTGCTGCAACCGCTCTCAGCACACCAGAGACGCTTGAAGCCGGAGGAACGAGCGTTCGCTCGGCAGTTGTCCACAGAGTTGGGGACGGAACTCAACTGGCCCGACGAGCAAGGCGAGGGAGTCACACTACATCGGGATCAGCGTTCCCTGACCATGCTGCTCTACTCGCTCGACGAGGCTGTCCTCAAACGAACGGAGGAAGCGCTAAAGCCGTTGGGTGTAGCTCGCGCTCAGGGACTGTCTGACCTGGATTGTTGATGTCTATCAGAGGAGCTGCGGCTACCTCCGTCGCGGGTCTGGATGGTCA